>NZ_JBQSUZ010000009.1:0-149362 GCF_052375975.1 Halomonas sp. TP35 | reverse complement strand
GTTTCGCTTGAGGTAAGTGGAGAACCACTCGACTCGATGACCGGAGCCGTTTGCCTCAGCGAGGAAGGCGTATTCTACGCATTTCCTGGTGTTTGTCAACCACTGTTTTTAGCGGGTGAAGCAAGCAACCAAAACGACGCTAACTTCCTGACAAACCGAAGGTTTTCACCTTCACTCACCGCTGGTAACGCTGGGCGTCCCCGGCAGCGGATGCGTACTTTACGGGTTCACCAGGCGTTTGGCAAGCACTATCTTTAAAAAGATCCAGCGCCCTATAAAAAAGCGGCAAACCTTCATTATGGATATGCTCCATAGCAAGAGGCTGCCGCAAACCACCGAACACAGTACTTACAAAAACATCTGACTGGTACCAAGAGCACGCCTACACAAGCTGCCGGTTAAATCTCAAAGCCCAACCCAAAATCTTCGCTGGAAATAGCCATTAGGCTGGCAGCACCGGCTTGGATCATTTGTGCATGCGCTTTCGTACGCGGCAGTAGCCGCTGATAGTAGAATCGCGCAGTATTAAGCTTAGCGGTATAAAACGCCTTATCATCACCTTCAAGCGCAACAGATGCTTGCTTAGCAGCACGCGCAAACAGGTAGGCAAGCGTGACATAGCCGGAATACATCAGATAGTCGACACTTGCCGCCCCAACTTCCTCACGATCCTGCATCGCTTTCATGCCAACCCCCATCGTAAGCTCACCCCACTCTGCGTTGAGCTTAGACAGCGGCGTAATGAACTCTTTAAGCGTAGGGTTATCAGCCTCGGCTTTACAGAATTTATGAATCTCTTTGGTAAAGACCTTGAGCGACTCCCCTTGGCTCATCAGCACTTTTCGACCCAACAGGTCGAGTGCCTGAATGCCGGTAGTACCTTCATAGAGCCGCGTAATACGTGCATCACGCACTAGCTGCTCCATCCCCCACTCTTTAATAAAGCCGTGACCACCAAAAACCTGCACGCCTTCATTAGTACTCTCAAAACCGACTTCCGTTAAAAACGCTTTAACGATCGGCGTGAGCAGTCCCAGCAAGGTTTCAGCACGCTCTTTTTCTTCACCAGGCTGGCCAAGCTCAACGGTGTCCAGCAGCTGGGCGGCGTAAAGCACCAGCATGCGCCCACCTTCGGCAAACGCTTTTTGCGTTAGCAGCATCCGGCGCACATCCGGATGAACGATAATCGGATCGGCAGGTTTTTCGGGCGCCTGCTTGCCTGACAAACCACGCATCTGTAGGCGGTCACGGGCGTAGCTCAACGAATTTTGAAAACTGGCTTCAATGAGGCCAAGCCCTTGGATACCCACGCCAAGGCGCGCAGCATTCATCATGGTAAACATGCACGCCAGCCCTTTATTAGGCGATCCAACCAGATAACCAGTGGCACCATCAAAGTTCATGACGCACGTCGCGTTACCATGAATGCCCATTTTATGCTCAAGGGAGCCGCAGGTTACCCCATTGCGCTCACCGGGATTGCCATCCGCATTAGGTAAAAACTTAGGCACTACAAAGAGTGAAATACCTTTTGACCCTTCTGGCGCATCAGGCAGTTTGGCGAGAACCAGATGAACGATATTTTCGGCCAGGTCATGCTCACCAGCGGAGATAAATATCTTGGTGCCGGTAATGGTATAAGCCTCTCCAGCGGCTGGCACGGCGCGAGTCTTGATTAACCCGAGATCGGTACCACAATGAGGCTCTGTTAAGCACATGGTGCCCGTCCAAACGCCTTCAACCAGCTTGGTAAGATACGTCGCTTTCTGCTCGTCGGTGCCATGATGGCGCAGCGCGTCAGCGGCACCATGAGAAAGCCCTGGATACATGCCCCAAGCCAAATTGGTCGCGCAGATCATTTCCGAAAGTACCATAGCAAGCGAAGGCGGCAGCCCTTGCCCACCGTGCTCGGGGTCAGCCGCCAGACTTGGCCAACCGCCTTCTACGTACTGCTGGTACGCCTCCTTGAAGCCTTGAGGTGCTTTCACCTCACCGCCCTCTAGCACACAGCCCTCTTCATCGCCGCTTTGATTAATCGGCAGGAGAACATCACGAGCAAAGCGCGCGCCCTCTTCCAGAATGGCGGCCACTACGTCGGGTGAAGCGTCATCACCTCCAGGCAATGCAGCGTAGTGAGTAGGATAATCAAGCATTTCGTCCATGACGAAACGCATATCACGCAGAGGGGCCTGATAACTTGGCATAGCACTTCTCCTAAACGGGGAGTTGAAAGCAGCACTAGATTTCAAAACAGCTTTCAAACACATGTTTGAAAGCTAGCGCGCACCGCAAAGCGAGTCAAGCGAGCGTTTGAATTAAAGCCACATTACCGCTAGTCCTTTGGTCGAAGCATTGAGAATTGATCGGCTAAACGCAAAAAACTCGCCAGCCGAATTGCTGGCGAGTTGATGTCTGAGCAACGGATGCGCTTTCACTGCATCCTAATACCACCATCCAACCGAATCACCTCACCATTAAGCATGGAATTAACAATGATATGCTCGGCTAGCTGGGCAAATTCCTCTGCCTTGCCTAACCGCTTTGGAAAAGGAACGGAGGCGGCAAGCGCTTGGGCGGCTTCATCAGGTATGTCGCCCATCATCGGCGTTTCAAACACGCCCGGCGCAATCGCCATGACACGAATAGCATGCCGAGAAAGCTCTCTAGCGGCAGGCAAACTCATCCCCACCACGCCTGCTTTAGAGGCGCTGTAAGCGCACTGCCCCACCTGGCCATCGAAGGCGGCTATAGATGCCGTGTTAATAATCACGCCACGCTCGCCATCCTTATTGGGCGTGTTTTTTGCCATGGTCGCCGCTGCCAAGCGCATGACGTTGAAGGTACCCACCAGATTGATATTGATTGTTTTGGCATAGGCGTCAAGGTCAGCCGGATTGCCTTCTCGATCTACCAGCTTGGCCACACTAATCACGCCAGCACAGTGAATAACGCCCGCCACCCCTTTTTCTTCGCTTAATTTGGCAGCGACATCGAACGCCAGCTGCATTTGTTCTGAAGAAGTAATATCGGCCATACAGGCTTTTGCGCGCTCTCCTAGTTGGGCAGCATGACGGCTAATACTGTCGCTTACATCACACAGGACCACCTTGGCGCCAGCGGCCACCAACCGCTCAGCCGTTGCTGCGCCCAACCCAGACGCCGCGCCCGTAATTAAAAACGTACTCTCCTTTACCTGCATAATAGCGCTCCTTTATTTGTTATTCGCGAATGTACTATTAATGGATACGCGCTCTTTCAAGGGATTTATACACACTGCTTGAAACGCTGGATTTCTACCGCCACGCCTTTTAGGCAGCTCCGCCTTAACACAGGGGCGTCCATCTTTTATGTTAGATTTCTACAAGCACTCGTTTACGTTAACGTAAATACAACGCTAAAAGCTATACGCACAATAGCGCCAACTATCCAGAGCATTCAGGGTAATAGACTGCTTCGCTTGAGGGTGCAAGCACCACACAGATAGATAGCGAAAACTAACAATGCTGATTCAAAAAAGAAGCAAACGCCCGTTAATGAGCCATGATCATCGCCACCAACTCATCCGCAAGGTCATCTGGCGTACGCGGGCCACTGGGGTCATACCAGCGCACGGTCCAGTTCAAAGCGCCCAATATAAATCGCGAAACCAGAAAGCGATCCCCACGGATAAGCTGCGCTTCCAGCGCATCGTCTATAACCTGCACCCACAAGGCCTCATACGCATCGCGCAAATGGCTTAAATGGGCACTAGCGACAGGGTCCAAGCGCCGCCATTCAAACAGGGCCACCACATGGGCATTGCGGTCGGTAAAAAGTGTTTCCAGATGAGCACGTGCCATCGCGCGCAGCCGCGCTTCAGGATCAGACGAGCAGTGCTCAATTGATTGGCGAGCAATCGTTAACGCATTCTGCATTCCTTCCTCGATCACCGCAGCAAGGATTTCCTGTTTGTCTTTAAAGTGATGAAACAGGCTGCCGGACTTGATACCCATTTCCTGCGCCAGCATACGTACAGTGGTACGATCAAAGCCCTCCTGAACAAAAAGCTGAGCCGCTAAACGCGTCAATTCCTTGCGACGCACAGATGTATTTATTACATTCATTTCACTCACACTAGCGCTTGCTTGGTTATCCACGAGAAAACCACAGCCCCGCCAATGGGTCAACGCATCGCTTATTGCCCAGCAGAATAATCACAATAAATCCTAAGGAGTTAGCCAATGAATACTGCAACCGATATCGTATTTCTATCCGCTGCACGCACCCCGATGGGAGGCATGATGGGCAGCTTATCGAGCATGAGCGCCCCTGAACTGGGCGCGGTTGCTATTCGTGCGGCGATTCAACGTGCGGGTATTGAGCCCGATGCAATTGATGAAGGCATTATGGGCTGCGTGCTTCCAGGTGGTGTCAAACAAGGCCCCGCTCGCCAAGCCATGCGTCAGGCCGGTATACCAGATGCGTGCGGCGCAATGACGATTAACAAGCTATGTGGTTCGGGTATGAAGGCCGCCATGCTCGCCCACGACGTGATTAAAGCGGGTAGTGGAAAAATTCTACTGGCGGGTGGCATGGAGTCCATGTCCAACGCACCCTACGTGCTGACCAAAGCCCGCGGCGGTTATCGATTGGGCCACGGCGAGCTCAAAGACCACATGTTTCTGGATGGCCTTGAAGATGCTGAAACGGGCACATTAATGGGCGTTTTCGCTCAGGATATCGCTTCACGGCGAGGCTACACGCGGGAGCGTTTGGATGATTTTGCCATTGCCTCGCTCGAGCGCGCTATCGCGGCTTCCAACGGCGGGCAACTAACAGCTGAAATGGCGCCTGCCACCGTATCTACGCGCCAAGGCGACACGCTTATTGAACATGATGAACAGCCGTTTCAAGCCAAACTCGACAAAATTCGCCACATGCGACCAGCCTTTTCTAAAGACGGCACCATCACCGCAGCAAACGCCAGCTCTATCTCCGATGGCGCTTCAGCGCTTATTGTGGCCAGCGCAGAAGCAGCCGAACGCCACGGCGTGAAGCCATTAGCCAGAATGCTGGGGCATGCAACCCACGCTCGCCACCCCAGCGAGTTTACGATTGCACCAGTAGGCGCCATAGAAAGCCTGATGAAAAAGCTTGGCTGGAGTGTCAACGATGTTGATTTATTTGAGATTAACGAAGCCTTTGCCGTAGTGACGCTAATGGCAATGGACGATTTGGGCTTGCCACACAGCAAGGTCAATATTTTTGGCGGCGCCTGCGCCCAAGGGCACCCTGTCGGCTCTACCGGCTCACGCATCATTGCCACGCTTATTCACGCCCTACGTACTCAAGGCGGCAAACGTGGCATTGCCAGCCTGTGTATTGGCGGCGGCGAGGCCACGGCGGTTGCCGTTGAGCTTATCGACTGACATAAACGACGCGGGGCCAACGCTTTTCAGCGTTAGCCCCGCGCCCTTCTCCCGCTCACGATAGCAGGTCGTTGCCTAACCAAACCGCCCGGTAATGTAGTCGTGAGTACGCTGGTCCTGGGGGTTAGTGAATATCTGATCAGTGGTGTCCACTTCTACCAGGTCACCCATATGGAAGAACGCGGTGCGGTCTGCCACACGAGCGGCCTGCTGCATATTGTGGGTAACCATGACGATGGTATAGCTCTCACTTAGCTCATCAATCAGCTGCTCTACTTTGGCAGTGGCAATCGGGTCAAGTGCGGAGCACGGCTCATCCATCAAAATGACATCCGGACTTACCGCTACCGTTCGTGCAATACACAAACGCTGCTGCTGACCACCTGACAACCCGGTACCTGGCTGATCAAGACGGTCTTTTACCTCTTCCCAAAGCCCTGCGCGGCGCAAGCTGCTTTCTACAATATCGTCAAGCTCGGCCTTACGCCGCGCCAAGCCGTGCAAGCGCGGCCCATATGCAATATTTTCGTAGATGGATTTCGGGAAGGGGTTCGGCTTTTGGAACACAATCCCCACCTGAGCGCGCAGCAATACTACATCACGGTTAGCCGCATAAATATCGTTTTGATCTAATGTAATTTTGCCTTCAACACGACAGATATCGATGGTGTCGTTCATGCGGTTTAAGCAGCGTAAAAATGTCGATTTACCGCAACCGGAAGGCCCAATAAAGGCCAGCACTTCGTTTTCGTAGATATCCAGGTCAATACCGTTAATTGCCTGAGAGTCACCGTAAAACACCTTAACGGCTTCGGCACTCATTTTGACCTTATCTTTCGCCTTGCTAGTGCGGCTTTCACCGCCCCCGACGCTAACCATGGGGGTTGTTGTCATCGGCTCTGTTGAAGTATTCACTTACCACCTCGTCTCGAATTTTTTACGCAACCAAATCGCCAATGCATTCAAGCTTAACATTAGTCCCAGCAATACAATGATGGCCGCAGACGTGCGTGCTTCGAAGAAATTACGCAGCTCATTGCCTTGCCATAGATAGATCTGTACTGGCAGCGCGGTTGATTGATCCAACGGTGTTGCTGGCACACTCGCGACAAACGCGTTCATACCGATCAGAAGCAAGGGCGCTGTTTCCCCCAATGCTTGAGCAACACCCAAAATAGAGCCTGTCAAAATACCGGGAAGCGCCAAGGGCAATACGTGGTGAAATACCGTCTGCACTCGCGATGCCCCGATCCCCAACGCCGCTTGACGAATAGAGGGCGGAATTGAGCGTAACGATGCCCGCGTAGCGATAATAATGGTCGGTAACGTCATCAACGTAAGCACCAGCCCCCCTACCAGCGGCGCTGAAATAGGCAATCTTAAATAGCCAATAAAGATAGATGCGCCCAGCAAACCAAACACAATGGAAGGAACCGCTGCCAGGTTATTGATATTGATTTCAATTAGATCGGTTAAGCGATTCTTGGGCGCAAACTCTTCCAGATAAATAGCGCTTGATACCCCTAACGGCACAGACAGCGCGATGACGATTATCATCATAAACAGCGAACCCATAAAGGCACCGGCCAGGCCCGCTGATGCCAAAGAGCTGCGTGAGTCAGTATTTAAAAATAACGAGGTACTAAACGCGTTACGAATGACGCCAGACGCATCAAGCTGATCAGCCCAGGCACGCGTTTGAGCACTTAGCTGTTGGCGTGCATCAGGCAAATCACGATCAATATTACCTTTGATCCAGACATCCACGTTCGCACTCGCCAGCATCTTGAGTTCGACGGTTTGCCCCAATAGCGAAGGATCTTCAACAAACCGATCACGCAACGCATAGCGCTCGCCGGAGGTGACAAGCGCACGCAGATCACGTAACTGCGGTCCCTCTACCTCTACCCCCAATGCCTCTTCCAGAGCGTTATCAATTAAGGATTGCCAATTAACCTGCCCTGCCTGCGTTTCCCACTGTAAAAAACGCTCTTCAAACTCAAACAGGCTCTCGCCACTAGCGCGTTCAGGCTTGGGCTCAAGCTGGATAATCTCAGGGTCGAAATACACATCCATATACATGGTGGCTTGCCAAAACGCAGGCACACCACGCATCAGGATACTGATAAACAGGATGGCGACCAGCGCCATACCGGTGATAACAGCGGCGAGACCCATCCACCGGAAGCCGTTCTCTTTGCGATGCCGTTTCGCCAGCGACTTTTCAATCGTCATCAGCCGATGTTGCCGACGCTGCTCAATCGTTATGGACATAGTCACTTACTCGTATTGCTGGCGATATTTACGCACGACAACCAGTGCGATGACGTTTAGGCCTAAGGTGATCACAAACAGGGTAAGACCAAGGGCAAACGCAACCAGTGACTGGGGGCTTGCAAAATCCATATCCCCGGTCAGTTGGTTAACAATCGTTACGGTAATAGTCGATACCGCCTCGAAAGGGTTGGCATGCAGTACAGGATTATTACCAGCGGCCAATACCACAATCATGGTTTCCCCAATCGCACGGCTAGCTGCCAGCAAGAAAGCACCCACGATGCCGGGAAGTGCGGCGGGCAATACTACCTGCCGAATCGTTTCTGACTTGGTGGCACCCAAACCCAGCGCGCCATCCCGCAGCGACTTAGGCACTTGGGTAATAATGTCGTCAGACAGCGAGGAGACAAAAGGAATGATCATGATCCCCATGACCAGGCCCGCTGTTATCGCGCTGGTTGTGCGAATATTAATGCCAATCAGATCACCAAAAGCGGACAGAAAGGGGCCCACAACCATCAGCGCGAAAAAGCCATAAACAATGGTCGGGATACCCGCCAAAATTTCAATCACCGGCTTGGCCACATTGCGCAACCAGGGCGGCGCGTACTCTGCCATGTAGATTGCGGTCATTAACCCAACAGGAATCGCTACCAACAGCGCAATGGCACTGACCATTATGGTGCCCCAGAGGAGAGGTAATAAACCAAACTCACCTTGGCTAGAGGTACCAGAGGTGCTAAACCGAGGGTTCCAGGTAGTGCCAAAAAAGAAGTCGGCGGGACTAATAAAACTAAAGAACCTCATTGCCTCGCCCAGCATGGAGAGCACAATGCCAATCGTTGTAAATATAGCAACAGCCGAGCTTGCGGCTAGCGCAAACATAATAACCCGTTCAACTTGGTTACGGGCGCGCCATTGGGGCGTGATATGCCGCCGTGCAATGACTAGGCCCGCCACAGATAACACAGCAACTAACGCCACCAGGCTAAAATTTTCAAACGTTTGAAGCCTTGCCATATGTGCCGCAGCGGCCCACTCTTCAGGACTACCGCCTCCCGCCACACCACGTTCGTTTGCCAAGGCAGTTACACGATCCAGAAACGTCTGCATTTCACGGTCGCTCATACTGGCAACCATGTCAGCAGGCAACTGCTGAATAACCAGCATGTCAATTAACTGAGGGGCTAAAAATGACCATAATAAAAATATAGCGAGTGCAGGCAAGCCGCACCAAAGCGCCACAAGCGTACCGTAATAGCCCGGCCGCGAATGCATTCGTACATCTTGAGTTGCCGCAACCGCACGGCTGCGCGTCAAGCCTAAGTGGTATGCCAAGGCCATCAACACCAGCAGCGTGGCTATCAAGGCAAAGTTGCTCATTATCTTTCCGCCTTTGACTTGCTACGTTTAAGCGCCAGCATCAACTGCATGATGCTGGCGCAAAAACAAACTTAATAAGGTACACCGAATCTGAAGCAGTGCCGCACTTAGTCGACGCTTACGACCGTACGTGATTCGAACTGCTCAAGCGCTTGGCTACGCTCGTTTTCATCCATCGGGATCAAACCAGCGTCTTCCAGCGGGCTGCCATAGCCAGAGGTCATTTCGTTCAGGAAGAACTCAGTGTATTCCGCCAGACCAGGAATCACGTCAATGTGCTCGCCTTTCACGTAGAAGAACAGCGGACGAGAAACCGGGTACTCACCAGAGCCAATCGTTTCCAGGCTAGGTGTTACACCATCAACGGTCGCCACTTGCAAGCGGTCACGGTTTTGATCATAGAAGCTAAGACCGAAGACACCTACTGCATCTTCCTGAGCATCCAGGCGCGCCAGGGTTTCGGTGTAATCGCCGGCAATTTCAACGATACGGCCATCGCCACGCAGGTTGTTACAAGCGTCGCCTTCTACTTCAGCGACAGTGTCACAGCCCGGGTGAACGACTTTTTCTTCAAAGACTTCACGCGTACCGTGGTTGGAAGCTGGGATAACCAGCACGATTTCCTGGTCAGGCAGGTTGCTGTCGATTTCAGACCAGCGGGTGTAGGGGTTATCAACCAGCTCGCCGTTTTGCGGCAGTTGAGCAGCAGCCGCTTTGAAAACGTGCTCAGGTGTTAGTGCAAACTCGCCACGATCAAGACGCGAGGCAAATACGATGCCGTCGTAGCCGAATTGAATTTCAAGAATTTCGTTAACACCGTTTTCGGCACAGCTTTCCACTTCACCGCTACGAATTGAGCGAGAAGCGTTAGCGATATCGATGGTGTTTTCACCAACGCCCTGGCAGAACTGACGAAGGCCGCCACTTGAACCACCAGAACCAACCACCGGCGTATTAAACTGAGAATACGTATTACCAAACTCTTCAGCCACGATACTTGCAAACGGCAGTACAGTAGAAGAGCCCGCAATTTGGATTGTGTCGCGAGCCATGGCAGCGCTTGAAACACCTACCGCTAGACCGGCTACTACTGCAACACTTAGCGTATGCTTTTTCACGTCGTGTTCCCCTCTGGTTTGATATCCGGCCAGCTGATGCTTACCGGAAAAGTTGGCCTTCTGGCCTTTCACAAAGGAGAGTTTGCACACGTATCATTGCAGAAATATGACAATCTCTAAATCGTTAAATAAGCAAAACGTCGTATAGCAAATGAGAACTCTACGACAGGATAAAACGACTAGCGACTCTATTCTGAGTTGGCGGTTAGCATCCGCACTCCAATATTTCCAAGCAATGACGCCCCCAGCATGGTCAATACCATGGGCCATAGGTGGGCAACTTCAAACGCTCCTACCAGCACCCCGGCGAGCGCGCCACAGCTAAACTGGATGCCACCCAGCAACGCCGTAGCGGTCGCACTGATATGCCCAAAGTGGTCCAGTAGTGACGAGATGGCATTCGGAGTGATCAGGCCAATCATGCCGGTGAATACCATTACCAGAGGTACAACGGTATATAGCGTGACTATATCCAGCGCCGTAACGATCACCAAGCCCAAACCCGCGATCATCTGAATCGTTAGCCCCAAGCGCAGGTTTTGTTGGGGTGTGCGTTGACGCAGCATATAAATATTAACGCGGTTGGAGAGTGCAATAACAACGACGTTGACCCCGAAAATCAACGGATACATCCCCGGAGAGAGGCCAAAATAATCGAGATAGACAAAAGGCGATGCTGTTACAAAGGCGAAAAGACCGGCAAAAGAGGCAGCCACTGCACATATATAACCCATGCCTTCTTTATGTCGCAGCACGCTTACATAGTTGCCGAGCACCTGACGAGGCGACGCTGTGGGCAACGTCATATCACGGGTTTCGGGTAACCGCGTCCCCAGCAACCAAAGCAAAAAACCGGCATATACCGCAAGAAAAACAAAAATCAGCCACCAGCCTGCAACATGCAGCAGCATACTCCCCACAGCCGGTGCCACCAGGGGAGCCAACATCATGATCATGGCCATGGTCGACATCACTTTGGCAGCCTCTCGGCCGCTAAAGCAGTCGCGTACAATGGCGGCAGAGTTAACCACGCAGGCTCCGCCACCCAGTGCCTGGATAAATCGCCAAATCAAGAGCGAGTTGAGGCTATCAGCCGTTGTAATCATCAGGCTTGCCAGCATAAATACGACCAAGCCGCCCATTAGCACCGGCTTGCGCCCTATCCGGTCAGAAAGCGGTCCAAAGACAAGTTGCCCAATGGCAAAACCAAACAGGAACACACTAATCGAAAGCTCCGCGTGATGAATGCTGGCATTAATGGATTCCGCTAACACACCAATCGCAGGCAAATAGGCATCAATCGCAAAAGGGGCAAGCGCTGTGTTGGCAGCAACCAACAAAGCAACCCGTCGTGGGCTAAGTTCCATAGGACTCCCTGAATTAGTTAGCCACAATCAAGCACGGCAGCAATCGATAGGCCGCTAATAGTAACGCGATGATGAAAATTAAGCACTGCAGCCCCGAAAAACTGAAACATAAACTGCTTAGCCTAGGATTCATAAGCCTTTTCCAAGACCAACTGATGGGAACACTATGAATTTTAGAGCGCTGAAAAATATCCCACTACGCTGGCTAAGCCTATCCGCCCTACTGCTTGTGGCACTGTGTGTGCTCATGTTTGCCCTACTGACATGGAAAATGATGCAGCAGAGCCAAAACGATTTAGCGCTTCTTGAGCAGGTTAATGTTCAACAGTCATCATCGCTAAATCGGCTTCATATAGCGGGCCTTGAGGGTTTGCACCGTTTGGACAGAGCGCTTGAACGCCAATTGCGCCCTTCACTGGGAGACCCGACAGAGGCGCTTCAAGCGGTCGAAAATGAGCTCTCTGAAATGGCAGTAGCGCTGGCAACGTTTTTGGAAGCAACCGCTGAAACATCGCACCCTACACTTCGAGACGCTATTGAGCAGCAGGCAACAGCGCTTATTGGCACGATGAACGAACAGTTAAATGCCGTTCAGACAGGTGACCGCGGCGGCTACCGGCAATTGACGCTTGATGCGTTAGCACATAGCCAAGCCCTAACCGAAGAGGCACGCAGCTTTTATCAACTGGCTGACCGTCAGGGTACAGAGCTAATGACTAACGCTCAACGCCGTGGTCAGTTGATTGGTCAATTGCTGTCAGGTGGCATTGTTATTGCCTTGGCACTGCTAGGTTTAATGGCCTGGATTGGACAGCGTCATGTTCTATTACCCATTAACCGCTTGGTCGCACACTTTCGTACAATGGCAGAGGGTGATTTAAGCGTTAAGGTCCCGGCTCAAGGCAATAATGAAATAGGCCAGCTCTACCAAGAGTTGGATAATATGCAGCGTGCACTCATTGAAACCGTTTCAGAGCTTCATGGTAATAGCCGCCATATTTTCGATAGCGCTCAACGCCTAGCGCTAGGCAATGAAGACCTTGCTATCCGAACGCGCCAGCAAAACGCGTCCCACGAAACGACCGCGGCTAACCTGGATGAGCTGACAGAAAACGTTGCCACCACCGCTGGTTTTGCAGCCGATGCGACCCAACTAACGTCTACGGCGGCGGCACAAACCCAAGACGGTAGCCAGATAATGACCAACTTCCTGACCACCATGGAGGAGATTCACGCACGCTCGAAAGAAGTCGATGAGATTGTTAACGTTATCGATTCCATCGCTTTTCAAACCAATATTCTTGCGTTGAACGCCTCTGTAGAGGCCGCTCGCGCAGGCGAACAAGGCCGAGGCTTTGCCGTAGTGGCGGGCGAAGTACGCCAACTAGCCTCACGAAGCGCTGAGGCTGCACGCCAAATCCAAACCTTACTTGCCGCATCAGGCAACAGCATTGAGCGTGGCCATACCTTATCCAACAAGGCCAGCCAAGGCATGAACGCCATTGTTGAAACGACCGAACAAGCCAATAGCATCATGCTTCAGATCGCTGATGCTGCTAATGAGCAGCACCGCCACATTGAACATCTGAATTCAACTCTGCACGAACAGACCCAGGTTAATCGGGCCAATACCAAGCAGGTTGAAGCCACCGCTCAGGATGCAATGTCGCTTGAAGCCGCGGCAGAAAGGATGCGTGAACAAGCCGCGCGCTTTAAAGTCGGAGAGATATCCAGCGATGATTTTATTTGGCAGGCCTCTCCGCCAGCACCCAACTTATCCAATACACCCACATCGGATAATATTCAGCGAGCGCCTGCCTTGCTACAGTAAAGGACTAACGACGCAAGGAGTAATGAATGGCCACTAGCCTGCTAACACAGCTTAAAGAAATGACCTCGGTAGTCGCCGACACCGGCGACCTTGAAGCCATCCGACGTTTTGCGCCACAAGATGCAACGACGAACCCTTCACTCATCCTGCAGGCCGCTCAGCAAGAGCAGCGCCGCGCCCACTTGGCCGCTATTGCCAAGGAAAGCAAGGATATTGATGATGCGGTTGACCGCGTGGCTGTCGAGATTGGCAGTGAGATTAGTGAACTGGTGCCCGGCTATGTATCCACCGAAGTAAGCGCTCGGCTTTCATTTGACCGTGATGCCACTATTGCACGCGCGCACTCATTGATCGAGCGGTATGCCCAAAAGGGCGTGGGTCCTGAACGCATATTAATCAAGATGGCCTCCACTTGGGAGGGTATTCAGGCAGCGCAGCAGCTTGAGCGTGAAGGCATCCGTACCAACCTCACGCTGCTGTTTGGTTTTGCTCAGGCTCAAGCATGTGCCGATGCAGGCGTCACTTTGATTTCGCCGTTTGTCGGGCGCATCCTCGATTGGCATAAATCTCGTCAGCCTGAAGCCGATTTAAACGGTAACAATGACCCTGGCGTGCAGTCTGTCAAGCAGATTTACAGCTACTATAAGGGCCATAACTACGCCACCATTGTAATGGGTGCAAGCTTTCGTAATATCGGCGAGATTGTATCTTTGGCAGGCTGTGACCGTCTGACCATTTCGCCCAAATTGCTTACCGAGTTGGATGAACAGCAAGGCGAACTAACTCGCCAGCTAACGCCGATGGGCGCGAGTAGCTCAGCGGACGAGCCATTAACTCAAAGCGATTTCCGTTGGGCCATGAATGAAGATGAAATGGCGTCTGATAAACTAGCGGAAGGTATTCGCAAGTTTATGGCCGACCAGCGTGAGCTGGAAACATTACTCGGCACACTGCGAAAGTCATAAGTTATTAAATTGCGCCACGCTTAAACGACAACCCCCCACAAAAGTGGGGGGTTGTCAGTCGTCGGAGCCTCCCTTTATCAGGGAGGCTTTTTTAATGGTGGGCTTCTGTATTCTGCGCTTCCAACATCTCAACCAACGGCTGGAACTGCTCGCGATTATGCTCATTCATGTGCATTAAAATACGATGCGCTTCCAGAATTCGCTCGCGCAGCCCTTCTTCATCCGCAGGCTCTTCAGGCAGCTCAACAAGCGCATCACTAAGCACTGGCGGCTGTTGAAGCGGCGCCTCCATCAATGTAAAAAAACGCGCAAAGCCCATAACATCGAGCATTTTACGAACATCAGGATTATCCGCAATGATAGTAGGCGGGTGCGCCAAGCGCCCTTTTACAGCCATCGCCACCTTTGCAAGAAAGCCCAATGCCGTTGAATCGACGTTGGTCGCTTCACGCAAATCAATCATTACCGCACGTAATCCAGGCGTTTCAGCAAGATGTTGTGCCTGGGTATCCAGCGTGGCACAAAGCGTTAACCGCACATCGCCACAGAGTTTTAAGACAAAAACACCGGAGTCGAACGCCGCTTTAATACGGCCTTCATCAATCAGCATGACCAAATCCGCTCACCATCATGATTGTTAGATCATCGGGTAAAGCACCGCGTTCCTGGTTCGCCTCATCCGTATCCCCTGCTGCAAGCAGGACACTTGTTTTGGCTAGCCGTTCGCGCAACTGCTCAAGCGTGACACTCTCGCTTACTAATTGCTCAAGCTCCTTGAGCCGCGTGTCGAGCGTTTTACCCGGCAAGCATTCCAATACACCATCTGAACACAGCCATAATCGAAATTCGGCCGGCAAAGCACAGCTCAGCGAAGGATACTCTATATCGGGGAAAAGACCTACTGGCATCCCCTCTCCTTCAAGCCGAGAGAGCTTGCCGCCCGCAACCAAAAAAGGCATAGGCAGCTGCGCACCGAGCGAATAGTGAAGTGTATGAGAGTGATGGTCAATAACGCCTACAAACAACGTTGCATGTTTACCGATATCGGTCCCCTGCAACTCTCGATTCATAGCGGCCAACCAGTCCGGCGCCAAGCACTCAGGCTTTTGGCCGTCCCACTCATTCAGCCAACGGTTGCATAAATACTTTAACAACACGGTCACAAACGCCGAGGATGCGCCGTGCCCAGAAACATCTGCAAAATAGAACGCACTGTAACGGTCGTTGTAACGCTGATAATCCAGAAAATCGCCGGATAGATAAAGCGAGGGCGCAAACCAGTAATCATAGTAAACGCCGTTCATCACCTTGGGGCGAGCAGGCAATAACCGACGCTGAATATGCCCCCCACTTTGCTGGTCCATGCGCAGCAGCGCCAGATGTGTCTCCAGGCTCTCGTTTAATTCAGCGAGTCTTTCTCTATCATGGTCTCGCTCGATGGCTAACTCATTGAGTTCAATAGCCTTATGAATCATTCGCCGCAGCAGTTCAGCATGGCGTAGAGGATGAACGATATAGTCCACCAACCCTACGTCAATCGCCTTGATCAGGTCCGCATCCTGACGTGAGTCGCTTACCACCAATGTGGGTAAGCGACGCGTCAACTGCGACCACTGCTGCTGAGGCACCGAGTGCGCATGCGCAACAATCAAAGCGGTTTCTGCCGGAAGATAGTCGATATTATCTGCAGCATATACGCCCATACCGTCACACGTGATGGCTTCTGCCAGCGCATCGCGCTCCGGACCGGGCGCGTCAATTACCGCAACCAGCTGCCTGGAATGATCCATATCAAGCCTCAATCGGCGAAATCGTCGTCACTAAAATCGCTGTCGTTAAAGTCAAAATCATCCATTGCAAACGGGTCATCGCCTAACTCGCCGTCACTAATTTCAAACTGGCGGCTCTGCAAATAAGCGTCGCGCACAAAGCTGTAGCGATCACCACTAATCAAGTTTTCCCGATCAAGTAATGCGGCGCGTCGATCAATAATATTGAGAGCGCTTAATGCAAACTCGGTGGTGTTATCATCCACGTAAACGATGGGATAGGTCATGATATCAGCAGGCCGACCCGTCGCATCACGTAGCGTACTGGGCCCCAAAAACGGCAAGACAAGATAACGTGAGTCATCCCATCCCCAGGCTGCCAGCGTCTGCCCGAAATCCTCGTCGCTTGCGTTAATCTCCATCAGCGTCGCGTAATCAAGCAACCCACCGATACCCACCGTTGTGTTGATCAAAAAACGGGATGTTGCCAACCCAGCGTTAGCCGGTTTTCCTTGAAGAAGACTATTTATGGCCGTACGAATTTCTCCAAGGTTGGAGAAAAAATTGCTGACACCGGTTTGTACGGGGCTCGGCGTAATCGTGCGATACCCTTGGGCTACCGGCTTCAACGTATACTGATCAACGACATCGTTAAAGGCAAAAACGCGGCGATTAAAGCCCTCCCACGGATCATCCGGATTCGCATCTTGAGACATTTGCGTGCTGGCACAACCACTAGCCGCCATGGTGATAAGCAGCACAGCAGGTAGGGCTGCATTACGCAGTGAAAAAGTGGGGGCTTGCTTGGCTAACAACCGCTGCATGGTCATTCCTCTTCAAAAACTAACGTACTGTCACTGACGTCGCACTGTTACTGACGTCGAACTACGACGCTACCTGCGCTGTAGCCTGCTCCAAAGGAGCAAATCACACCAATGTCGCCCTCCACCATATCCTCATGATGCAAATGAAAGGCAATAATGGAGCCTGCGGAGCTTGTATTGGCATAGCGATCTAAAATGATGGGCGCTTGCGCCTCACTGGGCTCAAAACCCAATACCCTGCGAGCGATAAGATCGTTCATATGGCGATTAGCCTGATGCAGCCACATTTTTTTGAGATCGCTTCCCGATAGCTCCAACGACGTCAAGTGATCTGTAATCAACTGGGCTACCATGGGACATACTTCTTTGAAAACCCGCCGCCCTTCTTGCACAAAGAGCTTATCAATTGCTATCGGATCACTGTCCGTCACACGGTTTAAAAAACCGGCATTATTACGAATGGCGTTGGAAAACTGGGTAACAAGCCGCGTACCTATAATTTCAAAGCGCTCATCAGCCACTGCATCGACACTGTTTTCCAGGACCACAGCGGTGCAAGCATCGCCGAAAATAAAGTGGCTGTCACGGTCTCGAAAGTTTAAATGTGCCGAACAGATTTCCGGGTTAACCACCAAGGCGCGCTTAATACTGCCGGACGCAATAGCATTAGCGGCCGATTCAAGGGCGAACGTAGCCGAGCTGCAAGCCACGTTCATATCAAATCCATAACCCTTGGCACCCAGCATCTGCTGCACTTCTACCGCTAACGCAGGATAGGCACGCTCCATATTGGAGCAAGCCACAATCACCAGTTCGATGTCATCAGGTGCTACCTGGGCCTTTTCCAGCGCTTGATGTGCGGCAGAGACGGCCATTTCACACTGAATAGAGGGCTCGTCATTTTGACGTAATGGCAGCCGGGGACACATCCGTTCAGGATCTAAAATACCTGAAGCATCCAATACGTAACGACTTTTAATACCAGAGGCTTTTTCGATGAACTCGCTGCTGGAGTGGGCTAGCGGCTCACGCTCACCCCGTGCAATCGCATCCGCATGACGCGCATTTTCGTTATCCACCCACGTATTAAATGCAGCCACCAGCGCCGCATTATCAATGGCGTGTTCCGGTGTATAAAGCCCTGTCCCGGTTATCACCACGTTTGTCATGCCTATCTCCTCTAAGCGGCATTTGCCCCTATTGCTTGCTGTTCAGGCTCAGGCCCAAGGCTCGCGCTTAATATTACTGTGTGCGTTATTTTCGGGATTTACCAGTCATCTTCTAAACGCTAATTATTTCTTGCCAGCGCTTTTCAAGGCGCTTTGCCGATACGGGCATGAGCGTTCCTAACTGCTGAGCAAAAAGGGAAACGCGAAGCTCCTGTATCCACCAGCCAAATTCCACCAACTCGGGATCTTCAACACACCCCCGGCGCTCGCTTTTACGCCGCGTATCAAAGCGAGTTTCAAGGGCCTGAACGTCATGCATCAGCATCTGGTCACGCCCGCGCTCACGTGCGGCTTTTTCAAGGCGGATGAGCGCGGCTTCGGTATAACGAGGATACTCTGTCAGCCATTGGCCTGCATCACGAATGAAACCAGGATAGACCAGCCGCTGCATCTGTACGCTGATATCGCTATACACTAGGGCAAGCGCAAAATTGAGCTTTCCTTTAAGCACTTTACTCACTGCCAAGTGACCTTTTAGCGCCGCCTCGACCTGTTCAAGCAGGGAAGTCGCGTAATCAACCAACTCTGCTTTGGTAGCGTCCAGGCGAGCGCTCAACTCGGCCGATGAGCGCGGCAAAGGATGCTGGGCAACTACTCGCGTAAAGACGGCTAACATCAGGTCATCCAGCAGCGCTTGCTTGCTGCCCACTTTGGCAAACAACAGTGCACATTTTTCAACACCGGGTAGGCGCTTAATCGCTTTTACCTGGTCAGGCTGTTTGGCAATTGCCAGCCGGGCAACGCCCTCTTGATGCGCCGCCAATGCCTTTGCCGGATGATCAAAAAGTGCGACCTTAAACTCACTGGCTTCAGCCACCAACGCCGGGTAGGCCTCAACACGAATGCCCGCCTGGGTAGTCACACGCGAATCAGGCAATGGCTCCTCAGGCAGGCCGTCAAGCGTAGGCGCCTGGTTTGCCTGCTCGGCCAGCGCTTGGGCACCGGCACTGGCCGCCGCTTCAAAGCGCTGCTCCAGCGCCCTCACATCACGCCCTTGACCCAGCAGCTCTCCAGCATGATTGACGACTCGAATGTTCATAATCAGGTGGGCATTGAGTAGATCCAGCCGCCAGTCATCCGGGTGCACACGCGTTGCGGTACGTCGACGTATAAATTCGCCCAATGCTTCTGTGAGTGGGCGCTGATCGGGCGCCAGGGTTTCCAACGCTGCATCGACCCAATCAGGAATGGGTACCACCTGGCGGCGAATGCTTTTAGGCAGCGATTTTAAAAGCGCAATGCACTTTTCTCTTAAAAGCCCAGGCACCAGCCACTCTAATGCGTGCACAGGCAATTGAGGCAGCATGGCGGCAGGTACGGTCAATGTGACGCCATCATCGTCAGCGTTGGGATCAAAATGATAACTCACCGGATAAGCCACCCCGGCAAGTGTTAAATGATCGGGGTACTGCGCTTGTGTGACATCGGCGGCGTCACGCGCTTTCAGCGCATCCAGATCAAAATTCAACAGCGCAGGCGTCTGGCGCTCAGCCTGCTTGCGCCAGTGCTCGAAGCCTTTACCATTGACGATGTCGTCAGGAATACGCGCGTCGTAAAACGCAAACAACGCTTCTTCATCGACCAGAATATCACGGCGGCGGGCGCGGTCTTCAAGCGCCTCCACTTCGTCAATGAGTGCGCGGTTATGGGTAAAAAACGCGCCCTGCGTCGTAAACTCGCCTTCAACCAGCGCACGACGGATAAATAGCTCGCGCGATTCTGTGGGGGCAATCGGGCCATAGTGCACACGCCGACGCGCGACAATAGGCAGACCAAACAGCGTTACTTGCTCAAAAGCAACGACCTGCGCGCGCTTTTGTTCCCAATGAGGTTCGCTATAGCTGCGTTTCACCAAGTGCTGAGCCTGCGGTTCGATCCACTGGGGATCGATCTTGGCAACGGTGCGCGCATACAGTTTTGTGGTTTCAATCAGCTCAAATGCCATTAGCCACTTGGGCGATTTTTTAGCGAGCCCAGAACCCGGATGAATCATGAATTTGCGGTTACGCGCGCCCAGGTACTCGCGATTTTCCACTACCGTGCCCAGGTTAGACAAAAGGCCTGAAAGAAGCGCCTGGTGTAACTTGCCTGAGGCCTTGCGTCTGGCCTGACGCGCCTGCTCTTCGCTCTCCTCGTCATTGCGCGGTAGCGGAGCGGGAACATCGATCTGCATATCGCGCAGCAACTGCCTAAGCTGGCGGAACGTATCGTGCCATTCACGCATGCGCAGATAATTAATATAGTGCTCGCGACACCAGCGGCGCAGCTGATTGCCGGATAATGCTTCGCGGGCATTCTCAATGCCGTGCCACACGTTGAGCAGCGCGACAAAATCCGAATCCGGGTCGTGCCAACGCTGGTGCGCCTGATCAGCAGCCTGGCGTTTATCGGCCGGACGGTCTCGCGGGTCCTGAATGGCAAGCGCGGATACCACCACCAGAACATCACGCAGGCTACCGCGCTCCGCACCTGCTAACACCATCCGTGCCAAGCGCGGGTCGATGGGCAGTTTCGCTAACTTTCGCCCCAACTCGCTAAGGTGATGCTTTTCGTTGACCGCGCCCAGCTCAAACAGTAGCCGAAAGCCATCTTTTACAAAGCGGCTGTCCGGTGGGTCTACAAAGGGAAACGCTTCAATATCACCCAGTTTTAGCGCCAGCATCGACAGAATGACCGAGGCTAAATTGGTCCGCTGAATTTCAGGATCAGTAAAGGCTGGACGCGAGACGAAGTCCTCTTCGTCGTAAAGACGAATACACACCCCTTCTGCCACCCTACCGCAGCGCCCCTTGCGCTGATTGGCACTGGCCTGGCTTACCGGCTCAATCGGCAGGCGCTGAATTTTTGCCCGATAGCTGTAGCGGCTAATCCGGACAAGACCCGGGTCCACCACATAGCGAATGCCGGGCACCGTCAACGAGGTTTCCGCAACGTTAGTGGCCAACACAATGCGCCTTCCACGGTGGGCAGAAAAAACCCGGTTCTGCTCCTCATTGGAGAGACGTGCGTACAGCGGCAGAATTTCCGTCCCTTGCAAATCAGCCCGGCGTAACGTATCGGCTGTTTCACGAATTTCTCGCTCGCCCGGCAAAAATACCAGAACATCCCGGGGGCCATGTAACCAGCCTTTTTCGCGCTCGATGGCTTCGATTTCGAGAACGGCGTGCAAAATCCCTTCCTGTAAGGTGCGATCCTCTTCATCTTCTTCATCACGTACCAAAGGGCGATAATGCACATCGACCGGATACGTGCGTCCTGATACCTCAACGACGGGCGCGGGTGCTTTAGGCGTACCGAAATGCGCGGCAAAACGATCAACATCAATGGTTGCCGAGGTAATAATCACTTTAAGGTCAGGACGTTTAGGCAACAGCCTTTTTAAATAGCCCAGCAGAAAATCGATGTTCAGGCTGCGTTCATGAGCTTCATCAATAATGATGGTGTCGTAGCGCAGCAGCAAGGGATCGTGCTGGGTTTCAGCCAGCAAGATACCATCGGTCATTAGCTTCACTAGCGTGGTGGGGCTACTTTGATCCGTAAAACGTACCTGATAGCCCACCTGCTCGCCAAGCGGCACCTCAAGCTCTTCGGCCAGCCGCCCAGCAACACTGCGCGCCGCTAAACGCCGTGGCTGTGTATGGCCAATAAGTCCTTTACGCCCACGGCCTAACTCTAGGCACATTTTGGGGAGCTGAGTCGTTTTGCCCGACCCGGTCTCCCCCGCCACTACCACCACCTGATGGTCACGAATGGCGTTTAAAATATCTTCCCGACGCTCAACCACCGGCAACTCAGCCGGATAGTTAAAGGTCACCTTCAACGCCTCGCGCTGGTTAAACACTTGCTGTGCCCGGTGAATATCGCGCTGCACCTCATGCAAACCGTGACCAATCGGCTTGTTGTCGCGCAGGCGACGCGCCAGCCCTGCTACGCGCCGCTCAAGACGCTGGGCATCACGCAGCATAACGTTGCTTATGGTTTCATTAAGCTTAGCCAGGCGTTGATTATCGGTAAGATCAGAGGGCATATCGGTGGTCACGTTAGGCTCGGTTTCCATTCGTTATTGAAAAGCAGATGTACCAATGGATATCGGTAGGGCAAATAACTATTCGGCCCGCTACGCGAGCGGGCCGAATATTGTAACGCTTCCACCAACGCGACGCCTAACCAGTGGCGTAATCGCTCATCAGTGCGTTATCTATTTTCGTCACTATAGACGCTTCCTCTAACTATCTGCCTCTCTGGCCGCAGGCTTATTTTCATCGCGCAGTTCACGACGCAATACTTTGCCCACATTGGTTTTGGGCAGTTCATCACGAAACTCGATGAACCTGGGCACTTTATAGCCGGTAAGTTCTTTTTTGCACCAGCTGCGCAGCGTTTCGGCATCCAACTGACTGTTTTTGGAGACGACAAACAGCTTGATGACTTCACCTGCGTCGTCGTCCGGCACACCGACTACCGCCGCTTCGATAATATCCGGATGGGCGGCGACCACGTCTTCCACCTCATTGGGGTAGACGTTAAAGCCCGACACCAGAATCATATCCTTCTTGCGGTCAACGATACGGATGTAGCCGTCATCCTGAAGCACGGCGATATCACCGGTATGGAACCAGCCGCCCTCATCGATGGAGTTACGGGTTTCATCGTCGCGCTGCCAGTATCCCTTCATCACTTGAGGGCCCTGCACGCAAAGCTCGCCCGGCTCGCCCAGAGCCACATCATTGCCATCAGCATCCACTACTTTTACCGAGGTGCCTGCAACGGGCTTACCGATCGTACCCAACTGAATAGCATCGGTTGGGTTAAAGCTCACAATTGGCGAGGTTTCTGTCAATCCATACCCCTCAGCAACTGGGCAACCTGTCGTTTGCTCCCAACGCTGGGCGGCTGCCTTGGTTAGTGCCATACCACCAGAAATAGTCAGCTTTAGATGGGAAAAATCGAGCTGCTTAAAGTCGTCACGATTACACAGCGCATTGAACAGCGTATTTAAGCCAATAAACGCTGTGAACTTTAGCCCTTTAAGCTCTTTTATAAAACTGTCCAGATCACGGGGGTTGGTAATCAGCAGCGAATGATTGCCCGACTCCATTAAAAACAGGCAGTTCACTGTAAAGGTGTAGATGTGATAAACCGGCAGTGGCGCTATTACTAACTCCTCGCCCACGTTTAGATGCGTACCAATAGCGGCACGCGCCTGCAGCATATTAGCAATCAAGTTACGGTGGGTTAGCATCGCCCCTTTTGGCAGGCCGGTTGTACCGCCGGTGTACTGCAGCGCGGCCAAATCATCCTGTTCTCGGCTTACCTCAGTGTGATTTAAAGAAGCGCCCTTCTTCAAAACATCACGAAAGCTTAACGCGGTGGGCAGCGAGTAGGCAGGCACCATCTTTTTCACATGCTTCACGACCGCATTAATCAACCACCGTTTGGGCAGGCCGTGCAGGTCTCCCAACTCGGTGACCAGCACATGTTTGATATCGGTTTTATCAACGACGTTTTCAAGCTTTTTAGCCATATTGGCTAATATCAACACAGCCTTGGCACCAGAATCCTTAAACTGGTGGGTCATCTCCCGCTCGGTGTAAAGCGGGTTGGTATTTACCACGACCAGACCTGCCCGCATGGCGCCAAACACCGCCACGGGGAATTGCAAGACATTGGGCAGTTGAATGGCGATCCGGTCGCCCGGCTTCAAATCAGTCTCGTGCTGAAGCCAAGCGGCAAAGTCTGCTGAAAGACGGTCAAGATCAGCAAAAGTAAGCGTTTTGCCCATGCAGCTAAAAGCAGGCTTTTGCTGATACCGGCTTACTGCCGCGTGAAAAACATCTGTGACAGAGTTGTACTTATCCAACCCTTCAAGCGCTGGGCCGCGTAAAATAGGCGCTGTGGCGTGTTCGCTCATGGGCAATCTCCGCTATCCATGTCGATGTTATAACCGACCTTGTTATTGTCGCGAGGCAAGAGGGCCAACGATATACGACCCCAGACATGCTGTAAAACGATCGATTGAAACTTGTGTTTCAACTTTAGCCGATAAAGGGCCGAGCTCTTAACTTTCCTCCTAACCTTCCTCCCATCTTTTCTAAATGTCTACGTAACAATGTAGCGTAATGGGCAGTTCTTATGGACAGTTCTTATAGACAGTTCTTATGGCCAGTTCTTATGGACAAGCCCTTATGGACAGTAACGCGCCTCGATTTCTCCTTCACGCCACACTAAAAGCTCGCCGGGCACCATGGTGCACCAGGCTTCATTGTGGGTTAGCGGCTCGGTGGCTATAACAGAAACCACATCATTGGGTGTCGTGTGCTCGGCAAAATTAACCGTAAGTTCGGCATCAGAAAGCTCGGCATCACCAAAGGGTGCTCGTCGGGTAATATGCGCAAGCTTCGTCGAGCAGTAGGTATAGAGATACTGACCATCGGACAGCAGCAAGTTAAATACGCCCAACGTGCGTAGCTGTTCACATCGTGCGTGCAGCGTCTCCCATAAAGATTCAGGCGATGCCGGGGCCGTTGGAAAAGCGTCTCGCAGTTGACCCATTAGCCAACAAAAAGCATGTTCGCTATCGGTATTGCCAACCGGCGTGTACACCCCCAACGGTAAGTGCTGCCATTCGCTTAGCTGACCATTGTGCGCATAGCACCAAGGGCGGCCCCACATTTCACGCGTAAAAGGGTGAGTATTCGCCAGGCGCACACCGCCAACGTTTGCCTGGCGGATATGGCTAATCACCACGTTTGATTTAATCGGATAGTCGCAGATTAACCGCGCGATGGGCGAGTTGACAGAAGGATGCGGGTCACGAAATTCGCGATACCCGCCCTCTTCATAAAAAGCGATGCCCCACCCATCGCGGTGTGGCCCAGTGCCACCACCACGATGTAAAAAGCCTGAGAAACTAAAGCAGATATCGGTCGGGACGTTCGCGCTCATCCCTAACAGCTCACACATAACAGCGCCTCCTTCCGCTTTTCATTATCTGCATTAACCAATAACAGGTTCGCGGCGACGCGTAGGCTGTGGGTCTTCTTCCTCCTGCTTCACGCGCTTGGCGGGCGGCGCACTTGGCGGCCGACGCCACCACCAGAGAGCAATGCCTATCGCTGCACCAATAGCAATCCCAGCGACCAGGCACAACAGGCTGCCACGCAGTGCATTAACGTTATGCTCAAGAAAACCAACCGCGGCCACCATCGCCGCAGGCGCCCAACCGGTATAGAACTCACCTTCTTCTACTAGCGGTAAACGAAACATCGCTGGCGTCCACATAGCGCCCGCCATTCCCCACGTCACCACCAGGCGTGGCAAACGCGGTAGAAACGCCACCGCAAAATAGATGGCAATGACGACCAGCAGCGAAATACCGTAATAACTTAGCCACAGCTGTGACATTGAACCTGTAAACAGCATAATACCCCTCATGTGGGTGCATGCACCCGACGTTAATTTCCCGCTATGGTACCTATCAATTTATGAAAGCACAGCCAGACACGCTCGCAGGCTCACCCGTCGCGCGCTATTATCGCGCTAATGATCCCAAATGGCACTGGTTGGAAGCACGAGATTCGCCTGATGTTAGCGCATTTTTAGAAGCCGCCAACCAGCAGCAGGCCCAATGGTTTGCACCGCTGGCTCCGCTGGCCGAAACGCTCTATAAAAGCCATCTTGCGCGCCGTGAGCTTGCCGTCACCAGTCTTGAGACAGCGCTTGACCACTTTACGTTCTGGAGCGAGACCGGCGCCGACGATGATTACCCTCGCTGGTGGCGTTTCCCAAACGGGCAACCGGCACAGCGTGAATGTTTTTTTGATGTTCAAGCCCGTGCTGCGGGTGAAGAATTTTATGACATGGGCGATATGGCACTCTCTCCTGACGAGCAGTGGCTCGCCTGGACAGAGGACACACAAGGAGACGAGCGCTACACGCTTTGGGTAAAATCGCTGCCCAGCGGCGAGCCTATCTCTCTGCTCAGCGATATTGGCGCGGGCTTGTGTTGGGCTGAAGACCAGACAGCAAGCTCGGCAACCCTCTTTTTTACCCGGTTTGATGCGACCCAACGCCCCGACAGTATTTGGCAAGTATCGCTCCCTTTTAACGCACCTGAGAAGCACTCAGCGCCTACCCTGGTGCTGCGTGAAAAGGACCCCGAGTTTTGGCTGGGCATCGGCAAAACCCGCTCGCGCCAGTGGTTATTGATTGAAAGCGGCTCGAAAGATACCAATGAGATTTACGCGCTGCCCGCGCAGCAACCGTCGGCCGTGCCACTCTGCATACAGCCCCGCCAATCAGGCGTTGAGTACACGATTGATCACCGACCAGGCACCTTTTACCGTGTACATAACCAGGCAAGCGCGCATTTTCAGCTCGATTTCCTGGACGAACCTGCCCTGGGTAACCCTGAAGCACGCTGGCAGCCGCTCATCGCGCCGCGCGTTGACACCACGCTGGAAGGTATTGACGCGTTTTCCTGGGGGCTGATTATCGCAGAGCGCGACCATACCCAAGCGCAGGTAGTGCTGCGTCGCTGGGTGCTGGATGCACAGCATCACCGTTTGGTTGACGACTACCTTGGCCTGCCAGAGCAACCTTGCTCCCAATTACTGGAAGATGCCCCGCATTTTGACACCCAGGAATTACGCTTACGCGAGGAGTCCTTTACACAGCCCCCCAGTTGGTTTGCACTTGATCTTGCCAGTGGCGAGCGAACACTCCTTAAGCGCGTTCCCGTTTATGGTGGTTTAACACCGGAGCAGTTGGTAAGCCGCCGGGTATGGGCCACCAGCGCAGATGGCGAGCAAGTGCCGGTCTCTATCGTGATGCGTGCGGACCTGGTCGGTGAGCCATTACCCACGCTGCTTTATGGCTACGGTGCTTACGGGGAAGCGCTTGACCCGTGGTTTTCCATTGCCCGCCTGGAGTTACTTGAACGCGGCGCCGCGTTTGCGGTTGCTCATGTGCGCGGCGGTGGCGAGCGGGGTGAACCCTGGTACTTGCAGGGTAAAATGGCGCATAAAGAGAATAGCTTTAACGACTTTCTGGCCGCGCGGGATGCGCTGGTGGAATACGGGGTAAGTGATCCTGCGCGAGTAGCCGCTTACGGCGCCAGCGCTGGCGGTTTATTGGTCGGCACGTGTGTTAATCGTGCTCCCAAGGCTTTTTGTGCCGCTGTGCTTGATGTGCCGTTTTTGGATGTCTTGCGCACGATGCAAAACCCCGAACTTCCCCTAACCACCGCTGAGTACAGCGAATGGGGAAACCCCGAAATACCCGAAGTGGCCGAACGCATTCGTCACTACTCGCCCATGGACAATATAACGGCCCAGGAGTATCCCGCGCTTTGGATTGAAGGCAGTTGGTTTGATACACGGGTGAGCTACTGGGAGCCTGCCAAATATTACGCGCAAGTCACTCAGCAGCAGCTAGGCAGCGCCCCTGTTTTGATGCATACCGATATGAGCAGCGGGCATGGCGGTGCATCCGGCCGATTTAAAGCGTGGCAAGATACCGCCAGACAAGACGCGTTTATCCTTTGGGCATTGGGGTTAGCCGCCAATTTCAAGGACAGCGCCATCTAAGCAACCCACTGTTTTAAACCTCCCACCGTTAGGCAGCCTTCGCGCTGCCTTTTATTTTTTGAAAATACTTTCCACAAAAACAATTTTGCGTCATACTCAACTTTAGTCGAACACCCTTACCTCTACTATTGGAGCAAGCAATGAAGTACCAGGACCACTTCCCCACCATTTGGGATACGCCGCTTAAGCCGTCCACTCAGCCGGTTAAAAACAAAGCAGCTAAAAACAGAACCGCTCAGCCATCCTTGTTCAAAGGCATAATGCTTACCTTAAGAAATATGGCCAAGCACAAGCCCGTCGCCTAACGATCACGTCAGGCTGGATATTTGTGTAAACCGGCTTAATGTCGTCAAAAAGGAAGGGCTGGGGCTGCCACTTGCTGGATTTTTACTTACATGGGCAGCACAGCAATAATGTGGGATTCAAGCGCTCGTTCGGGCACATCATCCTGAGAGACCGCAAAGCTACGCACGCTGATGCCTTTACGGTGCACGCGCTCGGCATCATTACTCAGCAGCGGATGCCAGCCAGCTAGTTTCCGCCCTTCGGATACTCGGCGATACGCGCACGAAGCGGGCAGCCAGGTAAACTCTTTTACCAGTGCAGGCGTCAGCTGGGTGCAGTCGGGCACACTATCAAAGCGATTCGGGTAATCACTGCACTGGCAACTTTGAATATCCAACAGGCGGCAGGCAACGTTCAAGACGGCCAGCTCCTGAGTTTCATCATCATGTAGCTTTAACAGGCAACACTGCCCACAGCCATCGCAAAGTGCCTCCCACTCTTGCGGGGTAAGCTCTTCCAGCGTGTAACGCTCCCAAAAGCGCTCGCGCATTCCGGTTTCCATCCTTACTCCTCTTGCGGGTTATACGCGTAATTTACAGCCCCATCGCTGCTTAATGTGGCGCTTAACGCTGGCCATAGCGAATGATAATCCGCTTCCAGTAAACGATAGTCGCTTTGAAGCCAAGGGATGAGCTCAGCAAGCCGATTTGGTCCTGACAAGCGCTGGCCAAGGCCTGCAACTGCTTTGCAGGTAAAGTCGAAATCTGCGTAATTTCTTAGCCAATCATGCTTGATCATAAAGGGCATCATCGCCTCCAGCCGATTGGGCGCAGGCCTCGCTGACAATAGGCGGTAACAGCGCTCTATCATTTGCTGCTGCTCAAGCAAGCCGGCCTTATCTCGCGCTAAAAAATGATCCCACACAATATCCAGCGCAATACCAGCGTAGCGTCGCTTACCTGCAGGCGCCCGATGTTTAGCATTCAGTACGCTTGGGTGCTGGTCAACCCAGGCATCCACTTTACGGTGGTGCCGTATACCGCGCGCGACATCAACTGGCCAATCCCCCAGGTCGCTACCTTTAACGCCATCGGCAATCAGGTTGCCGTAAAGAAAATCATCACTCCCTTCACAGGCAAGCCAGGCATGAGCCAGGAAATTCACGGTAGTGGCTACTGCGCCGCATCGCGCGCGTTTAATTGCGCGCGATGTACATCAAGCAAGTAATCCTCTTTTGCAGGCGGCATCTGCAGATAAAAGCCTTGCTCATCAATAGCCGCTATAACGTCATCAACATTTACTCGGGCCAGTTTTTTATCGGCGGTGAGAATCATGGTGAATACCGCGACTGGCTTTCCAAACGTTACAAGCAGCGCTTCAGGAACGAGCTTGAGCCCTTTGCGCTTATCAACGTATAAATACATCTCATCTTTTCGCGAGCTTTTAAAAACCTCACAAAGCAGCTTGTCACTCATTTAGACAACTCCTTTAATGCTTGCTCAAGCTCATCGGCCAAACATTCGCCCCGCCATCCTTGTGGCAGAGTTAAAGGCTGGCTTGCCATGTCCTGCATAACCAACGCCTCAATATCACGGCGGCGCATCAACACTTCAGACGCCATTCCAAGCCCGGCCGCTTTCGTGTTAATAACGGATTTTAGGGCTTTGAAACGTTGTTTAAAGGCGGGCTGCATCGGGTCCGGCCAGCGCGACAACAGCTCATTTTCGTCGCAGTGCTGGGCCTTCTTAACCATTGCCAATAGCGTATCGCCCTCTTTTTTGACCAGCGCTGGCTTAAAGCCTTCAACCTCGGCCAACTCATAGCGATTTTTCGGCATGGCGTCAGCAGCCGCAAACAGCAACTTGTCACTCATAAGCCAATTGCGCGGCAAATTACGCCGCCGTGTTTCGCCTTCCCGCCAAATGGTCATCAGGCGATAAGCCTCCAATTGGCGCGGATCAAGCCGCCATAGCTGACGGTGACGGGCGTACCACTGGCCATCTGCTTCAACGCTGCGCCCAGCCTGCCCAATCAAACTGGCACACTCTTCATGCAACCAATGGCCGCGGCCTAACCCTTCCAGTCGTTCAGCCTGATGCGCCCATACTTTAAGCAGGTAAATAACATCCAACGCTGCATAGTCACACTGAGAAGGCGTCAAAGGCCGCTCTAACCAGTTTGAGCGTGTCTCCTCTTTGGGCAACGTTTCGCCTATCCAAAACTCCACCAGCTTTTGATACCCCATCGAGGGCATTTCACCAAGAAACCCTTGAGCAACCTGCGTATCCACTAATGGCGTTGGTAATACCCCGGCCCAATGCTGAAAAACTTCTAAATCTTCACTACACGCATGCAGCAGTTTAATGGCGCTATTTTGCAGTAACTGCCGAAATGCGGGCGTGCAGGGCGTGGCCAGCGGGTCAACCAAATACGCAACTTCCCCGGCAGCAAATTGAATTAATGCAGGGACGGGGAAAAACGTGTTTTCACGGAAAAACTCTGTATCCAGCGCGATGACAGGGGCGCTGGCCACTTGTGCACAGGCCGCGTCAAGCGCCTCGGGGCTGTCAATCCACTGGTATACGGGGGAGGCTAGAGAAGACAAAGCATACTTCCAGGTTGCTACAACCGCGATTGCGCTTGCAATGTTGGTGGGTTAATCGCTGGTAAAGGGCTGTCGGCCATTAAACGCACGGCTTAATGTACCGCCATCGACATACTCAAGCTCACCACCCATAGGAACACCATAAGCTAAACGTGAAAACTTCACGCCGTAGTGGGCCAATTGAGCGGCGATATAGTGCGCGGTTGCTTCACCTTCGACGGTTGGGTTGGTCGCCAGCACAATTTCTTCGATATGGCCTTCTGCTACACGCGTTTCCAACTGCTCAAGCCCAATCGCGTCAGGGCCGATACCATCCAGAGGCGACAAGTGCCCATGAAGCACAAAATAGCGGCCCTGAAAGCCGCCCGCTTCCTCAATCGCCAGCTGATCAGCGGGTGACTCAACCACACACAACAAGGCATCGTCGCGGCGAGGCGTTTCGCATATCGCGCAAATATCTGCTTCGGTCAGCGTGCGACAGCGCTGACAGTAGCCGACCTCGTCAATCGCTTTTTGAATGACCGAAGCAAGACGCTGACCGCCTGCCCGCTCACGCTCAAGCAAATGCATTGCCATACGTTGGGCCGTCTTCGGCCCAACCCCTGGCAATACACGAAACGCATCCATCAGTTGTTCTATAAGAGGAGAGAATCGCATTACTTAGAACGGCATCTTGAAACCCGGCGGCAGGTTCAATCCAGCCGTTGCTTCTTCCATCCGAGCTTTAGAGTTTGCTTCAACTTTACGTACAGCATCATTCACCGCGGCGGCTAAAAGATCTTCAAGCAGCTCTTTATCTTCTTCCATTACGCTTGGATCGATGGTGACCTGGCTCACGTCATGGCGTCCGTTCATGGTGATTTTAACCATGCCTGCGCCGGCTTCGCCGTGTACTTCTGACTGAGCAGCTTCTTCCTGAATACGCTGCATTTTTTCCTGCATCTCTTGGGCTTGCTTCATCAAGTTGCCCATTCCACCTTTCAACATGGTGTGCTCTCCTGGCTAATCAAAGACGGGTTTGTTAAAAAACGAGTATCCGGTGCAATGCTAACGCTTGGCGGTCGCTGGCTTGACGGTTGATTCTATCAGCGTCGCACCAAACGCCTGCTGTAATTTCTGTATATTGGGATCGTGATTCAAGAGATCAACAGCCTGTGCATGCTGCTCTTGATTCAACCGCTCTTCGCGCTGACGCGGTGTCTCACTGTCCGTCGAGAGTTCGGCCACCATGAACTCTACCCGGCGCGGCAGCCCTTGTTCACTTAATGCGCGCTCGATGCGCGTTTTATGGACATCTGCCTGCATGGCCGCTTGGCTTGGATCCAGGCGCAGCATCAACGTATTGCCATCGTCGCTCTCCAGCAGACAATTCGCCGCCAAACTGCGCGTTAAGCCGCCCAAGCCTAGAGAATCAAAGCATAGCAGCCATTTTGCATGGTCCAACACTTCATTGCCGACGTCTGAGACTGGCGCTGTCTGCTCAGGGGCGGGCACGACTTCAGGCACAGAGGTTGATACCGGCGCAGACACCAACACGGCCTCTGAAGCGGGTGCTTTGCTAACATTTGGCGAGGGCAGTTCCGCTTGGCCGCTTTCATGTGCTTCGGCTTGCTCTACCTCATCAAGCGACCATGGCGGCGGAGTTGGGCTATCCGCGGCAACTGCCTCGTTATCGTCTGTTTTATAGCCCGTTGAGCCCATGTGTATATCGGGACTCTCGCCAGGATCTTTCCCTTCAACGCGTGCATCAGACGCTGGCTGCTGACCATGTTTTTTTTCGAGCTCTGCTTGCGGCGTATCTATATGGTCTATGTCTGCCTTTGGCTGATGCCCAGCCCCAGGTACAGTGGCATCAGGTAGAGAGCTAACCGCAGACGCGGCAGACGTTTCGGGCGCTGGTTGAACATAATTGCTGACCGAGGCTGCGGCAGGTGGCTTAGCCGCCGTACTGGCTGGCGCTGCGCCCTGCCCCACACTTTGGCTGCCCCCTGACCCTGTTGGCTCAGCACGCAGCGGTAGCGGCGTGCGGGGCGGCTTGGGCACGCCCTGCGGCCGGAACGCGAGCATGCGCAGCAGTGTCATTTCCAGCGCACTGCGCAAGTCAGGCGCGTGTGCCATATCGCCTCGGCCTTGAAGCCCTATCTGGTAGTAGAGCTGAATATCTTCAGCGGTAAAGCGGCTGGCAAGCTGTAAAATAGCCTCTCGATCACCATGACTGTTATCGACGGCGTCCGGTACCATCTGAGCAACAGCCAGACGGTGCAAAATAGCCGACAGTTCGTCTAGTACGGCGGCAAAATCCGGGCCCTGCTCTGCCAGCTGTGCTACTTCAGCCAGCAGTTGCTGCACATCCACATCCGCCAGCGCGCTTACCAGCGCTAAAATATGCCGGTGGTCCAGCGTTCCCAGCATCGCCGCTACATCGACATGGCGGACCGCGCCCTGCCCAAAGGCAATCGCCTGGTCGGTCAGGCTCATGGCATCACGCATTGAGCCTTCGGCTGCTTTGCCTAATAGCCATAGCGCGCTTTCATCAAATGCCACACCCTCTTCACCCAACACGTAGGTCAGATGTTCCACTACACGCTCCGGCGGCATGTGTTTAAGCGTGAACTGCAGGCAGCGCGACAGCACCGTTGCAGGCAGCTTTTGCGGATCAGTAGTGGCAAGCAGAAATTTAACGTGGGGAGGCGGCTCTTCCAGCGTTTTCAATAGCGCGTTAAAGCTGCTGGTTGAAAGCATGTGCACCTCGTCAATCAGGTACACCTTGTAACGACCCTGGGTGGGCGCGTACTGAACGTTATCCAGTAATTCGCGGGTATCTTCCACCTTGGTGCGCGAAGCCGCGTCGACTTCGATCAAGTCGACAAAACGCCCTTCATCAATGGCTATGCAGCTATCGCACTGACCACACGGTGTTGAGGTAATGCCCTCATCGCCGCGTCCGTTAGCCGTACAGTTCAAACACTTGGCTAATATGCGTGCAAGCGTGGTTTTACCGACACCGCGGGTGCCGGTAAATAAATAGGCGTGGTGAAGACGCCCTTGATCAAGCGCATTGACCAGGGCGCGCTGAACATGGGCCTGGCCCACGAGTTCGTGGAATGTACGTGGTCGCCACTTGCGGGCCAGAACCTGATAGCTCATTGAGCAATACTTCCTTCGGCGGGCTGTCCTGATGATGCATCTTTCAATAACAGCAGGTGCCACAATGCGTGATAAAACGCCATTCTAGCGGCTACGCGGCAGCCCGCCAACCGCCCGAGCGGGCAACTCGGGCGTTATCGTTAGGCGTTATCTGCACCGTCTTCAGCACCCGCCCGCTGAGCAGCTTCTTTAACCAGCTTTTCGAGTTCGCCGTTTTGATGCATTTCAATGACGATATCGCAGCCACCGACCAATTCACCTTCAACCCATAGCTGCGGGAAGGTAGGCCAATTAGCGATTTTAGGCAGCTCAGCACGAATATCCGGGTTATCCAAAATATTAACGAACGCAAAGCGCTCACCGCAGCTCATCAGCGCCTGAACCGTCTGCGCCGAGAAGCCACACTGAGGCAGTTGAGGCGAGCCCTTCATGTAAATAAGGATCGGGTTTTCACTGATTTGACGCTGAATATTTTCGGCTGTGGTGCTCATGTGAGTACTCCATTAAGTAAAGAACCAAACGACAAGGTGAGTATACGCACGAAATAAACCGTGATTCACTCAGGTTAAAAGCCTTGCTAAATACCTGAGTGCGCCACTCGGCCTTAATCTTTGGACGCCATTCTACGCGTGCCGTTCGCGTTGCGCATCCCCCGCCGCCTCGCTAGGATGGTGTTTTTACGCGGAGAGAAGCAACCATGGCGACACGCCATTTCCTTACCCTGCTGGATTTGACGCCCGATGAACTGAGTTATTTGATTCAGCGTGCCATCAAAATTAAAACAGATCTTAAAGCCAACGGGCCGGAGTATACGCCGCTGGCGAACCGCACACTGGCGATGATCTTTGAAAAATCGTCTACACGTACACGTGTATCGTTTGAAGCCGGCATGGCGCAATTTGGCGGTCACGCGCTGTTCTTATCTCCGCGCGACACTCAGTTAGGGCGTGGCGAGCCAATCGAAGACACCGCTCGCGTGCTTTCCGAGATGGTCGATGCCGTTATGATCCGCACCTTCTCTCATGCGGGCCTTGAAACCTATGCTAGCGCCAGCAGCGTTCCCGTCATTAACGCGTTAAGCGATGACTACCACCCCTGCCAACTACTGGCCGACGTGATGACTTGGACCGAGCTGCGCGGAAGCGTTAAGGGCCGCACGGCGGTCTGGATTGGCGACGGCAACAATATGTGTCACTCGTGGATTAACGCGGCGCGCCAGTTTGGGTTCCATCTTCGCATTTGCTGCCCGAAAGGCTACGAACCACGCGCTGATATCATGGAGGCCGCAGGGGATCACGTTACGCTGATGCACGACCCGCAGGCAGCCACCCAAGGCGTAGACTTGGTGACAACCGATGTTTGGGCGTCCATGGGTCAAGAGGAAGAGCAAGCCAAGCGTGAAGCGGATTTTGCCGGCTTCCAGGTCACAGAAACCATGCTGGATCAGGCGCAAAGCGATGTACTGTTCTTGCACTGCCTGCCTGCACACCGTGGCGAAGAGATCAGCCATACGCTGCTTGATGACCCCCGCGCCGTGGTATGGCAAGAAGCTGGAAACCGCTTACACGCGCAAAAGGCGCTAATCGAGTTTCTACTGCTTGGCCAGATTAGCGAATAAACCCGCACCAATAGCCGCCAAAGAGCCCTGCTTGGTGGCTACTGATATTGATAGCTAGCATCAAATGGCTAGCTTCAGACGACTATCACCCAAGAGCCATTGATGCACACATACGAAAAAGCCTCGCTATGAATAGCGAGGCTTTTTTTCGATTAATTCTGGTGGAGCCTAGCGGGATCGAACCGCTGACCTCAACACTGCCAGTGTTGCGCTCTCCCAGCTGAGCTAAGGCCCCAATACCGTCGCCCTTACGGACTAAGCGAGGCGCATGCTATTATGAAACCGAACCAAGGTCAAGAACCCATTCAAATACGCGTTTGCTAATTCTACTTTATAGTCAGCTGTGGCACTCTATGGGTCAGCGTCAGAGGCTACCTTCTGAGCCCACTATGTTTCCACGCAGGAGCCAGCCCCCTTGATCAACGTTCTAATCGCCGATGATCATCATCTGGTAAGAACCAGTATTGCTCATCTGCTAAATGAAGAGAGCGATATCAAAATTGTCGGAGAGGTCGACGATGGCGAAAGCGCAGTCACCCAGTGCCGTCATTTAAAACCGGATATTGTCCTGATGGACATACGCATGCCGGGGATAGGCGGGCTGGAAGCAACGCGCCGCATCCATCGTACGATGGAAGATATCAAGGTACTGATCTTAACGGCGCACATGGAAGACAGTGTACTACGTCGCATGCTGGAGGCTGGCGCATCAGGTTTTTTAAGCAAGGGCGCCGGTGCAACAGAAATGACCGATGCGATCCGCCAGGTATTTCATGGTCGTCGCTACGTCAGCCAAGAGATAGCCCAGCGCTTGGCCTTATCTCACTTTACTAACGAAGACAATCCGTTTAGCCATCTCTCCCATCGCGAACTACAAATTGCGTTAATGATCGTCAATTGTCAGCGCGTTCAGGATATTTCTGACCGCCTGCATTTAAGCCCAAAAACCGTGAATACATACCGCTATCGGCTATTTGATAAACTTCAGGTGGCCACCGATGTCGAACTGACACACTTGGCACTACGTCATGGGCTAGTGGATGGCTTTGACGCCAGTCAGGGATAAACCTAACATCCTTAGCCACTCCTCGGCGCTCGATACGGTGCAATGACATTTAATGCAAAACAGTTTTTAAGCTCGGTAAGCACCTCCCCCGGCGTTTACCGTATGCTTGATGAACACAGCGATACGCTCTATGTAGGCAAAGCGAAACGCTTAAAAGCACGCCTTGCCAGCTATTTTCGTGGCCAGCTGAACACTAAAACGCAGGCGATGGTGGCACGGATTGCGGATATTCAAATCACCGTAACCCGCAGCGAAACCGAGGCACTGCTACTTGAGCAAACCCTGATCAAGGAGCTTCGCCCGCCCTACAATATTTTACTACGGGATGATAAGTCCTACCCGTTTATCTTCGTCACCGACCGCCACAATTATCCCAGACTTGAATATAAACGCGCACGCCAACGGCGCGGCGACGGCCGCTATCTAGGCCCCTATCCCAGCAGCGGTGCGGTACGCGAAAGCCTGTCACTCATGCAGAAAATCTTCCGCATTCGCAACTGCGAAGACAGCGTTTTTGCCCATCGCTCTCGTCCGTGCCTACAACATCAAATCCAGCGCTGCAGCGCTCCTTGCGTAGACTACATTGAAAAAGAGGATTACCGCCGCGACGTTGAACACGCCGTTATGTGCCTGGAAGGCAAAAGTGAGCACGTAACCCAAGCGCTTACCGAGGCGATGGAAGCCGCCAGCAAAGACCTGGATTTTGAAGAGGCTGCCCGCTTTCGTGACCAGATACAGCAATTACGCCAGCTACAACAGCGTCAGTTTGTTGATAACCAGAACGGCGATGCCGATATTTTCGCGCTCGCCCAACGGCCAGGCGCACTAGGCATTTCGGTGTTAAGCGTTCGCGATGGGCGTATGCTCGGTGCCCGCCACCATGCACCCAAAAACGGTCTGGACCTTTCCCCAGAAGCCCTGCTGACCGAGGTGGTTAGCCAGTACTATTTTGGCCAGCCGCATAACGTACCCAGTGAAGTCATTACCAGCCATGCGCTGGATGACAGCGACCTGATTGCCGAGGCACTCACACAGCAAGCGGGCAAGCGTATTCGCGTGACAAGCCAGGTACGCGGGCATCGCGCCCAATGGCAGCAGCTGGCAATGACCAATGCTGAGCAGCAGTTAGCGTCTCAATTGGCGAACCATACGCAGCTCACCCAACGCTTTGCAGCGCTTCAGAAAGCGCTGAGCCTTGAATCCATGCCCGAACGGCTTGAGTGTTTCGATATCAGTCATAGCCAGGGTGAAGCCACCGTGGCCTCCTGCGTAGTCTTTGACCATCAAGGGCCGCGCAAGAGCGACTATCGCCATTTCCGCATTGAAGGCGTGGCTGCGGGCGATGATTACGCCGCCATGCAGCAAGCGCTGACGCGAAGGCTGAAACGCGTAGAAAGCGGCGAAGCCATCGCCCCGGATATTTTGATTGTCGATGGCGGCAAAGGTCAGCTTAATATGGCCCGAGAGGTGCTTAACCAACTCGGCATTACCACGATCGTTTTGCTAGGCGTTGCTAAAGGCACCACACGCAAAGCGGGGCTTGAGACACTCTTTTTGGAAACATCGGATAACCCACTTCCCATGGACCCAGCCTCCCCTGCTCTGCACTTGATTCAGCATATTCGGGATGAATCGCACCGTTTTGCAATTGCAGGCCACCGAGCCCAGCGCGACAAGGCCAGGCGCACCTCTACACTGCAAGACATTCCCGGCATTGGCCCTAAACGGCGCCGTGAGTTGTTACGTTTTTTTGGCGGATTGCAAGGTGTACAGAAAGCGAGCCGCGCCGAGTTGGCAAGAGTCCCAGGCATTAGCGCTGCACTTGCGGAGAGTATTTATTTGGCCCTGAATGGATAAACCACCATTGGGCATAGATGCTATTCGCTAAGGCGGATAGAATAGCCTTTACTACATTTCGAATTTAATGACTCTCCGGTAAGGATCGCCCGTCGCGATGAATATACCCAACGTACTTACACTGGCAAGAGTTGCCTTTATTCCCTTGCTCGTTGTGCTGTTTTACTTGCCTTTTAACTGGAGCATGCCACTGGCGGCTGGCCTTTTTGCGCTCGCCTCGATGACCGATTGGCTAGATGGCTATTTGGCCCGCCGCTGGAATCAGTCAACACCCTTTGGCGCTTTCTTAGACCCAGTGGCCGATAAACTAATGGTCGTTGTAGCACTAGCGCTGCTGATTGAGCGCTACGACACACTCATTCTGACCTTGCCTGCGCTCGTCATTATTGGTCGTGAAATCGTGATATCGGCCCTACGCGAATGGATGGCAGAAATGGGCAAACGGGGCCTGGTCGCGGTTTCCTGGATAGGAAAACTTAAAACCACGCTCCAGATGGTGGCCCTGCTGATCCTTTTGGCGCTACCGCCCACACATGAGATCGCCCTGCTGGGTGTGGTAGTGCTGTACGTCGCTGCGGCCTTAACACTTTGGTCCATGATCCAATATTTAAAGGCTGCCTGGCCGCACCTTAGCCGCTCCATGTAAGCAATTGATTCCTCGAAGATGGTGTTTGCATCATTGATGATTGACAACCTCTCAACGATGCGTATAATTCGCCCTCGAGTCGAGCGGGAATAGCTCAGTGGTAGAGCATCGCCTTGCCAAGGCGAGGGTCGAGAGTTCGAATCTCTTTTCCCGCTCCAACTTGGATTGTGCGGCAAGCAGGTTAGGTCGAGAGCTGAGGCGTCAGTCCGATGGAACGCCAGCCCGGTCGAATCTATCTTCCCGCTACATCGACTCTTTAGGCTGGATGGCAGAGTGGTTATGCAGCGGACTGCAACTCCGTGTACGCCGGTTCGATTCCGACTCCAGCCTCCACTTTTGTGTTAAGTGCAACGATGCACCAATTGCACTGCCCGGATGGCGAAATTGGTAGACGCAAGAGACTTAAAATCTCTCGGAGGTAACTCCGTGCCGGTTCAAGTCCGGCTCCGGGCACCATTGTTTTTATCTCCCTCTATGAATTTATTATCTGCGAGATCATTTTGATCGACGCGGATTTTTTTGCGTCTATACATCGTCAACGACTAATGACTACGCTATACGCTTACCTTTTATGCGCCATAGCGCCAGATAGCAAAAATAAGGAGCGGGCCGCATGAGCACGCCAACAACCGATGTATTAATTATTGGCGGCGGCGTCGCCGGGTTAACCCTCGCCCTGGATATTGCCGACAAACTGTCGGTGACGCTGGTAAACCCGGCCCACAATGACAAAGGCGCCAGCCGATGGGCCCAGGGTGGTATTGCAGCGGTGCTCTCCCCTGAAGACAACCTGGAAGCGCATGTTCGTGACACACTTGTCGCTGGTGACGGCTTATGTGATGAGCAGGCCGTACGCTTCACAGTTACCCACGGTCCGGCTGCTATCCAATGGTTAATTGATCGAGGGGTATATTTCACCCCGGACCCCGCCCCTGACGCTTGCTATCCGTATCACCTGACCCGTGAAGGCGGCCATAACGCCCGGCGTATTATTCATGCCGACGACGCCACGGGGCGCGCTGTGGTAGATACCCTGCAAGACAAAGTCGCCGCGCATGCCAATATTACCCTACGCCGCGATATCACTATTTTAGGATTACTCCAAAACAGCCACGGGCACTGCACGGGTGCCTATGGCGTCGATACAGAGCGACAACGGCAAACACTCACCGCGACTTACACCACGCTAGCCACCGGTGGCGCTAGCGGCCTTTATCGCTATACCACAACGCCGACCCCTGGCAGCGGCGAAGGCATGATGATGGCTGCGGAGCTTGGTGCGCGATTAATGAATCTGGAGTTTCAGCAGTTTCACCCGACCAGCCTGTATGATCCTAACGGCCCCGCGTTTTTAATTAGCGAAGCGGTACGTGGCGAAGGTGGTTACTTACTCAATGAAGCCGGCGAGCGGTTTATGACGGCCATTGATCCTCGCGCAGAACTTGCTCCCAGGGACGTTGTTGCACGAGCAATTGATGCTCAAATTCAGCAAGGCACCCAAGGACACGTATGGCTGGATATCCGCCACCTTGGTGAAAAAGCCATTCACCACCACTTCCCAACCATTTTGGCGCACTGCGCCTCGCGCGGGATTGATATTACCCAGCAACCCATCCCCGTCGTCCCCGCCGCCCATTATAGCTGCGGGGGCATTGCAACCGATCATCAGGGCGCGACAGGCATACCGGGGCTTTATGCAGTAGGTGAAGTTGCCTGTACCGGCCTACATGGTGCCAACCGCATGGCCAGCAACTCACTGTTGGAATGCCTGGTGTATGCGCGTAGCTGTGCAAGCGCACTTCGAGAACAACATCTCAACGAATGGCACGCGCCGCCCATTACGCCCACACCACCATCTGCCCGGCGATTAAGCACCGAAGAGCAGGACCTACTGGCTCAATGGCGCCACGAGCTACGAACCACGATGAGCCAACAGGTGTCGATTGTACGCAGCAACTCAGGATTGGCTGCCGCCCATGAGCAGTTGGCGTTATTGGATAAGCGTTTGGAAAGTTTAGGAGCCGGTCAGTTTCAACCTGAGTACATGCAATTACGCCAAGTAATCAGGCTGGCTCAACTAACCGTTATCGCCGCATTGAAGCGGCATGAATCACGCGGGTTACATTACTCTATGGATTGGCCGTCTCACCTTCCCGCCCCTGCGGCTTCTTGTTTAACGCTGGCGGATTTAATGCCCGGCACGGTGGTATAAACGGCGCAACAAACGGTGATGAGAGCGAGAGAAACTATCGGGCCACAGCCAGAGCCGCTGTGGCCCCACCCACAAGCCCACCAGCCAAGGCCCCAGGTAATCACAGCGAACCGTCACTTCATCGCTCAACTCTCCATAGGGCTGTCGCCAACGGCCATAAATAGCCGTATCACGCTTGCTTAGATAAAGCACGCCATGGACTTGCCTATGCAGAGTACGCCACAGTAAAAGGCTGACGACTAAGGTAATGCCGCTGCCTACCCACAGCCCCAATACCCAGTAACTCAACGAACAGAGCCCCACCGCCAAGCCCGACTGAAGCAGGGCAGCCGTTTTAGAGGGTACGATAGGCAGAATTATCGGTGTTTTCCGCATGCTCAACGATCATTTTCACCATATGCTTTAACGCTGGGTCTTCAGGCCATTCACGGTGCATGAGCCAAACAAACAAGTCCTGGTCTTCTTCTTCAATTAGGCGCTGATAAGTCAACTGCTCCTCTTCGCTAAGTGTGTCAAAGCGTTTTTCTAAAAACGGGATCAGCAACAGATCAAGCTCCCACATACCGCGACGCGAGTGCCAGTAGAGTCGCTTACGTAGCACGGCTGCTGGGGATGTATCGTCGTTCAAGGTCAGCCTCTTTCATTGGTAAAAATGAACCGTCAGTATACCTAAGCTAAAGGGTCGCGCCAGCGCCAAGCTTCGCCTATGCTGTTATTCAGTCTAGTACCTTGTTTTATCTGAATTGTTTAATATCAATTTGCACAGTATGCTGAATTCGAGGTTATCAAGGTCAGCCGCTATTGTTAACGGCAGCCTTCACAGTTTACAGGGAGCCAACCGATGACAAAATCTGAACTAATCGAACAAATCGCGATGCGTCAACCGGAGCTATCCGCCAAAGACGTCGAGACGGCGGTACGTATTATACTGGACGATATGACGGACGCTCTCTCCAGTGGTGGTCGTGTGGAAATACGTGGCTTTGGCAGTTTCTCACTGCATTTCCGTGAGCCGCGTACTGGCCGTAACCCCAAAACGGGCGACCCGGTCGAGTTGGACGGTAAATATGTACCGCACTTTAAGCCCGGCAAAGAGCTGCGCGAACAGGTAGATGCCAGCCGTGCGCTGGGTTACTAACACAGAGCCCGAAGCCGCCATACTTTGGTAATCTGTGACTGTGGGATGACGTCGCACCAAGACTCATACACAATAGGGCCATACTGCGAACGTCACTGACTAGGAAACTCTCATGCGTTGGATTAAAGGGCTGATTCTCGCCATTATTTTGCTGGTTGTTCTACTGGTAGGCATCTTGTTTGCCGTCAATAATCAGCAAACCATTGCCTTGAATCTGATCTGGGTCGAACTCCCCCCCATCACACTCTCTGTATGGCTGCTGGCGACATTAACGTTTGGCGTAATACTTGGCATGCTCGCGATGATGGGAGTATACGTACGATTGAAAGCACGTCTTGCGCGCAGCGAGCGCCATAACAAACAACAGCGCAAAGAACTTGATCGCTTACGCACCCAGGAGTTTAAGGAACTAGCGTAAATGCATGATGTCATGCTGCTAGGGTTACTGTTGACAGCGATTGCCATAGGCTTCGGGCTAGGTATTCGATACGCTGCCCGGCGCCACCGGCAAGCGCCAACAGCGCCGCCTTCTCAACTGTCGCGCGAATACTTCGTTGGGTTAAATTACCTGCTGAATGAGCAGCCCGATGAAGCCATTAACACGTTTATCAGTGCACTTGATGTTAATAGCGATACGGTAGATACCCATATCGCGCTGGGTAAACTCTTTCGCACGCGTGGCGAGGCAGACAAAGCCGTCAGTATTCACCAAAACCTGCTTGCACGCCCAGCCCTATCGCATGGCACCAACGAACGCATCCAACTTGAGCTTGCGCGCGATTTTATAGCGCTAGGTGTTCATGACCGTGCCCAGAGACTGCTGCACTCGCTGCTTGAGCAATCCACCGACGATGAGCGCCGCTATGCGGCCAAGCAGCTATTGGTGGGCCTTCTGGAGCGAGAAAGGGAGTGGCAAACCGCTTTAGAGGTAATCCAACCCCTGCTAAAGCAGCACCCAGGTATGCGGCGCCCAGCGTCACACTGGCTATGCGAGTTGGCCATAGAAGAGATCCAACAGTCCAGCCGTGCGCTCGCGAAAAAGCATCTAAAAAAAGCCTTACTGCTGGATGAACGCTGCATTCGCGCCACGCTATTACTGGCGGATCTTGAGATGGATAACGGCCACTATGGCCGCGCGATAGAACGTCTTGACCATATCCCTGAGCAGGATGGCGCGCATATCCCAACCATGCTGCCAACCCTCCAGCGGGCCTATTCGCGTAACGACGATATAGCAGGTCTGGAGAAGCACTTATACAGTCTACTGGGTCAGGCACCTTACACCAGCGTTATCGTGATGCTCGGCGAGCTTATTCACCAGCGGGATGGCGTGGATACCGCCATTGAGTTAACCGGAAACTGGCTACGTGATGCGCCGAGCCTTGGCGGGTTGGACTATCTGCTGGATTTGTATGTCGAAAGCCAGCAGCTAAGTGGAAGAACTGCGCCGGACACTCGCTTATCATTACTGAAATACCACACGGATGCGCTTTTAAAAGATCGCCCTCGTCATCAATGCAGGCGCTGTGGTTTTACGAGTGATGCCCTTGCCTGGCAGTGCCCCAGTTGCCGCCGCTGGGGCACTATCAAGCCGATTACCGGTGTAGAGGGCGAGTAACCCGCACACACATATCGTGCTACTGAAGCTCTGCTTCGATAGCTGCCAGCGCCGCCATGGGGTCAGATGCCTGAGTAACAGGCCGCCCTATCACCAAATGTGTACTCCCTGCCTGCATCGCTTCGCTCGGCGTCATAATACGCTGCTGATCGTTAACGGCGGCAAAACTCGGCCGAATACCGGGCGTTACTTTTAAAAACGACTCACCACACACGGCCTGTAAATGTGATGCCTCTTGGGCTGAGCATACAACGCCGTGCAGGCCGCTTTGTTGGGTCAACAGAGCCAAGCGCTCTACCTGTTCAGCGGGTGAAACGTTTAAACCCACTTCGCGCAGGTCGCTCTCCTGGAGGCTGGTTAATACGGTAACGGCGATTAGGTGCGTGTCTAAACCTTGACTAACCAAACGCTCGGCGGCTGCTTCCATCATCTTGCGGCCACCGCTGGCGTGCACATTCACCATCCAGACGCCTTGCTCTGCTGCAGCCTGAACAGCCCCCGCCACCGTATTGGGAATATCATGAAATTTGAGGTCAAGGAACACGTCGAACCCGCGCCCATGCAGCGCTTCAAGGATAGCCGGGCCGCTACGGGTATAAAGCTCTTTACCTACTTTTAAACGACACCGAGCGGGGTCTAGCTGATCCGCCATGCATAAGGCGGCGTCAAGCGACGGGTAATCAAGCGCGATAATCAACGGGGATTCAGACACAGCACTACTCCATACGCATTTTTAAGCATTATATCAGCCCAACACGACCCACTTGTAAGCTATTTGCCACGCTGTACAAGCGAAACTCCTACAAATAATGTCATACATCACTGACAACAACACGATAGCGAACGCGTTAAGTTAATTAAGGCACCCGTTAATGCAGTGTTCGTTAGTGCAGTACCCGGTAGTGCCACTTTTCTTTATCGACAAGAAGGAACAATACGCGTAATGAACATGACATTAAAAAGCTTGTTTGCCGCCCTGTTACTTAGTTTAAGTCTGGGATTATCCAGTAGTGCACTGGCTCAAGCCGTCGCGCCTATCAATGTGAATGCCGCAAACGCTGAGCTGTTGAGCGAGCTTCCCGGCATTGGACCAAGCCGCGCTGCCGCCATTATCGAAGAACGAGACGCCAAGGGGGAATTTACAAGTGCTGATGATTTAACGCGCGTCAGCGGCATCGGCGCAGCAACCGTAGATCGCATGCGCGACCAAATCGTGCTCGAAGACTAAACCTTTTAGTAAGTCTTGCTACTTAGCACTACATAGTAGGGTTGCTATTGCCCGGCAGCAGTGCAGACACTGTTTGCCGGGTAAGTGTTTATCACATACCAAGCATTGAAAAACTCACCGAACGACTCCTCTCTCTTCTGCATTGCTGCCCGTGACTAGTCAGGCTTTTAAATCATCCAAAGTGACATGAATTGATCCACCGGCATTGCTTCAAGCGTCGCTTGATTGCCGCAGAGCTGGCTAATTTTTTCGCAGCGAAGTACAGGGAAACGGGTGGCGAGATGTCGCTCAAACTTATCGACCAGTAGCGGCATTCCCTCGTCTCGACGACGCTGATGGCCTATTGGATATTCCACTACGACCTTGTCGGTTGCACTGCCATCACTGAAAAAGACCTGCACAGCATTCGCGATAGAGCGCTTTTGCGGGTCGTGGTAGGCCGCTGAATAGTCGCTATTCTCCTCGACCACCATTTTGTCGCGCAGTATATCAATCAGCGGATGAGCCGCATGAAAGCTGTCTTCATAGTGTTCGGCGGTAAGCGTACCGAAAATAAGCGGCACGGCCGTCATGTATTGCAGACAATGATCACGGTCAGCCGGATTAGCCAACGCTCCGGTTTTGGAAATTATCCGAATCGCTGAATCATGCGTGGTAATTACAATCCGCTCAATATCAACCAAGCGGTCTTTTACCTGAGCGTGCAGAAGCACGGCCGCTTCGCAGGCGGTTTGGGCATGGAACTCCGCCGGGAAAGCGATCTTGAATAAAATATTCTCCATGACATAGCACCCAAACTCGCGCTGAAAACGCAGTCGCCGCTCTGCTTCAGGTTTAAGGCTCAGGTCTTTATTACTATGGCTAAAGGACACATCGTAAAATCCCCATTGCGGTGCACTGAGCGCACTGGGGATGCCCATCTCGCCGCGTAACGCCATATCCGCCAGGCGAACGCCTCGGGAAGTGGCGTCGCCAGCCGCCCAGCTTTTGCGTGACCCGGCATTGGGTGCATGTCGGTAGGTGCGCAGGCTCTGACCGTCTACCCACGCATGGGAAAGCGCGGCCAGCAACTGCTCGCGCGTAGCGCCCATTAGCTTGGCAACCACCGCCGTCGAAGCCACTTTCACCAACAGCACATGATCAAGCCCCACTCTGTTGAAGCTGTTTTCCAGGGCCAGCACCCCCTGAATTTCATGCGCCATGATCATGGCGTTCAACACATCACGCATCGTCAGAGGCGCATCACTCTGAGCAACCCGCTTTTGCGACAGATGATCGGCAACCGCGAGGATACCGCCCAGGTTGTCAGAAGGATGCCCCCACTCGGCGGCAAGCCAGGTATCGTTATAATCCAGCCAGCGGATAATTGCGCCGATATCCCAAGCCGCTTTTACCGGGTCAAGGCGTAGCGAAGTGCCCGGTACACGCGCCCCAAAAGGAACCTGGGTGCCTTCTACCAGCGGGCCAAGATGCTTGGTGCACTCTGGAAAACGCAGCGCCAGAAGCCCACAGCCCAGCGTATCCATCAAGCAGTAGCGAGCCGTGGACAGTGCCGCCGGCGAGGGGGTATCAAAGCTCAGCACATAATCAGCGATTAGCTGTAGCTCATCATCGTATTCTGGCCGCTCGTTTATCTCCGCTGTGACGTTCATGGAGTCGCCTCCCGATCAATGCATTGAGTTAAAAGCTGTCGCCTGGCACGCGTACCGTACCTTCCATCAGCACGCGAGCGCTGCGGCTCATGATTGCCTTATCGATCTGCCAATGCCCGTCGATAAGGTTGGCTTCTGCACCAACGCGCAAGCTGCCTGAAGGGTGGCCAAACGTGACGGATTGGCGCTTACCGCCACCCGCGGCCAGGTTTACCAGGGTTCCTTCAATAGCCGCCGCTGCGGCAATGGCAACGGCAGCGGTACCCATCATTGCATGATGTAACTTACCCATTGAGAGCGCACGTACCAGCAAATCAATATCTTCCGCATGAACGGCGTTTCCACTGGATGCCGTGTAGTCAGCAGACGGGGCTACAAATGCTATTTTCGGCGTGTGCTGGCGATTAGCCGCTTCGCTGACATCTTCAATTAACCCCATGCGCAGTGCGCCGTGAGCACGAACGGTCTCAAACATTGCAAGCGCTTTGGCATCCCCGTTAATAACTTCCTGAAGCTCCGTTCCGGTGTAGCCAAGGTCTGCTGCGTTAATAAAGATAGTGGGGATACCCGCGTTGATCATGGTGGCACTTAGCGTTTTGAAACCAGGCACCTCAAGCTCATCGACGACATTTCCGGTGGGAAAAATGGCACCTTCACCATCGGCAGGGTCCATAAAAGCGACCGCGACTTCAGCGGCAGGAAACGTTACGCCATCAAGCTCAAAATCCCCGGTTTCCTGTACCTCACCATTGGTGACAGGCACTTTCGAGATGATGGTTTTTTGAATGTTAGCCTGCCAGATTCGCACCTCAACCACCCCGTTATCGGGTATGCGGGCAGGGTCTACGAAACCATTGGCAACCGCAAAAGGCCCTACGGCAGACGACAAGTTGCCACAATTACCGCTCCAATCCACATAAGGACGATCAATGGCGACCTGGCCAAACAAGTAGTCCACGTCATGCTCAGGCGAGCTGCTTTTAGCAATAATCACTGCTTTGCTGGTGCTTGATGTCGCGCCGCCCATACCATCTGTCTGTTTTTGGTAAGGGTCAGGACTACCAATGACGCGCAGGAGCAACTGGTCGCGGGCTTTACCGGGCACTTGGGCGGCCTCAGGTAAATCGCTTAATTTAAAAAATACGCCTTTACTGGTACCGCCACGCATATAAGTGGCAGGGATTTTTATCTGTGGCACTGAGGACATATACTCAACTCCGGCCGCCCGGCTTAAGTGCCGGGCTTATCTACAAGTGCATGATTTAATCAGGGAGATACACCCACGCTTGTTTCCAGGAAATCCTGCGCAAACCGCTGCAATACGCCGCCTGCCGAGTAAATGGTAACCTCTTCAGCAGTATCCAGCCGGCAGATAACGGGCACACGCTCGGTGCTGCCATTCTGGCGATGGATAACCAGCGTCAACATGGCGCCCGGTGTCGCTACGCCCTCCACATCAAAGACCTCCGTTCCTTCAATACCCAGAGTGTGACGCGTAGTACCCGCTTCGAACTGCAGAGGCATTACTCCCATACCAATCAGGTTTGTACGGTGAATACGCTCAAACCCTTCGGCGACAATGGTTTCGACGCCAGCAAGCGCAACGCCTTTGGCAGCCCAGTCTCTTGATGAGCCTTGGCCGTAGTCGGCACCGGCAATCACAATCAGCGGCTGTCTACGCGCCATATAGGTTTCAATGGCCTCCCACATGCGCATAACCTGCCCGTCAGGCTCTACCCGCGCCAGCGACCCCTGGACGACGTTGCCTTCTTCATCGCGCACCATTTCATTGAAGAGTTTGGGGTTGGCAAGCGTTGCCCGCTGCGCCGTCAAATGATCGCCACGGTGCGTCGCATAGGAGTTGAAGTCCTCTTCAGGCAGCCCCATTCGATCAAGATATTCGCCTGCCGCACTATCCAGCATAATCGCGTTAGAGGGCGATAGGTGATCGGTTGTAATATTGTCGGGCAGAATCGCCAGCGGGCGCATGTTCTTAAGCTCGCGCTCTTTGGCCATATTGCCTTCCCAGTACGGCGGGCGACGAATATAGGTACTCTGAGGACGCCACTCATACAGCGGGCTTACTTGGGTGCGGGCACTTTTGTCGAGATCAAACATGGGAATATAGGTCTGGCGGAACTGCTCGGGCTTCACCGACGCTTTTACAATAGCGTCGATCTCTTCATCCTCCGGCCAGATATCTTTCAGAGTAACGGGATTGCCCGCCTGATCGATGCCCAACACGTCTTTTTCAATATCAAAGCGAATAGTGCCCGCAATGGCGTAAGCAACCACCAGCGGCGGCGAGGCCAAAAAGGCCTGCTGGGCATAGGGGTGAATCCGCCCATCAAAGTTGCGGTTACCGGAAAGCACTGCCGTGGCGTAAAGATCCCGGTCGATGATTTCCTGCTGAATAACAGGGTCAAGCGCACCCGACATGCCGTTACAGGTGGTACACGCATAAGCCACCACGCCAAAACCCAGACCCTCCAGTTCGCTCATCAAGCCGGCTTCTTCCAGGTACATCTTGACCGTTTTCGAACCGGGCGCCAGAGATGACTTTACCCAGGGTTTACGCAACAAGCCGAGCCGGTTGGCGTTGCGCGCGATTAACCCAGCCGCCACCATATTGCGCGGGTTAGAGGTATTGGTGCAGCTGGTAATGGCGGCGATAATAACGGCGCCATCGGGCATTTTTCCCGCTCTCTCTTCTTCGCGCGCAACCTCAAGTCCTACCGCAATACCGCGCTGAACAAGCTCGGAAGTAGGCAGGTGAGCATGCGGGTTGGAAGGCCCTGCCAACGTCCGCGCGACCGATGAAAGATCAAAGGTCAGCACTCGCTCGTACTCAACCTGCGTCAGGCTGTCCGCCCAGAGGCCGGTGTGCTTGGCATAAGTTTCTACCAGCGCCACCTGCGCATCTTCACGACCGGTGAGCTTCAAATAATCGATGGTTTGGCTGTCGATATAGAACATCGCCGCCGTCGCACCGTACTCAGGCGTCATGTTCGATATCGTGGCACGATCGCCGACCGTCAGCGCATCGGCGCCTTTGCCGTAAAATTCCAGGTAGGCACCCACCACGCGCTCTTTACGCAAAAATTCGGTGATCGCCAGCACCATATCAGTGCCCGTGATTCCCGGCTGCAGCTTGCCGATCAGCTCTACCCCGACGATATCAGGCAAGCGCATCATGGAAGCGCGCCCAAGCATGACGCTTTCAGCCTCCAGGCCACCCACGCCGACTGAAATAACCCCGAGCGCGTCCACCATGGGGGTATGGCTATCGGTGCCCACGCAGGTATCAGGATAAGCAATGCCGTCCCGGTTCTGCACTACCGGCGACATTTTCTCCAGATTGATCTGGTGCATGATGCCGTTGCCAGGCGGGATAACATCAACGTTTTCAAAAGCCGTTTTGGTCCAGTTGATAAAGTGGAAGCGGTCATCGTTGCGCCGGTCTTCAATGGCGCGATTTTTTTCAAAAGCCCCCTCTTCAAAACCCGGATGCTCTACCGCCAACGAGTGGTCAACAATCAGTTGGGTGGGGACAACGGGATTGACCTTGGCCGGGTCACCGCCCTTCTCAGCGATGGCATCGCGCAGCCCGGCCAAATCAACCAGCGCCGTCTGGCCTAGAATATCGTGGCATACCACCCGCGCAGGATACCAAGGGAAGTCCAGGTCGCGTCGGCGTTCAATGAGCTGCTTAAGGGCATCGGTGAGAAGCTCAGGATCACAGCGGCGTACCAATTGCTCTGCCAGCACGCGTGATGTGTAAGGGAGCGTGGCGTAGGCTCCTGGCTGAATATCCTCAACGGCTTGGCGCGCATTAAAGTAATCAAGGCTGGTGCCTGGCAGTGGTTGACGATATTGGCTATTCATAGCAAGCAAACTCATGAAAAGGGAGCTAAAAAAACGCCCGGCAAGCAAGCTGCCGGGCCGCACGCTGATTAATCACGCGCTTCAATGGGGACCCATTCGCTTTTTTCAGGACCGATGTAGTCGGCGCTGGGGCGGATAATTCGATTGTTGGCGCGCTGTTCAAAGACATGTGCGGCCCAGCCCGTTAGCCGGGACATGACAAAAATCGGCGTGAACAGCTTGGTGGGGATATCCATAAAGTGATAGGCGCTGGCATGGAAGAAGTCTGCGTTGCAGAACAGCTTTTTCTCACGCCACATCACTTCTTCGACCCTTTCAGATACGGGATAAAGCACCGTATCGCCTACGTCATCGGCAAGCTTTTTGGCCCACTGCTTGATGATCTCGTTGCGTGGATCAGACTCGCGATAAATCGCGTGGCCAAATCCCATAATTTTATCTTTGCGCTCAAGCATGCCCATGATCTGGCTTTCCGCTTCTTCCGGCGATTTCCAGTTTTCGATCATCGCCATGGCCGCTTCATTGGCACCGCCATGCAGCGGGCCACGCAGCGAACCGATGGCGCCGGTGACGCAAGAATGCATATCAGAAAGCGTTGAGGCACACACCCGGGCGGTAAAGGTCGACGCATTAAACTCATGCTCGGCATATAAAATAAGCGATACGTTCATCACTCGCGCATGGAGTTCAGAGGCCGGCTCGCCACGCAGCAGATGCAAGAAATGCCCGCCAACCGATGCAGCGTCGGTTTGGGTATCAATCCGCACTCCGTCATGAGAGTAGCGATACCAGTAGCAAATGATCGAAGGCAACACGGCCAGCAGCCGATCGGCGACGTCTTGCTGCTCATCAAAGCTCTGCTCGGTTTCAAGATTACCCAGCATGGAGGTGCCGGTACGCATGACATCCATGGGATGAGCATCTTTCGGAATTTGCTCAAGCACCGTTTTCAGCGCATCGGGCAACCCACGCAAGCCCTTTAATTTGCGGATGTAGTCGTCAAGCTCTGCCTGATTAGGCAATTTACCTTTCAAGAGCAGGTACGCTACTTCTTCAAATTTAGCCTTTTCAGCCAGCTCTTTGATATCAAAGCCACGGTACGTTAGGCCCGAGCCAGTCTTTCCAACGGTACACAAGGCGGTAGTTCCCGCACTTTGTCCACGCAGCCCTGCTCCCGCTAGCGGTTTATCAGCCATGACGAGTCTCCTAGTGTGCTTATCGTTGTACCTATCATTAATTGCAGATAACAGTGTTGTCGTGCACGCCTTATTGCGGCTCTTCGCCCTTTTCGGCGAATAACGCGTCTAGTTTCTGCTCGAAATCGTGATAGTTGAGGAAATCGTAGAGTTCATCGCGCGTCTGCATGGTGTTAACGACTTCTTTTTGATGCCCGTTATCCAGAATGCTTTGATAGACATTCAGGGCAGCAGCGTTCATCGCTCGAAACGCAGAGAGCGGGTAAAGCACCATGCGGCAACCAACCTCGCCAAGCTCGGCTTGAGTAAAGAGCGGCGTCGCACCAAACTCGGTGATATTGGCCAGAATCGGGGCATCCACTCGCTCGCAGAATGCCTGGTAATCTGAAAGGGTATATACGGCTTCAGCAAAGATGGCATCCGCACCGGCTTCAACGCAGGCATTGGCGCGCTCAATAGCCGCGTCCAGACCCTCTTTTTGAAAAGCATCGGTGCGGGCAATCAGATAAAAATCGGGGTCTATTCGGGCATCGGCGGCGGCTTTGATACGATCAACCATCTCAGCCTGGGAAACAATTGCCTTGTTGGGTCGATGACCACAACGTTTTTGCGCCACCTGGTCCTCCAGATGAACGGCGGCGACGCCAGCACGCTGCATCTCTTTCACTGTACGGGCAATATTGAACGCGCCGCCCCATCCGGTATCAATATCCACCAGCAACGGCAGGTCCGTTGCACCACAGATACGGCGCGCATCCTCTGCGACATCGTTCATGCTGGTCATCCCTAAATCAGGCAGGCCAAACGAGGCATTTGCCACCCCACCGCCGGAAAGGTAGATCGCCTGATGGCCGACACGTTCAGCCATCATCGCCGTATACGCATTAATAGTGCCTAAAATGGCCAGCGGGCGCTGGGCGTCAAGGGCGGCTTTAAAACGGGCGCCAGGGGTGAGCGTTGACATTAGCGTGTCTCCTGAAGGGTAGTGGCCTGCCGTTCCTCGGCAGGCTCAGATGATTGCTGTTTAAGAATCGCGGCATAACGGTCGGCAACATTGGCACGCGAGGCACTGACGTGGCGGCGCATTAATAGCTCAGCAAGTTCGGCGTCACCTGCTTCAATGGCATCCACGATCCGGTGGTGCTCAACAAAGGCGCGCTGCGGGCGCGTACCGCTGGCACTAAACTGCGTACGATAAAGGCGCACCAGGTAGTACAAGTCATTGCACAGCAGGCTCATTAGCATCTTGTTGTGGCTGCCTTGCACAATGCGGTAATGAAAGTCGAGATCGCCCTCACGCTGATAATAAGCTTCACCGCGTTGTAAATCGGCCTGCCCTTCGTGCAATGCCAGCACATCACGAAGGCCTTGTATTTCCTCTGCCGACATATGCTCCGCCGCTAGCCTTGCGGCCATGCTTTCCAACGCTTCGCGTACATCAAAGAGCTCTATCAGCTCTTTCATAGAGAGCTTAACGACGCGTGCGCCGACGTGAGGTACGCGCTCAATCAAGCGGTGAGACTCTAAACGCCGCATGGCTTCGCGAAGCGGACCACGAGAAATGCCGTACGTTTTTGAAAGCCCGGGCTCAGTGATTTTGCTGCCTGGCGCCAGGACGCCACGAACAATATCGCTTTGAAGCTGATGAAATACCCGCTCGGCAAGCGTTCGCACTTCAGGCGGTACCATTTCAAGCGGCGAATCGTCACAATTAGAAGAGGAAACGGGTAAGCGCATGTTTGATTGTCGACAATTAGAGAAGGTGATGAAACTTTAGCTTTATGACTTTAAACCGTCAACCCTTCAATATAGGCGATATGATGCATCTTTCGTTGTACGCAGAAAGTCTAGCGCTTGACCCAATGTCTACAATCTTCCAAAAAACGTGAGAAATGCGTCGATGGCACGACTGGTGTCAATCTTGCTCGCCCTCTAAGATAGGCGCCCCTTTCATTCGCTAGGCGTTCGCTACATGACCAAGGCATTGTCGGCCTTTACTCTGCCCTACTCCCTCGACCCATTACATTTATTTAATGCGCTTCGCCAACGCCCCGGGGCCGTATTGCTGGATAGTGGACGCCCTGCCGCTACAGGGCGCTACGACATTATGAGCAGTGACCCGTTAGCGACACTGGAAGTCGATGTTTCAGGAAAGTCAGCGCTCACTAGCGACTACCTTGAGGTATCAGCCCTGCCTCCGGATGACGGCTTTTTCCAGCAGCAGTGGCTACTCGATCAATTGCCGAGCCGAATTAGCGCGCAAGACTTACACGCCCAGCATGACCACTTGCCTTTTATGGGTGGGCTAATAGGTTATTGGGGTTATGACTTAGGGCGCCAGCCCTTGGCAAGCACTCACCAACCCAATGCCACCCGCTTACCCCAGGCACGCCTGGGCTTATATGACTGGTGTATTACGCTCGACCACGAAACTCAGCAAGCCTGGCTGATTGCCACCGCGCAGCGCCGTGAACAGGTGCTTCAGTGGTTAAGCCAACCGGCGGTTAACCGCGAACCGTTTATCTTAACCGAGCCCTTCCAGACCGAGCTTAACCGAAGTGAATATTCAAAACGCTTCCAGGCCGTTCAGCGTTACATACGAGCAGGCGACTGTTATCAAATCAACCTTGCCCAACGCCTTTCAGCCGCTTATCAAGGCGATGAGTGGCAGGCGTATCTGCGCTTACGAAACGCCACTCCCACTCCTTTCTCAGGGTTTATGGCGTGGGGCGACCAGGCTCTCCTTTCCCTTTCGCCAGAGCGCTTTATTCAGTGCCGAAACGGCGCTGTGGAGACACGCCCCATTAAAGGCACTCGCCCTCGAGGCGCGACAAAAGAAGAGGACATTGCACTCGCCAACCAACTGATGAGCAGCACGAAAGATCGCGCCGAAAATGTGATGATCGTTGATTTGTTGCGCAATGACCTTGGTCGCGTATGCAAACCTGGCACTATTCATGTGCCTCAGCTTTGCCAGTTAGAGAGCTACCCTAACGTCCACCACCTGGTCAGCGTGGTGCAGGGCCAGCTTGCACCGGGCGCCTCGCCGCTGACTTTATTAGCCGCCGCCTTCCCCGGGGGCTCGATCACGGGTGCTCCCAAAATTCGTGCGATGGAAATTATTGCAGAGCTGGAACCCTGCCAGCGCAGCGCGTACTGCGGAAGCATGGGCTACGTCGATATACGCGGCAGCATGGATACATCGATTACTATCCGCACGCTGGTGGCTGATGCAGGCAAGCTGCACGTATGGGGCGGCGGCGGCCTGGTTGCCGACTCAGCGCTTGAGGAAGAGTACGTGGAGACACTGGATAAGATTCGTCATCTTATTAAGGCACTGGAATAACAGCCACCGTACTTAAATCAAAAAGGAATATAAAAGCCAAACCAAACGGTATTGGGGGGACCGACAGGCAATTTGATAGCCTAGCGGTATGGTTCATTAATATGACAAGGAGGCAGCATGTCCTCATCGCTAGATGCGATCAATCGTGATTTTTCCGAGAACGGTTTTAGCAAGAACCCACAAGCACTTATTGAGTGGGCGTTAACACAAGGTGAAAGGGCGATCTGTACGACGAACTTTCGCCCTTTTGAAGCCGTTATTCTGCACATGGTGACGCAGGTCCGTCCTGACATGCCGATTGTCTGGATGGACAGTGGCTATAACACCGAAGCCACTTATCAATTCGCCGACGAGCTAATAACGCGCTTGAACCTGAACATGGTCAGCTATATACCCAAGCGGACACGCGCGCACCGTGAAGCGCTCGAAGGCCCCATGCCGGGCATTGATGACTCGCGCCATGCGGCGTTCACCCAAGAGGTCAAAATCGAGCCGTTTGAACGTGCATTAAGTGAGATGCGCCCTGACGTATGGTTTACAGCGCTTCGTGCAGAAGACACGCCCGAACGGGCCAAAATGCAGCCCGTCAGCCGTAACAGTGATGGGCTGGTTAAAGTGGCGCCGGTGTTGCATTGGAGTGCCAAAGAGATGTATCAATATTTACAGGCGCACGACCTGCCTAACAACTTCGATTACTTCGACCCCACCAAGGTGGAAGAGAAACGCGAGTGTGGCTTGCACCTACAGCATTAAACCTGTCTCTGAAAACCTGTCTCTGAAAATCTGTCACTGAAAACCCGTCGTTGAAAAGCCAGGTACTGAAAACCCTGGCACCGAGGTTAGGAACGTACGACTCACGTTGTTAGCGGCTTGCCAGCGGTTTCGCTGGCATCATGCCCCCTAACAACGTGGGCGCTTAAAGCGTTAATACATTATGCTCGTAATACGTCAGTACCCACAAAATATCAGTACTCAGGCAGCTCTATCCCTTCAAACAGCGCTTGTTCAAAGCGCGGGCCGGCAATGAGCGCCTCATCCACACGGTCTCGCGTCAAGTGTGGCGCAAAACGCGCCAGGAAATCGTACATATAGCCGCGCATAAAGGTGCCTCGGCGAATGCCAATTTTAGTCGTTGAACTCGCAAATAGGTGGCTGGCATCCACCGCGACTAAATCTTCATCCAACTTATCGTCTACTGCCATATGCGCCACGATCCCAACGCCCATACCGAGCCGCACATAGGTTTTAATCACGTCGGCATCCGCCGCCGTTAGCACAACGTTAGGCGTCAAACCTTTCGCTTTAAACGCATCATCCAGCTGTGAACGACCGGTAAATCCAAAGACATACGTCACCAGCGGATGTTCTGCCAATGCTTCCAGCGTTAAAGGTCCACTCAGCGCTGCCAAGGGATGCCCTTTAGGCACCAGGATACAGCGATTCCAACGGTAACAAGGCAAGAGTACCAGATCTGTAAAAAGCTCCAGCGATTCAGTGGCAATCGCAAAATCGGCCTGCCCCTCACTCACCATTTGAGCAATTTGCTTAGGCGTACCCTGCTGCATATGTAGCGCGACTTCCGGATATTTCAGTGTAAATTCACTGATAATCGGCGGAAGCGCATAGCGTGCCTGGGTATGCGTGGTCGCAATAGATAAGCTTCCCCGCCGCTCATCGCTATGCTCCTGGGCCACCTGTTTAATATTTTCGGTAAGCTTGAGCACCTGGCCCGCCAGGTTAATAATGGACTGACCTGCTGGCGTTACCCGGGTTAGATGTTTTCCGCTACGCGCGAAAATCTCAACGCCCAGCTCATCCTCCAACAACCGTATTTGCTTGGAAATACCAGGCTGAGAGGTAAACAGGCTTTGAGCGGTCGCCGATACATTCAGGTTGTGTCGGTTAACTTCCCAAATATAGCGAAGTTGTTGTAGCTTCATATCATCACCTCATTATCTATACCGATAAGCAGGCAGGTCATCTAACGCTGGCACCGCCTATCTTGCACTCGCCACAAAGCACTATTTGGCATAAAAAAACATTCTATAATTCACTTATATTATAAGAGATAACCTCTATTAGCATCTATTAATTTTGTAATTAACCACAAAAATAAGCGCAGATATTTGCCAGCAAACGCCGCGCCCGCTAACATCTGCCGACTTGGCGCAATGAAAGTGCGCAGGTTTAACGCGTAATGACCGTTGCTCCATTTGAGGCAACGACACTGCAAGAGCAACGCAAACGGGAGAAGCAAATGGCTAATAATGTTGACGTCACTAACGCTAATTTTGAGCAAGAAGTCCTCAACGCCGACCAGCCTGTGCTGCTAAAATTTTGGGCACCTTGGTGTGGCCCGTGTAAAGTTATGGCACCGGTTGTCGATGAAGTGGCTGCCGAGCGCGGTGATAACTTAAAAGTTGTCAGCGTAAACGTTGACGACGCGCCTGAAATTGCCGCTGAACAAGGCGTACGCGGTGTACCGACCGTTATGCTGTTCAAGTCTGGTACCAAAGTTGCCTCACTGGTAGGCGCGCAATCCAAGTCTCAACTAACGCAATTCATCGACCAAAACGCTTGATGAATTGGCCACCGCCGGCACAACCGGTGGTGGCCGTGCGGCCCCTCCTGTTAACTCTCCCCCTCTTTTAGATCCACTTCGTGCGTATCACTATTTTTACGTTTCCACGGTGCGCGACCTGCATCTTGCTGGCTTAGATAACGCCCGGTGCGGTGTCTCCCTGGTCCCAGAAAATGGGCAATCCAGCGCGTCTGCGGATGGCTATCCAAGGCAATTTTTAGGGTCATGGTTAACACGACAGATAGCAGCATCCCCGCCGGTCCAAAAATCCACCCCCAAACAACCAGCGAAAGAAACGCCACAAACGTTGAAAGCCCTAGCGCTTGCCCCATGACACGCGGTTCAATCAGGTTACCAAGTACAAAGTTAATGACCAGATAAGCAGACGCCAGCAGCAGCGCCTGTAGCGCGCCACCGTCCTGGGACACCAGAAGCAGCAGCACTGGAGGGATGGCCGCAAGTGCTGAGCCAATGTTAGGGATAAAGTTAAGCCCAAACGCCAGAACGCCCCAAAGTAATGGGAAATCAACCCCAACAATCACACAGGAGAGCCAAATCAATACCGCCGTGGCCAAGCTAATCATTGTTTTTACGGCCAAATAGCGCTTTAGCGTTAAGCTGAATTCGCTAAATCGCTTTAAACTAGGCGCAGGGTTTTCTAGGGCACGCGAAACTTTTTGGCGAAGGTTCAGCGTTTCAAACAGCATAAAAATAACCAGCAACCCCACGATGATACTTTGCATCACCAGGTTGCCCAGTTCACTCAACAGCGTTGCCACCCAAGAAGAGCCTTCCTCATCCGTATTGAAAAAGACGGCACTAAGCTCATCAGGGTCAATATTGAAGCCATGCATGGCGAGCGTATTAAGCAAATCCCAGTAGTGCTCGTAAAGCCGCTCCTCAATATCAGGCAGCGCCGCCACAAAGGTGCTAAAACTGTTGACGACTAACACGCCAATCAGTGAAAGAAACCCCAACAACACCATCAGGGTTAAAAAAGCCGACATTCTCATGCTCAGGCCACAACGGTGTAGCCACTGCACCGGAGAGGTACACACTACCGCGATAAATACCGCCAGCAGCAAGGGTACAAGTAAATCTGCCCCCACTTTCATTCCCGCAATAATCACCACTAATGCCGCTAGCGCCAACGTGGCATTTAAGGGGATACTTCGATAATCCTCATCCGATAATTTCGACATAGCCTCATCCTTAGCTCGTTACCCGTACATAATGGCGGTAATAAAGGTATTGCACAAACCGTGCAAATAATAAGCAACTGTTTTGCGTCACCTCTTTTACGCTGAACTTTCCCCGTAGTCGCTATTCCAAGCAAGCGTCTATACTTTTAATTGACGCGCACCAGGATAGTTTTCTCTACCTCAAGGAGTTTCTCTATGAGCCCAGTATCGGCACGTTTACCGCGTTTTCGTTATGGAATTTTAAGTGGCGCTCTGTTGGCGCTTCTGAGCACTCCCCTCGCCTTTGCGGCCCCGTCTGCACCGCCAAGCTTAAGTGTCCAAGCGGAGTCCTGGGTTGAGGTTGAACCCGACCAGGCTACTTTCACTGCGCGCCTTTGGGAAAACACGCCTGCCGTTTCTTCACTGGAAGATACTGACAGCGAAGCGTTAGGAGAAGCCCGTGAACGCCTTGAGAATCGGGCCAGCGAACTGATCGCAGCCATTGAAGCCTTGGGAATCGAGCGACGCGCCATCAATGCCGGGTCGTTGAACGTTTATCCTGACTATGTCGCTGCACCGCGCAGCGAAAATGGCGATCAGGAGATGCTCCAACGTACGCGTCTTGAACGCCCGTTCAGCATAGAACTAACCGATCTTGATCAATTGGGCGATGTGCTCAACGCGCTGATCGGGGTGGGTGTGAATGCAATGGACGGCGTACAATTTGATTTACAGGACAGAGAAGCCGCCACCGATGAAGCGCTGGTAAAAGCGCTGGAGAAAGCTCGCCACAAAGCCAACCTGATGGCCAGCACGCTGGAAACCGAGCTCGGCCACGTTCAGCGTATTGAAGAGACGCAAGCGCCTATGTTTCAGCCCCGCATGATGGCCATGCGGGCTGAGAGTGATATGGCCAGTAGCGGATCACAAAGCGATTACAGCCCCGGCACCATCCGTATTGATGCCGGGGTTAATGTCGAATGGATGCTTAAAGAGCCAGACGCTCCTGACCACCAAGATAGGGACGTAGCGGCGCGGGAATAACCACCGAGCCATCTGCCTGCTGGTGATTTTCAAGCACTGCCAGCAGGCAACGGCCGACGGCCAAGCCAGAACCATTTAACGTATGCAGGAGCTGTGGCTTTTTCACATCCGGTTGACGGAAGCGAGCCTGCATACGTCGTGCCTGAAAGTCTTCGCAGTTGGAAACAGACGAAATTTCCCGATAAGTGCTCTGGCTGGGCAGCCAGACTTCCAGGTCGTAGGTCTTCGATGCTCCAAAGCCCATATCGCCCGTGCAAAGTGTCACTACGCGGTACGGCAACTCTAACGCTTGTAAGATCGCCTCTGCATGACCACGCATTTCATCCAGCGCTTCATAGCTCTTCTCTGGTTCTACAATTTGCACCATTTCCACTTTATCAAACTGATGCTGACGGATCATGCCGCGAGTATCACGCCCGTGCGAACCAGCCTCGCTACGAAAACACGGCGTGTGCGCCGTAAGTTTCATCGGCAATGCCGCTTGATCCACAATCTCGTCACGCACAAAGTTGGTGAGAGGCACTTCAGAAGTAGGTATCAAGTAGTACTCGCGCTCATCATCCAGCTTGAACAGATCTTCGCCAAACTTCGGCAACTGGCCGGTGCCCGTTAGTGAGTCGCGGTTCACCATATAGGGCACGTAGCACTCTTCATAGCCGTGCTTCTCGGTTTGGGTATCCAGCATAAATTGAGCCAGCGCGCGGTGCAGACGAGCAATGGGCCCACGCATAACGGCAAAGCGGGCACCGGTCAGTTTGACGGCCAATTCAAAATCCAGATAACCGGATTTTTTGCCTAAATCGACATGATCGAGCACGTCAAAATCGAACTCACGCGGTGTACCCCAACGGTGCAGTTCAACGTTGTCTTCTTCTTTTTCACCTTCAGGGACGCTCTCATGGGGCAGGTTAGGAATACCGCTGACCGCATCATCCCAGGCCGCTTGCACCTCAGCCAACTCACGCTTGGCATTATCCAGACGATCGCCTAAATCGCTGACTTCATCCAACAGCGGCTGGATATCTTCGCCACTGGCTTTGGCCTTGCCAATGGCTTTTGAGCGCGTATTACGCTCGCTTTGCAGTTGCTCGGTCTGCGTTTGCAATTCACGGCGGCGCGACTCCAGCGTCTGAAGCCCCTCTTTATCCAGTACAAAGCCGCGACGAGCTAGTTGTTGCGCTAGCGCGTCCAGATCACCGCGTAGCAGTTTCGGATCGAGCATGAGTTATTCCTTGGCCTGTATTCAGTTAAACACGGCGCCAAACGCCAGTATCAAAGGCCCCTATTGTAGGCAAAAGCACGGCGGGGAGCTATGGGGGCGTTATAGCAACGTGCCCGGCAACTCACGTCGACGGGTAAATAACCAGAGGCCGCTTCCAAGCCGCGGCCGCCCGTAAGCGCTCACTTCGCCCATTACAAGCCCCCGCCCCTCCTACTAAAAAGTGATAAAGTGCGCGCCGAATCGTAATCCTGCTATTGATCAACCGTAAATAAAACTCCAAGGAGAGAGATCCGTGAGCACATCACAAGGCGCCTTCGGCTGGTGGAGAGGCATCGCCCTCTGGAAGAAAATTCTCGTAGGTTTAGCGCTAGGGATAGCGGCGGGTGCGCTACTGGGTGAAAACGCCAGCATCTTTAAGCCACTGGGCGATATTTTTATTAACGCGATCATGATGCTGATCGTACCGCTGGTATTCTCAACACTGGTTGTCGGCATTACTTCGATGCGCGACCCGCAAAAAATGGGCCGCATTGGCGCCCGCACCATAGGCCTTTATCTTTTGACCACGGCCTTTGCTATCAGTATTGGGTTGCTGCTTTCGACACTGTTACAGCCTGGGGCAGGCGTTAACATCAGTTTTGATAGCGGCGTGGATGCAAGCGAGGCGCCTACCCTGGCGTCCATTTTGATTAACCTGGTGCCCCGCAACCCCATTGATGCGCTGGCCAACGGCAACATTCTGCAAATTATTGTATTTGCGATTGGCTTGGGCATTTCACTGACCCTGATTGGTGAAAAGGGTGAAGCACTGGTTGTGGTGTTCGATAGCTTTGCCGAGGCGATGTACAAGCTCACGGGCATTGTTATGGCCTTTGCCCCTTTTGGGGTGTTTGGCCTAATGGCGCATGTATCTGGCCAATACGGACTGGAAATCTTGTTACCACTCGCCAAGCTGATTGGCGTAGTGTATTTGGCCTGTGCGCTGCATGTTCTTGTGATTTATTCAGGCTTTATTCGCCTGTTGGGGCGGCTTAATCCAGTGCGGTATCTCCAGGGCAGCCTGGACGCCATGATGATAGCATTCTCCTCCGCCTCTTCGGCAGGATCACTGCCGGTATCGATTCGCTGTGCCCAGAAAAACCTGGGCGTATCTGAAGGCGTTTCAAGCTTTGTACTGCCAGTGGGCGCGACCATTAATATGGATGGTACAGCACTTTACCAGGGCGTCGTCGTGCTGTTTATTGCCCAAATGCTGGGTATTGAGCTGAGCCTGGTCGACTACGGCATGATTGTCGCCACTGGCACGCTTGCCTCCATTGGCACCGCGGGCGTACCCGGTGCGGGTCTTATCATGCTCTCCATTGTCATGGCTCAAATTGGCCTACCGCTTGAAGCCATCGCTGTCGTAGCAGGTATCGACCGCATTCTCGATATGGCGCGCACCAGCGTTAACGTCGCAGGCGACATTATGGTCACTACCCTGGTGGGTAAAAGCGAAGGCGAATTGAACCTCGACGTTTATAACGCCGATAATAAAGCCTGACAGCCCGCCCCACGCCAGAATACTCTGCGACGAGACCGTTGCAGAGTATCGCGACAGCTAACCAGGAGAGCATCATGTCCCACCGCCTTGAGCAGGTATTAACCGAGCTGGACCAGCTTCATAGCGAAGACCCGAAAATGGTCAACGTGGCCGATGAGCCGTTACCCGCCGAGCTGCTTTACGCACAGCACATGAGCAAATGGCTTGCCCACCTTAACCAGACACCCAGCGAGTGCTTAAAAATTGCTGTCCGCGCCCAGCACTTGCAGCGCTGGCAGGTAACGCGCGAAGCGTACCCCGAAGGTCGAGTAGGCTACTTAACCTGGCGGCGCGACCAGGGTATCCGCGCGGGCGACACGGCCGCCCAATTAATGCGTGAAGCAAGCTATAGCGCAGAGGACGCCGAGCGAGTGATCACACTCATCACCAAAAAGGGGTTGGGGCGTGACACCGACGTACAGACACTAGAAGACTGCGCCTGTCTGGTATTTTTGGAAAACTACTTTGCCGATTTTTCGCGCAAGGTCGAACATGACCATATGGTGCGAATTATTCAAAAAACCTGGCACAAGATGTCACCCCAAGCTCATGAATTAGCCCTGACACTGCCCATGTCACCTGCTTCTGCCGCCCTGGTAAAAGAAGCTTTGAGCTAGCATTTTTAGCGCAGGGTGCAGCCTGGCAGGCACTGAGGTAAAGTAGTGCTCTCTTTTTTTGATGCCCTGGCACTGACGGCTTGAACGATTATGATTGCATCGCTGGACTCTCGGACCGCCCCGTTTGAACGCTTGGCCTCCCACTACATGCGCTTTCTGGAAGCCCTTAAGACACGCGGCTTCGATGGTGAGATTGCCCCTGACTACGCCCACCGCACGGTGCTGGCAACCGACAACTCGATCTATCAGCGTCTGCCCCAGGCGGCGGTGTTTCCCCGCCATGCAGAAGACCTGGAATGCCTGGCCAAACTGGCCGCTGAAGCGCCTTACCGCGAGGTGGTGTTAACGCCGCGAGGCGGCGGCACCGGTACCAACGGTCAGTCGCTCACCGATGGCGTCGTGGTGGATATCTCCAGGCACATGAATCAGGTGCTGGACATTGATGTCGAGAACCGTCGCGTGCGCGTTCAAGCGGGAGTCGTGAAGGACCAGCTGAATGCCGCCTTAAAGCCCTATGGGCTGTTTTTTGCCCCGGAGCTCTCGACCTCCAATCGAGCGACCATCGGCGGCATGATCTCGACCGATGCCAGCGGCCAGGGTAGCTGCGCTTACGGAAAAACCCGCAATCACGTACTGGAACTCGACACGGTACTGCTGGGTGGCCAGCATCTACATAGCCGGGCACTCAGTGCCGATGAGGAACAGCAGGCCTGCCAGCAGGACGGTATTGTCGGGCAGGTGCACCGCACAGCGGCCAGCATTATTGATCAGCAGCGCGAGCTGATCGAGGCAACCTTTCCGCCGCTTAATCGCTGCCTGACCGGTTACGACCTGGCCCACCTGCGCAACGACCAGCATGCGCTTGATCTCAACAGCCTGCTGTGTGGCTCGGAAGGCTCGCTGGGGTTTCTGAACGAAGCCGTGTTGAACGTGCTGCCTATTCCCCAACACGCCACCCTGGTCAACGTGCGCTATACCCGCTTTATGGATGCGCTGCGCGATGCCAAGACACTGATGGCCAGCGCCAGGCCTGTGTCGATCGAAACCATCGACGATACGGTGCTCACGCTCGCCATGGCCGACTTTGTTTGGGACAGCGTGGCCGAGTTCTTCCCCGAGAGCGACACACCGATTCGGGGTATCAACCTGGTCGAGTTTAGCGACGACGACCCGGCTGCGTTGGCCGAACAGGTTGAGGCCTTTACCCGTCACTTGAACCAGGATGCCACGGTCACGCGATTGGGCTATACCCTGGCCGAAGGCCGTGAGCAGATCAGCACGGTTTACGGCATGCGCAAACGCTCGGTGGGCCTTTTGGGCAATGTGCAGGGTGAGAAGCGCCCACTGCCGTTTGTTGAAGATACCGCCGTACCACCAGAACATCTGGCCGACTTTATTAGCGAGTTCCGCGCCGCGCTGGACGCGCGCGGGCTCGCTTACGGCATGTTTGGGCATGTTGATGCGGGGGTGCTGCATGTGCGCCCCGCGCTGGACATGAAAGACCCGGTCCAGGAAGCGCTGATTCGGGACATCTCCGATGAAGTCGCCGCCCTGACCCAAAAATACGGCGGCCTGCTGTGGGGCGAACACGGTAAAGGGGTACGCTCCGAGTATGCGCCCAAATTTTTTGGCGAACTTTATCCCAGCCTGCAGCGGGTCAAGGCCGCGTTTGACCCGTTTAACCAGCTTAACCCTGGCAAGATCGCTTCACCGGCAGAAGACGGCGCGCTGATCGCCAAAGACAGCGACCCGAACCTGCTAAGGATTGACGCCGTGCCGATGCGCGGCCAGCTGGACCGCACCATTGATGAGCGCGCCTGGCAGGCCTATGACGCAGCGGTGTACTGCAACGGTAACGGCGCCTGCTACAACTACGATGTGGACGACCCCATGTGCCCGTCGTGGAAGGCGACCCGCGACCGTATTCACTCGCCCAAGGGGCGCGCCAGCCTGATGCGTGAATGGCTGCGCCTGCAGTCCCAGGCGGGCATCGACGTGGTCGAGGAGTCACGCAAGAAAAAGGCGGAAGGCCGATGGGGCTTTGTTAAACACTTCCCGAAACGCCTGGCGAACACGTTCAGCCGCCAGCAGCATCATGACTACTCTCACCAGGTCTACGACGCCATGGCAGGCTGCCTGGCGTGCAAGTCCTGCGCGGGGCAATGCCCCATCAAGGTCAATGTGCCGCAGTTCCGTTCGCAGTTTTTAGAGGTCTATCACGGGCGCTATTTACGCCCCCTGCGCGACTACGTGATGGGCAGCACAGAGTTCATGCTGCCCACGCTGGCCCGGGCAGCACCGCTGTATAACACCGTGATGGGCCAGCGCTGGGTGGAAACGCTGATGCGTCGTAGTGTGGGCATGAGCGACTCGCCACTGCTCTCCCGCGCCAGCGTTAAAAAGCAACTGCGTGCCTGGGGCGTGGCGGAAGCCACGCCCACCTCGCTTGCTCTGCTCACCGACCCGCAGCGCGCCCAGAGCGTGATTGTGGTTCAGGATGCGTTCACCACCCATTTTGAAGCCAAACTGGTCATGGACGTGGTCGAACTGCTTTCACGGCTCAACCTGCGCGTGTTGGTGATGCCCTATAGTGCCAACGGCAAACCGCTACACGTCCAGGGCTTTTTGGGCGCGTTTGAGCGTACGGCCGAAAAGCAGGCCAAGCGGCTGCGCGCCTTAAGCGAGTTTGAGGTGCCCATGGTGGGGATAGACCCGGCGATGACGCTGACCTACCGTCAGGAGTACGTAAAAGCGCTGGGGCCAGACGCCGTGCCCGAGGTATTGATGCTGCAGGAGTGGCTGGCTATCCGGCTGGCCACTTTGATGCCCCGACCGCTAACCCCCAATGCCCCCGGCTTTAAGCTGCTTTCACACTGCACCGAAAAAACCAACGCCCCCGGAAGCCCGAAGGCATGGCAGCAGGTGTTTGCCGCGTTCGGCCTGCCGTTGGAGTTGGTCAATACCGGCTGCTGTGGAATGTCCGGCACCTACGGCCATGAGACGCGCAACGCCGAAACGTCCAGAACCATCTATGCCCAATCCTGGCAACCCCAGGTCGAGGCAGAGGAAAACACCGACAGGCTGCTGGCCACGGGGTATTCGTGCCGCAGCCAGGTGAAGCGTTTTTCAGAACAAACGCTTCACCATCCGCTGCAAGCCCTGCTTTATGCCTTACGCAGCGCGGGTGAACACCCCAAGGACTAACAAGGCTTAGAAGAACAGCTTTTTAAGCGCCAGGCCAGGGTCGGCTTGGCGCATAAAGGCTTCCCCTACCAAAAACCCATTAACGTGGTGATCCCGCATTAACTGAACATCCGCCTGAGTATGGATACCCGACTCAGTAATAACGGTCACGCTGTCAGGAATATGCGCCAGTAAATCCAGCGTCGTGTTGAGGCTGGTATCGAAGGTATGCAGATTACGGTTGTTAATGCCCACCAACGCCAAATCAAGCTTAAGCGCACGCGTTAGCTCATCGGCATCATGGACTTCCACCAACACATCCATTCCCAGTTGATTGGCCTGCTGATGCAAGTCAAGCAGCCTGGCATCATCCAGTGCGGCGACAATCAGCAAAATACAGTCAGCGCCAATGGCGCGCGCTTCAGACACCTGGTAACCGTGGGTAATAAAGTCTTTGCGGATAACCGGCAGCTCGCAGACATCCCGCGAGACGATCAAATAGTCTTCATGCCCTTGGAAAAAATCCGCATCGGTCAGCACTGACAAACAGGCCGCACCGCCTTGAGCATAGCTTTTGGCGATATCCGCCGGATGAAACTCTTCCCGAATGACCCCTTTGGAGGGCGACGCCTTTTTAACTTCTGCAATAATCGCCGGGTCACCGACCGCGATACGCTGATTAAGTGCGTTGATGAACCCGCGCGGAGCGCTCTGCTGCTTGGCAAGCGCGAGCAGATCCGTCTCGGATACCGCCTGCTGGCGCTCGGCGACTTCCTGATCCTTGCGGGCAAGAATTCGCGTCAAAATAGTGGGTGTTGCCTGTTGGTTCATAGCGGTCACTTACTCTTTGAAAACGCTGGTGAAGTGTGAAAGCTCTCTGAGCTTCTCAAGCGGCAGTTTAGACCCCTGAGCGTCCTGAGCGATCAGAACGCCCTCTTTCAGGCTGTCAGCAACACCCGCACAGTAAAGGGCGGCACCTGCGTTCAAGGCCACCATGTCGGAAGCGGGCCCTTCACCGCTCAATGCCGCCTTTACCAACCGCAGGCTATCTTCTGCGTTAGCGGCCTTCAGCGTTGCCAAGCTCTGGCGCTCGATGCCAAATTCTTCAGGAGAAACCGTGTACTGAGTGATCTCGCCCTCTTTAAGCTCAGCCACTCGCGTGGAAGCTGCCAGCGATATTTCGTCCAAACCATCTTCTGAATGGACCACCATGACATGGCGGCTGCCCAGTTTTTTAAGCACCTCGGCCATCAGCGGCACCAGCTCTGGCGAGTACACACCGACCACCTGATTGGGCGCCCCCGCAGGGTTAGTCAGCGGGCCCAGAATATTGAAGAGCGTGCGCACGCCCATCTCACGGCGCGGGCCAATGGCGTAACGCATCGCCGGGTGGTGATTCGGCGCAAACATAAAGCCAACCCCCACCTGCTCAATACATCGAGCGACCTGCTGAGGCTTAAGGTCGAGATAAATACCGGCGATATCAAAAAGATCGGCGCTGCCGGAAGACGATGATACGCTGCGATTACCATGTTTTGCGACATGCGCACCCGCAGCTGCGGCCACAAAACTGGACGCGGTGGATACGTTAAATAGATTAGCGCCATCGCCGCCGGTACCTACGATATCTACGACATTTTCAGCGTTCAGCTCAACACGGCGCATTAAATCACGCATTACCTGGGCGGCAGCGCTAATTTCCACCGCGCTCTCCCCTTTCATGGCAAGCCCGACCAATAAGCCGCCTACTTGAGCATCGGACGCTTCACCCGTCATTATCTGGCGCATCAGGGCATGCATAACATCAAAAGGGAGGTCTTCACGGTGTATCACCGCATTAATTGCATCTCGCATTTGCATGAACAGAGGAGCCTCTAAAGCGTGTGAACCAGGCAATCAGCCACGTTTTAAAAAATTTGCCAATAGCTCATGGCCTTGGCGAGTCAGTATTGATTCAGGGTGAAACTGCACCCCTTCTACATCCAGTGTGCTATGGCGCAGTCCCATGATCAAACCAGGCGTCACATCATTGTCTGTCGTCCAAGCCGTTATTTCCAGGCAACTGGGGAGTGTTTCCCTTTCCACCACTAACGAGTGATAGCGAGTCACTTCGACAGGGTTATCCAATCCTTCAAAAACACCCTGATGGGTATGTAAAACAGCCGATGTTTTACCATGCATCACCTGGGGTGCGCGGACCACCTGAGCACCGTATACCTGACCAATCGCCTGATGCCCCAAACAAACACCCAATATAGGCAGTTTACCGGCAAAGTGGCGAATAGCGGCCATTGAAATCCCCGATTCGTTGGGTGTGCATGGCCCCGGGGAAATAACCAGATGCGTAGGCGACAGGGCTTCAATCTGTTCAATGGTAATCGCATCGTTTCGGTGCGTTACCACCTCTGCACCCAATTCATTCAAGTATTGGACAATGTTAAAAGTGAAGCTGTCGTAATTGTCCAACATCAAGACTTTTTTCGGCATAGCCTATTGATTACCTTAATTATTGCATGGCAATCAGCGTATCGTTACCCAGACTATTAGCCAGGCGTGCCATTGCTAGCGATTTTACGTAAGTGTGCTGGATTGTATCGCCAGACGAGGTTAATCGCTACGACAGTTGCGCGCAGTTACGTTTTCGTCGCTCTGGGCTATGCTGGAAAGTATGCTGGAAAGTACGCCGAGCAATATGCTGAACAACATGTTCGACAAGGTCCGATCAGAAGGAGCGCGCCATGGATAAGGCCATCATTGACGTTATTCGAGAAAATGAACAGCTACCCGACCACATGACCGATAGCGAGATCGCCAAGCAGTACAAGGGCACCTATACCGCTGCGAGAGCCGCTATCAGCCTGGACCATACGCCGCTTGACCAGCAGCTCGCTGACGCCACGGCCAAGGTTCTCCCCTTTATGAAAAAAAAGAAGTAATACCAGGTACGGTATAACCTTATACAACAAGCCCCTAACAGCAAGCCTTTGGGCTTTCTGTTAGGGTACGAAACGAGATTTTCTCAACCGTTAACCAAGTGAGTTTTCATTGAGGCGCTTTGCCTCGCTCTCGGCTTCCTGGCGGGTAGCGTAGGAGACAACAGAGGTGCTATCGGCCTGAGAGAGCCTTCCCAAGTGCTACTATTAGCAACTTACGCCGTTAAGGCTATATTTTGCTATTACAGCGCGAAAACGGTTGTAATGGTCAAGTAACACTGGCCAGCGCTCTATTTTTAACGTTAGTTATCTAAATACAGTCGCATCGCTAGCGACATTGCGTCTGTACGATGCATACGCCAAAAAGAACAATAACTTATATCCATTTTTTTAGTCTGGAGGAACTAGCCACAGAGCGTATCAGTCTTTATTATCTTGAGCCTTCAAACGAGTGGGAGCGTGAAATGAAAAAGCAAGTGAGCTGGGTAAGCACGCTCTTGCTAGGGACTTTGGTAAGTGTGTCACCGCTAGCAGGCGCTTCAACACTCAACGTTATCGCTTCTTTTTCCATACTTGAAGACTTGGTCAAGCGCATTGCCGGCGAAGATATTAACGTAAACGTTATCGTGCCCCCCGGTGCGGATGTTCATACGTGGGAACTGACGCCGCCCAATGTGCTGTCCATCGAAGAAGCCGACATCATATTTTATAACGGCTTTGGGCTAGAGCCTTGGCTACGCCATGTAGAGGCCATTGCAGATGATTCGCTTACCCTAAAGGCTGTGGCTGAAAACGCTGACTTTGCGCCGCTCCCTATTATTACAGGGCAGTATCAAGGCGCAAATGACCCGCATATGTGGATGGATCCGAAAGGTGCGGCCGCCTATATCAAGGTGATTGCTGAAACGCTGGCCAAGCACTACCCCGAAAAAGCGGAGGCGTTCTATGCCCGTGCGGAGGACACCTATCGCGCGCTGGATACGTTAGACCAGGCCATCAACGAGCGTCTGGAAGGCATCCCCAAGACGAACCGTTTCCTGGTGACCAGCGAGGCCGGATTTAGGTACTTTGCGCGCGCCTATGGTTTTGAGTACGACGCCATTTGGGGGCTGAATAACGAAACACAGGGTAACGCCCGAGCAATGGCCGAGATGAACGAACGCTTGGCCAAAACACGCGCCCCAGCACTATTTTATGAAAGCACTGTTCCCTGTATCCACATGGATGCGTTGTCACGCGCCACCGGCATCTCACTGGCTGGCCCGCTCCATGTTGACGCGTTTAGCTCACAAGACGATCAAGCCTATGACTACCCCGCCATGCTGCGCTATAACGCCGAGCTTATTCATGGCGCATTAGGTGGCGCTCGCCCGGAATAGCCTTTTTGCATCCAGGCAGTCAGTAAATCTTAAGTGACAAGCGCCAGCAGCGACGCCATCACATAATCAGGCTGGCTGAGCTCAATAGGATCGCCATGGTTATAACCATAAGGCAGTGCGAGAGTGGCAAACCCGGCCGCCTTGCCCGCGGCAATATCATGACGAGAATCGCCGACCATGAGACACTCACTTGGCGAAAACTGGCACGCATGCGCGGCATGTAAAAGGGGCAAGGGGGAAGGCTTCTTCTCCGCCAAGGTGTCTCCTCCTACCCATAGCGTAAACCATTCACGAATCCCGAAGTGATCAAGAATGGGTACAATAAACCGCTCTGGCTTATTGGTGATAAGCACCAGCGTAAAGCCCGCGCCATGCAGCGCTTCGAGTGCTGTTTTCACACCGGGATAGAGCGTCGTTAACGCATTCGGTGCCGCACCGTAATACGCCATAAAAGCATCAAAGGCGCGCGTTTGAAGCGCTTCCTCAGGAGACCGGCCCAACGCCCAGGTAAGCGCTCGCTCCACCAGGATCGGCGCACCATTGCCCACCCAGTCGCGCACCAGAACATCATCAGGTACGGGAAAATTAAGCTCGCCTAACATTTTCTGCACCGCAACGGCCAAGTCAGGTACGGAATCAACCAGCGTGCCGTCTAAATCGAACGCGACTAATCGTTTTCCCGCGAGTATTGAGTGCACTGCCCTGCTCCCTTAACGCTGCCTTATATAAACATTGGCAATGGCACGCATACCATTTTCAATGTCTTAACCTGCCAAATTGCTCAGCATCTTACTGCGTCTATGGCGCTAGCGCATTAGTCAGAAGTGAGAGAAACTTCTATGCTAAAGCCAGATTAGCCAAGGAGAAACCAATGGCCATACCCAGGATTGTTATTGTCGGTGGCGGCGCAGGCGGTTTAGCGCTTGCGACTCGGTTAGGGCATACGTTAGGAAAACGCAAACGCGCTGAAATTGTATTACTTGACCGCAATGCAACCCATGTATGGAAACCGCTGCTTCATGAATTGGCGACGGGGGTTTTAAACTCCAGCATGGATGAGGTGGATTATCGCGGACACTCGTCTGCGCATTTCTACCGCTACCAACGCGGCTCACTGCATGGTCTGGATCGCGAACAGAAAGTACTACATTTATCGCCTATTTATGATGAAGACGGCAATGAAGTGCTCCCCGAGCGCACGCTAAAATACGACTTCCTGGTGCTTGCCTTGGGCAGCGTTTCCAACGACTTTGGCACTCAAGGGGTGGCCGAGCACTGCCACTTCATCGACTCCCCCCAGCAGGCCAAACTGTTTCAACGAGAGATGATCAATACGTTTTTGCGCTATACCGACCCCTCATTACGTCAGCATACCGTGCTGACCATTGGTATTGTGGGCGGAGGCGCCACAGGGGTTGAGCTTGCTGCCGAGCTTTTCGACGCTTCTCGCTTACTTAACGCTTATGGGGTAACCGCGCTGGATCATCAGCAAATTAGCGTACATATCCTTGAAGCGGCACCTCGACTGCTGTCCGGTCTTTCCGAACGCATTAGCCAGACCGTGCAACAAGAACTGGAGAAAATGGGCGTAACGGTGCATACCGACACGGCGATAAAAGAAGTCCAAGCCAACCAACTCATTACAGCCGACGGCGACATCATTGAAACCGACTTAAACGTATGGGCGGCGGGCATTAAAGCCCCCGAGTTTTTAACCAAACTGGGGCTTTCAACCAACAAGAAAAATCAGATTAATGTTGAAAAAACACTGCAGAGCGTTGATGACCCCAGCATTTTTGCCTTGGGTGATTGTGCCAACTGTCCGCAGGGTGAAGATGGCACCGTACCTCCACGCGCTCAAGCGGCTCATCAGCAGGCGAAACTGCTAGCCAAAAATATCAACCATTTGCTGGAAGGCAAAGCACTTAACGAATTTCACTACCGCGACCACGGCTCGCTTGTTTCGCTGGCACGCTACGACGCGGTGGGTAATCTGATGCGCAGCTCCGCATCGCGCGGCCTCTTTTTAGAAGGCTGGTTTGCTCGCCAGTGCTACGCATCGCTTTATCGCATGCATCAAGTGTCGATCCATGGCGTCCCGAAAACCGGGCTTACGTGGTTAGTCGATAAGATTAACCGCTACCTCAGACCTCGCATGAAGCTACATTAAGCGTCTTAAACCTTGGCCAGCGCCGCACGCATTTTCTTGATAACCGAGTCATAGCCGTGTGGGTCGCCGGCCTGGTGCGCGTTAAAAATAGCGGAGCCCGCCACAAAGGTATCCGCCCCTGCCGCTGCGATCTCGGCAATATTGTCGGCTTTTACGCCGCCGTCAATTTCCAAACGAATCGCTTTACCGGATGCATCAATACGTGCTCGCGCCTCGCGCAGCTTATCCAGTGTGCCAGGAATAAACGACTGGCCACCAAACCCTGGGTTAACGCTCATTAGAAGCACCATATCGACCTTATCCATCACATAATCAAGATAAGAGAGCGGCGTTGCCGGATTAAACACCAGCCCTGCTTTGCAGCCACCATCACGAATCAGCTGAAGCGAGCGGTCGACATGCTCAGACGCTTCCGGGTGAAACGTAATATAGCTGGCCCCTGCCTCAATAAAGTCGCTAATCATGCGATCAACCGGCTTCACCATCAAATGGACATCAATAGGCGCCGTTACACCATGATGACGTAGTGCTTTACATACCATGGGGCCAATCGTCAGGTTCGGCACGTAATGGTTGTCCATTACATCAAAGTGGACAATATCAGCGCCCGCGGCCAGCACGTTATCCACTTCCTCCCCTAGGCGTGCAAAATCAGCGGAGAGAATAGAAGGGGCAATTAAATAATCATGCGCAGCGGTCATGGGCACTCCTGACTAGCCGTTGAAATGTGGGATAACCAGGTGGTGCAGCGACAACCTGGTGATGCCCTTGGAAAACGGGCATTTTAACAGAGCAATTTAAAAAACAGGCGCTGTTTTGGCTACACATTGCAGTTAATCATTTCCAACCCTGTGTCTGACCCTCATCTTTACCAGCCAGGCACACCGTTATTTCCAAAAAGAATAACAATCACAATTGTAATTCCACAATGTCAGGTTTAATCTTATGCCAATTGCGATCTATATCGTTTACCGCTTTAAGAAGGAGCTTGCCATGACTCTGCCACTCTTTTTCCGCCGCAGCCTGCTTGCCATTACGCTAGGCGCTAGCATCGCTAGCCCTGCCATGGCGCAAGAGCGCGAAATGCTTAATTCCTCCTACGATATTGCGCGCGAGCTATTTAGCGCGGTCAATCCTGAATTTATCGCTTGGTGGCAAGAACAGAACGGCGAAGAAATCAGCGTTAACCAGTCCCACGGCGGCTCTTCTGCTCAGGCGCGTGCCATCCTGCAGGGTCTGCGAGCAGACGTCGTCACGTTTAACCAGGTAACCGACGTCCAGGTACTGGCGGATGCTGGCTTGGTGAATGAGGATTGGCAGAGCGCGTTGGATAACAACGCATCGCCTTACTACTCCACGACAGCATTTCTGGTTCGCAAGGACAATCCCAAAGGAATTGAAAACTGGGATGACCTGGTAAAAGAAGATGTTCAAGTTGTCTTCCCTAACCCCAAAACGTCCGGCAATGCTCGCTACACCTATTTAGCCGCTTGGGGGTTCGCCGACAAGGAATTTGACGGTGATGAAGAGCAGGTTCAGGACTTTATGCGCACGTTCTTGGGCAATGTGGCCGTTTTTGATACCGGCGGCCGCGGCGCGACCACCAGCTTTATAGAGCGTGGCATCGGTGACGTGCTTATCAGTTTTGAATCCGAAGTGAATAACATTCGCCAGGAGTACGGCAGCGACGACTACGAGGTGATCGTTCCTCCCATGAGCGTTTTAGCCGAATTCCCCGTCGCGGTCGTTACTGAAAATGCTGAGCGCAACGGCAATACCGATTTAGCGCAGGGATACCTTGAGTATCTCTACACAGAAGATGCCCAGCGACTACTGGCGAACTTTAACTATCGCGTACATAACGAAACCGTGGTTGAAGAGTTTTCCGACCAATTCCCGGAGACTGAGCTGTTCAGCGTAGAAGACGTATTTGGTAGCTGGGACGAAGTAATGGAAACGCACTTCGAGGGTGGCGCGCTGCTCGATCAACTACAGCGCCGTTAACAGGACGTCAGTCGTTATCAAAACATTATGAATCAACGCGCTTTACGACTAACCGGCAGCACTCGCGTGCTGCCGGGTTTTGGTCTTTCCATGGGTATCAGCGTGCTGTTTATCTCGCTGGTACTGGTACTGCCTATCACTGGGCTTTTCGGGCAGCTTGCCGAGCTAAGCCTTGCCCAATACTGGTCAATTATTACCGAAGGCCGAGTGGTCGCAAGCTATATGGTCACCATGGGCGCAGCGGCGGTGGCGGCGTTAATTAATGCGGTCTTCGGCCTACTACTCGCTTGGGTATTGGTGCGCTACGAGTTTCCCGGCAAGCGGCTGCTGGATGCTTTAATGGACCTACCGTTTGCTCTCCCCACAGCGGTAGCAGGCATTACGCTGGCCACTCTCTATGCCAGCAGTGGCTGGATGGGGCGCCTGCTTGAGCCTTTGGGTCTTCAGGTGGCCTACACCTGGGTCGGTATCGCACTGGCCATGGCGTTTACCAGTATCCCGTTTGTGGTGCGCACCGTGCAGCCCGTATTAGAAGACTTACCCGCTGAGGTTGACGAAGCTGCCATGTCACTGGGCGCGACCGACTGGGTGGCCTTTCGCCGGGTGATCATGCCGCATTTATGGCCCGCTCTGGTGACAGGAACAGGCCTTGCGTTTGTGCGCTCGCTTGGCGAATTTGGCGCGATTATCTTTATCGCAGGCAATATGCCCTACGAAACGGAAATTACCGCGTTAATGATCTTCGTCAAACTGCAGGAGTATGACTACGCAGGCGCCTCCGCAGTGGCCTCCGTGGTGCTGTTTGTTTCGCTCGCGCTGCTGCTTGCCATCAACATTTGGCAAGGCCGTTTTGTCCGCCGCCTGCATGGAGGTAAGGGATAATGCGTAGAATTGGTGATGCACCGGGCGTCAAGCGCCTGTTAATTGGCGCGGCGTTAATCCTGTCGGCGCTGTTTTTATTGCTGCCGCTTGTCGCCATTTTCGCTCAGGCCTTTTCTCAGGGCGTTGCGACTTTCTGGGTCAATGTAAGCAATTATTTTACCCTGCATGCTATTGGTCTAACGCTGGTCATCGCCCTGCTCACCATTCCTATTTGTCTGGTGTTTGGCGTGGCCCTGGCGTGGCTGGTCACGCGGTTTAGCTTTCCTGGTCGGCGCATTCTGCAAACCTTGATTGATATCCCCTTTGCTGTTTCCCCTGTTGTTGCCGGTCTTATTTACCTGCTGCTTTACGGCCGCAACGGGTGGATCGGCAGTTGGTTGGATGGCCATGATATTCAGTTGATGTTTGCCTGGCCTGGCATTTTGATGGTGACCGTGTTTGTTACCTGCCCCTTCGTTGCCCGCGAGCTGATTCCGCTGATGCAGGCGCAGGGCTCGCGTGAGGAAGAGGCAGCCGCCACGCTAGGAGCCAAAGGATGGGCCACCTTTTGGCGAGTCACGCTGCCGAATATCCGCTGGGCACTGCTTTACGGGATTATTTTAACTAACGCCCGCGCCGTCGGTGAATTTGGCGCGGTATCGGTGGTCTCGGGCGCGATACGTGGCCAAACCAATACACTTCCTCTTCACCTTGAACAGCTTTACCAGGACTACAATGCGGTTGGTGCATTTGCATGCGCGGCACTGTTAGCACTGATTGCCCTGCTTACCCTGGCGGCCAAGGCAAGCCTGGAATGGCGCGCATCGCGCCGGGAGGCGCTCCTATGAGCATTCGCTTAGAAAATATTGCAAAACACTTTGGCAACACGCAGGCCCTTGAGCCTGTCAATCTGGATATCCATGAGGGCGAATTAGTCGGCCTTCTGGGGCCCTCTGGGTCGGGCAAGACCACGCTTTTGCGGATTATTGCCGGCCTTGAAAGTGCTGACCGCGCTACCCAGTCGGCCAGAATCATGTTCGGCGAACGCGATGTCACAAATGTACATGTGCGCGACCGGCGTATCGGCTTCGTATTTCAGCACTATGCGCTGTTTCGTCATATGAGCGTTTACGATAACGTCGCGTTTGGCTTGACGGTGATGGCCAAAAAAGAGCGCCCTTCCAGCGCTGAAATTCGCGCGCGCGTGTTTCGCCTGCTTGAAATGGTTCAGCTTGAACACCTGGCCAAGCGTTACCCCGCCCAGCTTTCAGGCGGCCAACAGCAGCGTGTTTCTCTCGCCCGTGCGTTAGCGGTAAAACCCGACGTACTGCTACTTGATGAGCCGTTTGGCGCGCTGGATGCCAAGGTACGCCAGGACTTACGCCGCTGGCTTCGACGCTTGCACAGCGAACTAAATTTTACCAGCGTTTTTGTTACCCATGACCAGGAAGAAGCGCTTGAGCTTTCCGATCGGGTCGTGGTGATGAGCAACGGGCGCATTGAGCAAATTGATGCTCCGGACACACTCTATCATTCGCCAAAAAATCGCTTTGTCTTCGAGTTTCTGGGTGACGTCAACCACTTGGAAGGCAGCGTTCGTAACGGCATTTTGACCTGCGGCGATGCCTATTTGCACGCTGACCTACCCGAAGGTAGCGAAGAGCTACTTTTGCGCCCTCATGAGGTACGCCTGGCAGAACAGCCAAGCGATACCTGCCATCTACCGGTAGTGATAACGGCGATCTCCCCCGTGGGTGCCGAAGTGCGTGTTGAGCTGGAAGCTGACTGGCTGGAGAAGCCCTGGCTTGCGACCGTGCGTCATGCGGATTTTGAACGTTTAGCGATGCGCCGCGGACAACGCCTTTATGCCCACCCGCGCCAGTGGCACCGTTTTAAAGACGGGGTAACGGATTCAGAAAAACAGACACGAGCCGCTTAAATCGCCAACAGCGCCCACCACTTATCCTGCTGGCGTTTTACGTATAACAACGGCATAGTTGTTCAGAGGGCTCTTTGAAACAAGCGCTTTGAAACAGGTTATCAGGGTTTGTACGAAAAGTTGCTGAGCGAAGGCCAGACAAGGCAAAAATCATCGAAAAAACGGAGTTTACATGGGTAAATGAGTATTTTGAGCTGATTTTTAACGCCGTATGGTCGAGCGCAAGCAGTTTTCGTACAAAGCCTAGAACCAGTTATTGGAACAAACCGTTACTGCGGGGGAGAAAATATGCTTCGGCGCCAGTTTTTACGTCTTTCAGGAGTGCTGTTGGCAGGCCTCTGGTTAACAGGCTGCTCAGGTCCTCAATACCTTCAGCTTAGCCCGGAGCGTAGTACGAACGTGCCGCAAACCGGGTCAGGCCAACACGTCACGGTCGTCGCCGTTGATGGTCGAGAAAGCGAGGTTATTGGTACAAGGGCTGGCGGCAGCATGTCAACGGCTCAGATTACCGTGAGCAGCCATGAGCTTATTCCCCAACTGCAAGCAGAAGCAGAGCGCGCGGTTCACGATATGGGCTTTAACCCCACCACTGAGCAGGCCCAAGGCCGACCTACGCTTACCCTGGAGCTTGTTAGCCTACAGTATGGTCGTGGCGATAGTGGTCAGCCCTTGGTAGACGAGGCGCGTATTGAGGGCGTTTTCCGGGCCATTGCCCAGAATAAAGGCACCACGTATACCGGCACCTACACCTCGCGCCGCACACAAGGCTATGCCGTTAGGCCGGGCGAAGATGCTAATACACGTATGCTGAATGACCTGCTCAGCGACGGCCTTAACCGGGCCTTCAACGACCCAGAGCTTGGTCAGCTACTCGCCCGCTGATATACATTGAGCGCGCTGGCACGCACTATTTGTGTGGTCCGCGCCGCTCTAATGACCAAACAGATTCAGTTCGGCCCCGTTCATCGGGGCTTCCTTGCTCAAGCAACGTGACACGAAAGTTGGGTGTAAACAATTGAGCCACTTCCTGGTCAGGCACGCTATACGGCGGGCCCGCGCCCTCACCCTCGTGCGTTATGCTAACCAACAGCCCAGCGGCTCCGGGCGGGACCAGCTGGGCCAAGTGGAATGCATAGCGCTCTCGCGTGGCAGGCGGTAACGCAATCAGTGCCGCACGATCATAAAACGCGCCTACTTCGGCGGCCTGGCGTATGTGCAAATGAAAAAAATCCCCACACCAGAGTTCCACGCTACCTTGACGTGATATTTCAAATCCCGCTTGGGTATAGCGCGATACAGGCGTCTGGCGCTGGGTCAAGAATTGCGCTATTGCCTCAGGCGCCAACTCAATGCCTAGCACCGGATGTCCCGCATCAGCCAGCCAGCGCATGTCCAGGCTTTTACCACACAAGGGCACCAGCACTTTAGTGCCCTGCTCAACGCCCAATGTGGGCCAGTACTCAAGCAGCGCTGGATGCGGCTGAGATAGATGAAAACCAATCCGGCCTTCTTGCCAGCGCTGCCGCCAGGAAGTGCTCATTAGACGCCCTTTTACCCTTGAATCCAGAACCTAAAAAACTGGTCCTGATGCTTAGAACCTGGAACTTAAAACCTGGAACCTGGAACCTGGAACCTGGAACCTGGAACCTAGAACCAGCGATCACGCTTTTTACGCCGACGCGGCAAGTGCGGAACGATAAGCCCCACTAACAGCCCGGCACCCGCCACACCGCCGCCATACATGAAGTAGCGCATTAACAGGTCTTCTTCCTGGGTATCCAGCCGAGCCTGAAGCGCGCGTACCTGCTGGCGCGACTGCTCGGCCTCGTTATCAAGCTCGTTATTGCGCGTTTCAAGGTCAGCAATGCGCTGCTCACGCAGTTCAAGCGTCTCGGTCATCGAGGAGGTGCGCTGCTCCCAGGTATCGTTAATACCATCAAGCTCTGCGGTGAGCTCATCGACCCGGGCTTGAAGCACCGGCAACTGCTCGCGGGCACTAGGCGTTTCCTGGATTTCGTTCGTCAATACCCACACGGTGTCGCCGCTTTGGCCACGTACCCGGGTGTAATCACCGCTCTCTTCCAGCACCTCTACCTGCTCACCGGCATTTAACGTGCCAATAATGCGGTATCCATCAGTAGGCCCGCTGCGCACGTAAGTGCTCAATTTATCGCTCACCCACGCTTGGCCGTCGGTTTGTGCAATTGCTTGTGCGCTGGCCACACTTAATAAAACACCGGCCGCGATATAAGAGAAACGAAATTTATCTGCTTGCATAACGTCATGTCCTGATTAAAAAAAACGCTGTATAGCGGACGAGGCCACCAGCGCTTACAGCGTCGCGCCTGTCTTGAGCGCTTACCCTTCGCTACGTGGTGGTAGGGGGAAGGGACGAGGAAACTCAGCAACGCGGGCATCGCTTTTGACTGCCTTCAAAGGGCCTTCACGCTCCACCTCATCAATACGCACAATCGCATTAAGAGGCAGGTAGCTACGTTTGACACCCTCGAAGGTTCGCTGCAATTTTTCAGTTGCAGGATCAACAACTACCCGTGACGCATCGTCAAAGACAAACTCCTCGACTTCAATAAAGCCCCAGAGTTCGCTTTGAAATATTTCTCGAACGTATAAATCCCAAATTTCACCCTGTTGGTGCACCACTACTCGATAAATCGGCTTGGCCGCCATTTTGGCCTATCCCTCTTGCCCTATGAACATAAAATTTTCCGCCCTAGCGTACCATAACCCTATCAGCAGGGCCTTAGCTGACCTGCCTCAAAGCGTTAATAAACGCTAACTGTCCACTTTACGATCTACTAATTAGCCGATATAGCAGGCCTCGTGTAGGGTGAAGAGAGTGAAGCGGAAATGCTCTCACCCTACAGGAGTAACGGTCATGCAAAAGGATCCGAACAAAGGCTACATCGCGCTACTAGGCTGGAGCCTAAACGCTATCGAGGCGGCTGAAAAGTTTGACCGACGCTATATCGTGGTAGCGCCTGACTGGGCTGAGGAGTATTGCCAACAGCATGAGATTCCCTATGTTTCGTGGAATTTTGAACGTCTGAACGACCGTTCACTTGAGATCGCCGAAACGCTCAAAGAGAAAGGCGTTGATGTGGCGATCCCACTTTTTGAAGAGACCGTCGAGTGGGCAGGTGCCATTAACTCGGTACTCCTGGACAACCCCAGGCTTTACGGGCAGTCACTGCTGTTACGTGACAAAGCCCTTATGAAGCGGCGTGCCCAGTTGGGCGGCATCCGCGTAGGCATATTTGAAGAAGCCCACGATAAAGAAGATGTGGTGCGTTTTCTAAAGCGCGTTAACCAAACACTGCTTAAGCTTGATGGCGACCCCAACGATCCCATCCACCTTAAAGCCTTCGATAAAGCAGGCTGCCTGGGGCATCGCGTCATCCGTACCCCGGATGAAATCGATGCTATTCCTGATGAGGAATTTCCTGTCTTGATGGAGTCCCACCTTGACGGTTGGGAATTCGCCGTCGAGGCGTGGATTCATAACGGCAAAATCGCTTTTTTGAATATTTCTGAATACGTCACGTTAGGTTACTCGGTATTTGTTCCCGCTTCTCCAGAACTTGAAAGGTACCGCGAACAAATCACCGCTCAGATCGAAAAACTGATCAAGGCCTTTGATATTGAATTTGGCTTGATTCATCCCGAATACTTTGTCACCAGCGATGGTGAAATGTACTTTGGCGAAGTCGCCTACCGGCCACCAGGTTTTAAAGTGTTTGAGCTACTGGAGCGGGTTTATGGCTTTAACGCTTACCAGGCCTCCATACTGGTGTTTGACCCTAAAAGCACGCCTGAGGAAGTGGCCGCCTTCTTTCCCAAGGAAGTAGTGGACGCCAATGGGTTTGCTGGCTGTTTTGGTGTTTATCCTCGTCGACGCGTTGTCAGCCGTCTTGAGATTCCCGAAGAGACAGAGGACCACGCTTACTTTGAGTCCCATGAGCTGACCTCGCCCGTTGAAGAGACGGTTACCAAGCGCACCGCCTTTGGCACCCACTGGGGGCTAATCTATTTCAAAGGCGATGATGCCCATACCCTGCGTGATCTTCTAAAACGACAGGAAGACCTCGACTTCTATGTATAATCCCAGTGACCACCGGGACAAGGAGTCATTGTGACGCCTCATAACGAGTCACTTTCAAACGATACGTGCAAGCTTGATGAGCTGCTTTTAAAACTAGACCAGGCTGTCGCCTTATTGGCAGAGGCACCCTCTTTTACCAAGCTAGAAAAACTGCCTCGCGTCCTGGACACCGCTCGCCGGGTACTTTTGCAACCCGGTGGCAGTGCGGCGCTTGAAGCGCGTTCGGAAGTGATTGAAGCCTCAGGCGTTTTTGCGGGTTCTGACTGGGAAACACCTCAGTTTCTGGTGCCTACGCTAACCACGTTCTCACTGAAAAGTGCCGATGCCAATGTAGTCGTTATTGAAGCGCTAAGCGAGTTGCGTCTGCTGGCGGTCGCCAAAGGTGACTATCAACATGCGCTGCTCTCCCAGGAGCAGGCGCACCACTACCTGACACAAGTAATGGCGATTAATCTGTGGCTGCTGTTTTCAGCGCCCAGCGAAGCCGAGCGTGAAACCCAAGGGCGACTTGCGACCATTACGCGTCAGCTGTTTAACCACCTTGCCAAACGCATCGGCTATGAGCATGTTATTGATCAGTTGATAGATGAAATCTGGCGTATCTTGAAGCAGCGGCCTATCCAGGTCGATGCTATTAAACAGATGATTACCCAGATTGCCCTGTGCCAAGCCAACCCGGAAATTGACCTGGCCACCAGCGGGCAAGGCGCTGATCGCCTGGTGAGCTCACTCTATGGGCCTACCCAAGCGTGCCGCGAAGACCCTGGCGTGGATGTCTACCGCGAGCGCCTTGAGCGTATGGACACCACCGCGTTACAAGCAGAGGCCACAGGATGTGCCCGCGCCATGCACGATACGGGGCTGGTGTCGCCGTATCATGCCGTGTTGATGCGCTACCTACTTGAAGAGAGCGACTACCTACTGACCGAGGCGATGGGACTCTCCTCTACCGGCCGCGACTGCCTGCTGTGTTATCGTGAACTTGTCCACGCGCTTATTCGCAGCAGTGTTTACCCTGCCACTGCGCAGGCCGTTTATGGCTTGGCGCTTCTGCTTGAGCGGGGCATTCTTTACCAGCCACCGGTTGCTCCCGCCATGTGGCGTCAGCTTAATCTGTCGCTTTCCGACTGGACTCAGGCACGCCTGAACCTTGCCTACGGCGAGACAACCACACCCCGTGCGCGCCTGCTTGAAGGGGTTTTATGTATGCTGGGCCAGCCTTTAGGTGTGGGCCAAGGCAATAATCCTACCTGCCAATCAGCCAGAGCGCTCTCCATGTGGGCCTACAACGACCCCGACTATTTACTGCAAATGGTGGCCTGGGCCGCACGAGATGATGAAATCATCATGCATTTTGAAGGTCAGCCTCTCTCCTCTAACGAGAGCCTGTCGGGTGTCGCATCAGAACTGCCTGTCGATTTAGACCCCGTCTCACTGATTGTGGTGCCTCATCTTGACCGCATTTACGCAGAAATGGGCCGACGCTGCCTGGGCCGCGCAGGCGACCCGCACCGCTGGGTGAACCCGGAATTTCATGGCTGGTGGTCAGGCCGCGGTTTTTGTATCAATGTCGACGTTGCCACCGGGCAACTCGCTAACCTTGATGCTTTTATTCGCCACTTTTACGCCTGTTACCACCCCTTTTATAACGGTAACCAACCGCTTATTCATCCTCAGCCTGCGGGCATTGCGATTACCGACAGCGCCGCCCGCTTTATCGGCTGGCATGCCATTACGATACTGCGCGCATCGCTTGATCCAACCGATATAATGCGGCTCTATTTTTACAACCCTAATAATGACAGCGGTCAAGATTGGGGTAATGGCGCTATTGTGAGTACCGCAGGTAACGGCGAACGCTTCGGCGAGGCATCACTGCCCTTCGACCAGTTTACGTCAAGGCTCTATATCTTTCACTTTGACCCGCTGGAGCACGGTGAATTAGCCACGGTAACGGATGAAGAGCTTGATAACGTCAAACAGTATTTATATCGCAGCTGGGGAGCCTCTCGCGTGCCAGATACCGAGTTACAGGCCCTTGAAGGGTCTCACTCGCCACTTAACCCGCTATTGCCACGCGTTTAATTAACCATGTCATCAATGTTAAGACTTGATCAACTACTGGTCAGCCAAAGGGTTAGCCAGTTGAAAAGTAGCCAGAGGATACACAGCGACTGTTCGACGACGCCCCTGGAGCCCGATTACCGGAGGAGACGTTAATCGGGAGTTTCTTCTTCACGCCCTTAAATCTTCACCTCTGACATACGCCTAACTATACGTAGACGGCGGTAACTTATTAATTGACTGCACTTTGACCGACTCCCCTTGGTCACGGTGCAGCCATACATCCATCTGCTCAAAAGCCACACGAACACCTGCTTTTTGAAACAGCTCATTTACCCGACAGTTGATTTCATCCGTCGCAGGCAAGCGCTCCTTGATGTCATCAACAAAAATGCGCAGCTCAAAATTGAAGCTATGGTTGCCATAGCTCAAACAGAACACCTGAGGCTCCGGGTCAATCAACACCCGCTCGTTTTCATCTGCCGCCTGGCGTAAAAGCTGGTGCACTTTGGCCAAGTCCGAGTTATGCGCAACGCCATACGTCAGCACGACCCTGGTCACGTTATCTGAAAGTGACCAGTTAATAAGCTGATCAGTCACAAAGGTTTTATTGGGAATAATAATTTCTTTGCGATCAAAGTCAGTAACGGTTGTCGCTCGTATCCTTATGCGGTTCACGGTCCCGTGCAAGTTACCCAGCGTAATCGTATCCCCAATGCGAATAGGCCGCTCGAACAGGATAATCAAACCTGAAATGAAGTTGGCAAAGATTTCCTGTAACCCAAAGCCCAGTCCCACACTGAGCGCCGCCACCAGCCACTGTAACTTGTCCCAGGAAACGCCCAGAGTGGCCAGCGCAATCAGCATGCCCGTGCCCACAATCGCATACGAGAGCAGCGAACTGATGGCATAGGCACTGCCCTGTTTTAGTGACAAGCGAGACAAGACCATTACCTCTAAAAGGCCAGGCAGATTGCGCGCCATAATAAAGGTAACTGCGACCACCAGCAGCGCGGTAATAACATCCGTGACAGACAGTTCACTGCCAATCAAATCCTCATCGCCAGAATCCCACAGGGAAACATGATCCAGATATCCCACCACGGATAAAAGATCCGACCAGACAAGATATAAAAGTAAGCTGAAGCCGATTAACAAAATCAGCTTGGAGAGGCGTAGCGACTGAGTATTGATTTTCTCCATATCCAGCGGCGGCTCTTCCACCACCTCAAGCCCCCCTTCAGCTTCCTCCTGCGCTTGAGCACGCCGGGCAAGCGCTCGTCGGTAAGCCAAGCGTCTGGCGGCAACAGCCAAACTACGCACTACCGTCGCCTCAACAACCACCCACAGCCCCAATAAATAAAGCGTGATCGCAAACCGCCCCGCCAAACGCAGTGCAGTATATTCATACCCCCACACGATCAAGCCCACCAATACGAGCGGGATGGCGGCCATGGCGAGTCCCAACACCAAACGGAATAAGCGAAGCCCAAAAAAAGGAACATGTGCCAAAATCAGCTTCGTTAGCCACCAGCTCATGGCTAACAGCCCCGCGACCATCAGGCCCAGTGCAATAGGACGCAAGGCTAGAGGTGCTTGCACCTGCCCCGATATTGTCGCAATCGCTATCACCGGCACCAGCGCAAACCCCAGCCAACGTAATAGCTTACGAAGCTGGGCGTTATAACGAGCAGGCCAGGTAAAGTGCCGTTCGGCAACGCCGTCAGGTGCGAGCAAACGCCGCCCCCACGCGACCACCCCCCAGCTTAACGCGAGTTGCATTAACGCAGGCGCAATACTGTGGGTTAATACATCGTCTGTTTCGCGAAGCCCAACTCCAACACCGGCTAGCATCAACGGCCCCGGAATAGCCAATAGCGCGTTTAACAGCACTGCTTTTGGTGTGTGTAATTGAGTATCGCTTTTTAAACGGCCAATCTGAGAATGGATTGTCGCCAAGCGCTCTTTTATCCGCACGCGTAACCCGATGAGCAACAGACCAAGTAGCATCCATGGCAGCCCAAACACTATTTTCCAAGAAAGCGCCTGCCAGTGGTTTGAAAAAATGACTCGCCACTCGCCTTCTCGCCACTCCAGGCGAATGTTGTTGGGCAACTGGCGCAGCCAGTTAATATCCACAGGCTGACTGTTAGCGACCCAAAATAACTGCTCATAAATGGTGGTACGTAGCTCGCGTGTCGTGGTGAGCAGCTGCTTCTGATTCAGCTGTAGCTCAATCGCAGAACTTAAAAGGCTGCTGTAGGATTGCTCCAACTGCTCTACCAGCTCACGACGCTCTCTATAAATCTGGTTCAATGCGTCGATCACACTTGGGGTTGCCTCAAGGCCTGCCTCCTCCACGCGCTGAATGGCTAACCGCCTGCCGTGGCGCAACTGGTCACTCTGGCGGGTTAAATCAAACTGTCTCAATCGAAGATCCGCAATTTCATCCTGCAAATGCCGATGCGGAACTGGCGTAGGCAATGATTGGCGCTGCTCATTTAAAATAAGTGATAACAAATGACTCCCACGCATGGCATCGATCTGTTCATTGAGGCTACGCTGCAATTGGAGTACATAGTCCAGATCACGCTGCGCCTCAAAATTTTCACGCAAGATAGTGTTGCTGCGGTCAGTTGCCTGCAGCAGTTCCTGGCTTATGCGTTGATTAACTTGCTGGGCATCACGTATGACAGGGTTGCCCTCAGCCAAAAGCGAATTATCCACGATGGCCTCGGCCGCCACTTGCTCAGACTCAAGGGTACGCTGAAGATCAATGGCACCCTCAAGTAAACCCAAGCGCTTTTCCTGGTAATCAATTTGCAACGAAAAGAGGTCGCGCCGTTGTTGCGCGAGTTCACGCAATCGGCTGTTAACACTTAACTCTCGTTGGTTATAAGCGGCATCTCGTTCTGCCAAGAGACGTGCCAAGCCAAGCTGTATGAGCTGCGCATCCTTTGAGAGTGAGAGCTGGCTATCCGTTAATAGCGCTTCGCGATCGTCGTACTCACGGCGTAGCGTTTCAGCACGTTGCAGGGCATTGGAGATTGCCTGCTGGGCTCGCTCGGGTAACGTAATCGAGGCCAGTAACTGCGAGTTCACATCGGTCAACTCCCCTTGCAGCTGCTGCAGTTCAAGGACAGCATCTGCCTGCTGTGACGTTAAATCGTCCAACGACATATCGGCGAATGTTTGGGCAGTTAACTGCTGAAAACTCTCCTCCACCTCACCCAGCGCAAGCTCTAACTGGTACAACTGTTCAGGCGCCTCATCAACCCGCTGATTAAGTACCTTTAAACGTTCATCATTAGCATCCAAACGTTGGTAAATTTCCAGCGCGCCCCTTAAATTGGTCTGCTCGCTAACCTGCTGCGCGGTTAGCTCACTGTCTACTGAATCGAGCGCTGCCAAGCGCGCCGCTATTGTCTCTTGTGAGGGTACTTGATCAACGTCAAAGGCGCCCTGAACGCTAACGCACACCGTCATCAAATAAAGCGCCAATAGCACCTTCAAGGTATAATTACAGATACATCTAACCACGGTTGATATACCCTCAGAAAAAAATGATAGTGGTAAAAATTAAATACCAGCCATTGTCAGGGGTTCCATTGATCTGCGCAACGAAGAGGTTGACTTACTCTCTTGGCATGTATAGAAACGACTCTGATAATTGATCCTTCCCCTTATTATTTGCGAGTCGCTTCAATGGTCACCCGAAAAATGGTCACCCGAAAACTGCTGTATGCAAGCGTAATAGCCTTGCTAAGCACAGTAACGTACAGTAGCCCTGCCTTAGCCGACTCCCAGGAAGAAATTGAAGCGCGTATTCGTGAGCTCAATAGTGAACTCTACCAGCTTCAACAACAGCTAGATAACCAAGCAGCACTTGGCGACACGCCTTCAAAAGTAACGGTAGAGCAACCACCCGAAGTAGCCGCTCGTGAAGATATCATCGAACGCAGGCTGCTTGAGCAAGAATCAACACGGAATCCCTTTTCGATTACCACACACCGCCTTAACTACTTGTTTCCCGTCAGCTATAACGCAAAACCGAATGCTGAGAATTTTCGTAATATCACGACCGATTCAGACGCTGAGCGGTATGAGCTCAAGTTTCAGATAAGCGTTAAAGCAAATTTGGCAGAAAATATTTTCGGTGATGTAGGCGATCTCTATTTTGGCTATACCCAGCGCAGTTGGTGGCAGGCTTACAATACCGATGCGTCCTCCCCGTTTAGGGAAACCAACTATGAACCCGAGCTGTTTATCGACTTCGATAATGCCTGGGATGCCCTTGGATGGGTAAACACGCGCAACCGGGTTGCTTTTAACCATCAGTCCAATGGACGTTCAGACCCCCTCTCGCGCAGTTGGAACCGCGTGTATCTGGAAAGTACGTTTCAGCGTGGCGACTGGGCAGTAACGCTCGCTCCTTTTTGGCGCGTCCCTGAATCTGCCAGTGACGACGATAACCCTGATATTGAGCACTATATGGGCTATGGCGATATCCATATCGCCAAGCGGCTCAACAATAATCATGAAATCAGCACGTTACTACGAGGGAACCCGAGCGCAGGTAACTACGGCACTCAAATTGACTATAGTTGGCCTACGTTTGGCAACCTGCGCGGGCACATCCAGTATTACTATGGCTATGGTGAAAGCATGATTGACTATAATGGTCGTGTTAATCGTCTAAGCATTGGTTTTAGTTTAAATCCCCTGTTTAGTGCGACGGGTTTGAACCGATAAAAAATGGCCTTGTCTATCATGTGTCGGCTGCTATGCTGATATAGATTAATTCATTCATTCGTCAAAGGAAGACAAAATGGCTAAGCGTCAATTCGATACTGATCACCGCGCTGATCAGTGGAAAGAAGATCTGCGCCACTTAAGCGACACCGTAGAAGAACTGGTTAACGCAACGTCCAAGGATGCCAGCGGCGAAATGCGCGACCTTCGTGCTCGTGCTGAAAGCCGTCTTAAAAGCGCCCGTGAACGCTTGGAAGCTCGCGGCGAGCGAATTTATGATGAAACCCGTGAAACGCTTTCAAATCAAGTCGACTGCTGTGATCGGTACGTACGCGAAAACCCGTGGTCCAGCATCGGTATCGGCGCAGCCGTCGGTCTATTGGTAGGTATGCTGCTCGGACGCCGCTAATGTCTTTGGGGCCAACCCAACGCGTATTTTCTGCCGCCAAGCGCTTAGTAAGGTCACTGGTTGCTAACAGTGAAACCCGACTGCGTTTGGCGGTTTTAGAATTAGAAGAAGAGCGCGCTCGTTTAGTCACACTGTTTCTGTTGACCGGCGCCAGCTTATTACTTTTATTGCTAGGTGTAATAACGCTTACCGCGCTAGTCATCGTGGTTTTTTGGGACTCTTATAGGCTGCTGGCGATTGGTGTCAGCGCGGGTGTCCTGATAGCAGCCAGTTTATTATTGGCGGCCATTGCTATTCGTCAGGCCAAACGGCATACGTTTTTAAAAGAAACGCTTAAACAACTAGCGGCTGATCGTGCTCTGCTTGAGGTGAAAGGCGATGAAGCAAACCAACAAGAGCGTTAAGCCGGCCAACCGCCCTGAGCGTATAAGCCGTGCGGAACGCAAAGCAGCATTACTTGCACAGCTTGAGCAGCAGCGCGTTGATATTTTGGTATGCAGCGATTATCTACAGCGTTCGGCCTCCCCACTTGATCAAAAGTGGCGCAGCATCAAGCTGCCACTTTATGCCGCTGGCGGCCTACTCGCCTACAAATTTGTACGCAGACCGGGCGGAGTAATGGCAGCCGGTAGAAAAGCGCTTGCAGGCTATATGCTATTTCGCAAATTGAAGCTGCTTTCTAACGTTGTTACTTAATTGCCGGGCCGCATCACGCGGCCTAGCAAGCTTGCCCACAAGCAACCCCACTCGCCCACGCCCACTGAAAGTTATACCCTCCAAGCTCACCAGTCACATCCAGCACTTCTCCTATAAAACGCAGTTGAGGCACATCTTTTACCTCAAACGATTTCGATGAGATAGCGTCTGTATTGACCCCGCCCATGGTTACCTCTGCCGTACGCCACCCTTCAGTGCCCGCTGGTTTAAGCTGCCATTGGTTAAGCCGATAGGCCCATTGATCTACCTCATCGTTACTGTATTGAGCAAGCGGCGCTGCCTGATTCGCGTCTGGGTACCACTCTAAAAGCGCCTGGGCAAAGCGTTTGGGAAAGCGCTCTCCCAACCAGGTTGATAACTGACGTTTGGGTGTTGTTTGACGCGCCTCACGCAGTGACGCGGCGGCATCCTCGCCCGGCAATGTATCAATTTCTATGGATGAGCCGGGTTGCCATACGCTGGATATCTGTAGCATAGAGGGGCCCGACAAGCCCCGGTGCGTGAACAGCATCGGCTCAACAAACCGCCGCCCTGCACAGCTCACCGCGACAGGCAAGCTGAGTCCGGAAAGTGCAGCACTGCGCTCCTTCCAGAAATCACTCAGGGCGAAAGGCACTAGACCAGGCCGAGTAGGTAACACGTCCAGGCCAAACTGGCGTGCCAGCTCATAACCAAACCCGGTGGCGCCCATCGTGGGAATCGATAAGCCGCCGCTCGCCACCACGACAATCCCAGCATCAATGCTCCCCATCGATGTCATCAGCCGCATGGCGTCGCCTTGCCTGGTGACTGTCTTGATCTGGGTATTTAGCGTTATTTCCACGCCCGCCCATTCGCACTCTGTCCATAGCACTCGCACAATTTCTTTAGCCGACGTTGCACAGAATAGCTGCCCAGGGGCTTTTTCCACGTACTCGACGCCATGCCGGTCAACCAGCTCTACAAAGTGTTCCGGCCGATAGCGCTTAAGCGCGGAAATACAAAAATGCGGATTTTCAGAGTAAAAATGCTGAGGTGTGGTGCCAAGGTTGGTAAAGTTGCAGCGGCCACCGCCTGACATCAGTATCTTTTTACCTGCCTTGTTGGCGTGGTCGAGTACCAGCACGCGTCGGCCTGCATAACCAGCCTGTGCAGCGCACATTAGGCCTGCGGCACCGGCGCCGATAACCACGACATCATAAACCATAGAGAATTGCTCTTGGGGGAGAAGACCCGCATTTTAACAGTTCAAGGCAAGGAGAAAATGTTTCTTCGCGTTTCATGACATCATATAAGAGTGCTAACCAGGATTACCTCCACGCCTGATACCGAGAAGCCTATGTCCGCGTATGCCCGACCGTATTTGCTTGTTTTGCTCACCGTTTTACTCTCAAGTCCCGCCCTGGGGCAAACCGCAGCACAGCCCGCACCTTCTGTGATTGGCAGCCGCGCAGAAATAATGACGTGGTCTGACCCACTGGAAGCCTTGGGCACCCTGCGTGCCGATGAGAGCGTTACGCTTTCTGCAACGGTCACCGATATTGTGGCCGAGATCAATTTTGAGGATGGTGACCAGGTTGAACAGGGGCAAGTACTGATTCACCTTGACGATGCCGAAGAGCAAGCCCAGCTGCGCTCAGCTCAGGCCATCAGTGACGAACGACGTAATACGCTTGGTCGTACCACCCAGCTACAGGAGCGCAACCTGGCCGCTCGGGCGGACCTGGAAGACTTTCAAGCACAGCTTCGCCAAGCGCAGGCCAACACGCAGGTTATCGAAGCGCGGCTTACCAACTACCAAATCAAAGCTCCTTTCAGCGGCCGCGTGGGGTTGCGTACCATTAGTACCGGCACACTGGTAACGCCCGGCATGGAATTGGTAACGCTCGACAAGCTGGATGTGATGAAACTTGATTTTAGCGTTCCCGAACGCTTTCTAAGCCGCCTTTCAATCGGGCTGCCGCTCAGCGCTACGACAGCCGCCTACCCCGACGACATATTTAGTGGCGATATTGCCAGTATCGGTACACGCATTGATCCTATCTCGCGAAGCGTTAACGTGCGTGCTGTGCTTGAAAACCCCGATATGCGCCTTCGGCCGGGTATGTTGATGGAAGTGGTCGTTCAACAGCGCGTACGCGATGCCATCGTGCTGCCCGAAGCGGCACTCGAACCCAGTGGCGACCAACACCATGTCATGGTGATTGACCAAAGTGGCCCTACCCCACGCCTTGAAAGGCACAGCGTAGTGATAGGTGAACGGCGCTATGGGCAGGTAGAAATTCTTGAAGGCGTTGAAGCAGGCGACCTGGTGGTTGTTCACGGATTGCAACTGGCAAGAGATGGGTTGGAAGTACGTTTACTGGGCACCCTGGACGATGAAACGAGTATTCGCGCCTTATTGGAGGCCGATCGCTAATGCGTCTATCGGACATTTCCGTACAGCGACCCGTGCTTGCCATGGTCATCGCCGCACTGATCATTGCCTTTGGCTTACTGGCGCTTAACCGGCTTCCTCTGCAAGAGTATCCCACCGTGGATCCTCCCATCGTTAGTATTGATACCCGCTATCCGGGCGCTTCTGCCAATGTCGTCGAAACGCGCATTACCCAAGTATTGGAAGACCGAATTGCAGGCGTCGAGGGCATTGAGTTAATCACCTCACGGAGCGAAGATGGCCGATCGCGCATTGAAATTGAGTTTGGCATTGAAATGGATATCAACGCGGCGGCGAACGATATCCGTGACCGAATTTCGGGCGCCTTGCGTAACCTGCCCGACGATGCCGACGCTCCGGAAGTCACCAAGGCCGATAGCAGCGAAGAGATTGTGGTATGGCTAAGCCTCTCGGGCGCCGACTACTCAATTACCGAGCTTACGGATTACGCCAACCGCTTTCTGGTTGACAGCCTGTCTGTGCAACCAGGCGTTGCCCGCGTTCGTATCGGCGGTGGCCGGGACTATGCCATGCGCGTATGGCTGGACCGCAATGCGCTTGCCGCTCGCGGCCTGACCGTCGGCGATATTGAAGATGCCCTGCGCGCCGAAAACGTTGAGCTACCGGCAGGCTCCATCGAATCACAAGACCGCCAGTTTATCGTTCGCCTCCCGCGCAGCTTTGCAACTGCCGATGACTTTAAACGCCTGGCCCTTAATCAAAGTGATAATGGCTACCTGGTCCGATTGGCTGATGTTGCACGGGTAGAGGTCGGCTCTGTAGAAGATCGCTCCGTATTTCGCGCCAATGGCATTCCCATGGTCGGGCTTGGCATCGTTATGCAGTCGACCGCTAATGTCATTGAGCTTTCAAGTGCAGTTCGGCATGAATTGGAGCGCCTTCAAGAGACGCTACCCGAGGGCATGACGCTTGGCCTAACCCATGATGCCTCGGTCTTTGTTTCCGGTGCCATTGAACAAGTCGTGATGACGCTGTTTATTGCCATGGGCCTGGTCGTCGTGGTGATCTTTTTATTCCTGGGTAATCTGCGGACCACGCTGGTGCCTGCCATTACCGTTCCTATTGCGGTCATTGGGGCTTTTACCGCGCTTGCCGTAATGAACTTTTCAATCAACTTACTCACTCTGCTGGCGCTGGTATTGGCGATTGGTTTGATTGTTGATGATGCTATTGTGGTACTGGAAAATATCAATCGCCGCATGCACGACTATGGTGAAACGCCGCTGGTAGCCGCTTTTAGAGGAACACGCCAGATCGCGTTTGCGGTTATTGCCACCACGCTGGTGTTGGTCGCGGTATTTGTTCCGTTAAGCATGCTGCAGGGCGACATCGGTCGGCTCTTTTCCGAGTTTGCCCTCACGATGGCGGCAGCCGTTGTTTTCTCGACACTCTTGGCGCTTACCCTAACTCCCATGATGGCGTCCAAGATTCTTAAACCCGGCATGCACGACAGCGCCGTGGGTAAAGGTGTCCAGTGGCTACTGGGTATTACTCAGCGACGTTACCAGCGTATCCTTGAGTGGCTGCTTGCACGCAGTTGGATAGTTGTCGGGGTATTTGCACTGTTGATCGCCATGACGGCATGGCTTGCCACCGAGCTACCCAATGAGTACACCCCACAAGAGGATCGTGGCAACTTTATCGTATTGGTGAATGGTCCTGAAGGCGCCACCTTCTATTACATGATGGACTACATGGATGAAATCGAAGCACGACTTGCTCCCCTTATAGAAACGGGTGAGCTTGAGCGTGTGGTCGTACGTGCGCCACGCGGCTTTGGCAATATCGAGAATTTTAACGGCGGTTTTGTCATCATCAATATGGCCGATTGGGGCAGCCGCCGCAGCGCATGGGAGGTAATGGATGACGTGCGAGCGCTGCTAAGGCCGCTGCCCGGCGTTCAGGCATTCCCCGTTATGCGTCAAGGCTTCGGACAACGCACACAAAAGCCTGTGCAGTTTGTGATTGGCGGCGGTAATTACGCAGAACTCGCTCGCTGGCGCACCCTGCTGATGGACTATGTGCGGGAAGATAACCCACGCATTACTGCGCTTGAAAGCAACTATAACGAGACCCAGCCACAGCTAAGTGTCGAGATTAACTATGAACGGGCAGCAGCGTTGGGCGTAACGATTACCGAAATAGGCCGTACGCTTGAAGTACTGTTAGGCGGTCGCAACGTTACCCGCTACGTGGATAACGGCGAAGAGTACGACGTGATTATCGAAGGTGATCGCGATCGGCAGAACAGCCCCCGCGCCCTGGATAATATACAGGTACGCTCGGCACGCTCTGGTGAACTAATCCCTCTCGCAAGCCTCGTGACGCTTACCGACGTTGCTGGCGCCAGCACGTTAAACCGCTTTGACCGTATTCGAGCCATTACCATCGAGGCCAACCTGGCTGACGGCTATCCGCTTGGCGAGGCGCTTGCATACCTACAAGCTACCGCCGACACGCTGCTGCCCGAAGAAGCACAAACCAATTTGGCAGGCCCTTCACGTGATTTTCAGCAGGCAAGTGGTGCGACCACCTTTCTGCTGGTGTTAGGTGCCATCGTGGTATTTCTAGTGCTGGCCGCTCAGTTTGAAAGCCTTATCCACCCCCTTGTTATTATGCTGACGGTACCGCTTGCGATGAGCGGCGCTCTACTAGCCCTTTTGCTAAGCGGGCAGTCGCTTAACATTTATAGTCAGGTTGGCCTGGTACTATTGATTGGTCTGGCTGCCAAAAACGGTATTTTGATCGTCGAGTTTGCCAACCAGCTACGTGATGAGGGTAAAGCCTTTCGTACAGCGCTCATTGAAGCCTCCGTCACCCGGCTACGGCCTATTTTGATGACCGCAATTACCACCATGGCAGGTGCCATACCACTGATTATTTCAAGCGGACCAGGCGCTGAGTCCCGCCTGGTGATTGGCACGGTGATAATGGCAGGCGTTGGTGCGGCGACACTGTTCACGCTATTTGTAGTACCCGTTGCGTACGACCTTCTGGCACGTCATACCGGCTCCCCCGGTGCGGTTAAACGGCGTCTGGAAGAGGAAATTTCCGACTCAGCCGGTTAGCGACGTGTTGCTACTTTCTTTCTAGAGGTAAAAAAGGCTATAGGTCAAAAAAAGGGCGCCTCTTTAAAAAGAGGCGCCCTTCTCAGGCATCAACGCAAGTGATTATTCACACTCACCTACACGCTGACCTTCAATAGCGGTATTCATGGTCAGCTCGCCCATTGGCGACTGAGTGAGAATATCAACGCTACCGCTGATTTGCTCGCCCATAAAGCTCATATCGCCATCAATATTGGCTTCACCACCCTCTGCGCGACATACCATGCTGTAAGAGAGACCGTCAGCACTCATTTCCTGATTGAGAAGCTCACAACCATCTTCTTCTTCGATAAACCCAAACTCGGCACCTTCAAGGTCATCCTGAGTAATACATTGACGCTCGGTTTCCGTTTGATCTGGAATATCCATGTCGCCACTAATGCTGGTCACGCTGACGAACTCCCACTCGCCTGGGGTAACATTCGGCGCTTCCGCCAAGGCGACCATCGGGAAGGCCAAAGTGGCCGCTACTACCATGTTTCGTAACATCATCGTTTCTCTCTTTAGCACGTTGAAAAACAGTCCGTGGAAAACCGCTTATATCCTACCTGATTCATCACCGCCATGCCCGGCTTCGCGCTGACTGCTACACTGGCGCTAAGCTCCAAAACTTTTAAAGGTAGCTGCTTATGCACGATGATGCCTTGGTAAACCACGATTTTAACTGCCCCTATTGCGATGCGCCCCTGACGTTTGTCATCGATACATCTCAAGGCAGCCACGCCACGTGGGAAGACTGCCATCAATGCTGTGCGCCTATTCAGCTTGAAATCATCATCTCGCCCATGACCGGCGAACTTGAAGCCGTGTTAACCGGCCGAGACGATGACGTTTTCTAGCCAAACGCCTCCTTGTTGCTAATTTATTTGCCGCTTGGCTTCGCCACGACGCATCAGGCACCACGCCAAAAACGTCACCAGCGATACCGTCAAAATAATCAGCGTCGCCAGCGCGTTAATCTTAGGCGATACGCCCATGCGTACAGATGAAAACACCACCATGGGCAACGTATTGGCGCCAGGACCTGACACGAAGCTTGCGATGACCAAGTCATCCAACGACAGCGTGAAGGCGAGCAGCCAGCCCGCCGCCAGCGCAGGGGCAATAATGGGTAGCGTGATAAAAAAGAACGTTTTAAGCGGTGGTGAACCTAAATCCATTGCCGCCTCTTCTATCGAGCTATCCAGCTCGCGCAGGCGCGCCGCCACTACGATGGCAACGTAAGCACTACAAAAGGTGGTATGCGCAATCCAAATAGTGCCTACACCCCGGTCGGCGGGCCAGCCTGTCAGCTGTGCCATTTGAACAAATAGCAGTAGCAGCGACAGTCCGGTAATGACCTCGGGCATGACAAGTGGTGCCGTTACCATGCTGGAAAGCGCCGTTTTTCCACGAAAGCGGCCAAAGCGCGTCATTACAAACGCCGCGACCGTTCCCAAACATACCGCCATGCTCGCGGCAAAAAACGCGATTTTTAGACTCGTCCATACTGCCGAGAGAATTTGTTGATCCTGGAACAACGCCCCGTACCACTGGGTTGAAAAGCCTGCCCACACGGTAACGAGCCTGGAAGAGTTGAAAGAGTACACCACCAACACCGCCATCGGCAGATAGAGGAACACCAGGCCGAGTATCAGCATCACGGTTGAAAAATTCGGCCGCCGTCGTACTCCGCTCATTCTTCAAGCCCCCGAGACTGGTAACGGTGAAACCAAACAATCGGTATTAGCAGCAGCAGTAACATCACCATTGCCAGCGCCGAGGCAACGGGCCAATCGCGATTAAGGAAAAACTCCTCCCAAAGTACCTTACCAATCATCAGCGTATCCGGGCCGCCCAATAGCTCGGGAATAACAAACTCGCCCACGGCCGGGATAAATACCAGCATTGACCCCGCAATAATTCCTCCCATCGAAAGGGGCAGTGTTACCTTGATAAAGGTATTGAGCTTACGTGACCCAAGGTCCGAAGCGGCCTCCAGTAGTGAGTTATCCAGCCGGGTTAGATGGGCATAAAGAGGCAGCACCATAAAGGGAAGATAGGCATAGACAATACCTATCACCACGGCAAACTGCGTGTTCATCATTCGTAAAGGCGTATCGATCAGACCAAGCCCTATTAGTAGATTATTGATAAGGCCGCTGTTACTTAAAATCCCCATCCAGGCATACACCCGAATCAAAAATGAAGTCCAGGAGGGCAACATCACCAGCAACAACAATAGAAGCTGCCAACGTGCTGGGGCGCGGGCCATGGCGTACGCCATCGGGTAGCCGATCAACAAGCAGGCCGCGGTTGAGATAAACGCCGTTTTTACGGATCCCCAATAGGCGGCTGCATACAGCGAATCGGACAGCAAAAACAGATAGTTACCCACGTTTAAAAAGATATGCAGGGTCTGGTTGGTATACTCAAGAAGCGGCCCATAAGGAGGGATCGCCACAACACCTTCCGACAAACTGATCTTCAGTACCAGGGCAAAGGGCAGCAAAAAAAACAGCAGTAGCCATACAAGCGGCAAGGCAATCACCGCCCGACGCCCTAACTGTAAGCGTTTGAACAGGGCGGTGAGTTGAGATGGCATCATCGCAAGCAATCTCCCAAGTAGCCAGAAAGGGCCATTAGCGGTTCAACACGATGGCACTGTGGTCTTCCCAGTAGACATACACACTGTCTTCCCAGGTTGGCCGGTCACCTCGCCGTTCGGTATTCGCCATGCTGACTTTAATCAACTGACCCGAGGCGGTGCGTACGTAGTAAAGCGAAAAACCACCCAGGTAGGCGATATCGTGGACTTTACCCTCTGCCCAGTTGTAGTCCGACGTGGGTTTTTCACGTGTTAGCCAGATTTTTTCCGGACGCAGCGCTGCCCACACCCGCCGATCAACCGCTTGAGTTGTAATGCCGTGGTCGATATAAATGGGGCGTTCAAGCTCAGGCGATACGATTTGGCAGTGGTCGGCGGCATCTTCCACAATCTCGCCTTCAAACAGGTTCACCGTACCGACAAATTCCGCCACCATACGGCTGGCTGGACTTTCGTACACATCGACCGGCGAGCCGACCTGCTCAATCCAGCCATCGGCCATAATGGCAACACGATCCGCCATGGTCATGGCCTCTTCCTGATCGTGGGTCACCATGATGCAGGTCACGCCGACCTGCTCAATAATCTCGACCACTTCCAACTGCATTTCGGTACGCAGCTTTTTATCCAACGCGCCCATGGGCTCATCAAGCAGCAACAGTTTTGGCCGTTTGGCGAGGGAACGCGCCAGCGCCACCCGTTGACGCTGGCCACCGGAAAGCTGATGCGGCTTACGCTTGGCAAAGCGCTCCATATGCACCAGTTTCAGCATTTGCGCCACGCGCGCATCTACTTCACCCTTGGCAAGCCTGTCCTGTTTTAGCCCAAAGGCAATATTTTGCGCCACCGTCATGTGCGGAAATAACGCATAGGATTGAAACATCATGTTAATCGGGCGCTTGTAGGGCGGGACCGCAGTAATGTCTTTACCGCCAAGCAAAATATGCCCGTCCGTGGGAGTTTCAAACCCGGCAAGCATACGCAACAGCGTCGACTTCCCCGAACCCGACCCGCCTAAAAGCGCAAAAATCTCACCACGCTTCACCTGTAAATTTACATTATCTACCGCCAAGGCCTCGTCAAAGCGCTTACATAAGCCTTTAACTTCTAGCACGATGTCTTCTGCAAACCGCGGCGTTTTGCCTTGCGGGCGTTGTATCGCCAAGGCAGACGCTGCCGTTTCGTTCACTGAAGGTTCGTTTGCCGAGGGTTCGTTCGCCGAATTTCCGTCCGACAGGGGCGTAGTGACCATTCGCCACTCCCATCAAAAGGCCCGGAAACCCGGGCATTAAAAGATGAACAGCGAGACAGGCAAAGGGCCTGGCTCGCTGCCGGATGAGGTTTAGCTTAACGGCCAGACTTTACACGGTTCCACACACGCGTACGGATACGTTGTACCGGCTGTGGCATGTCAAGCGCCACATACAGGTTTTGCATAACCTCGGCTTCGGGATAGATCGCCGGGTCATTCAGAATTTCTTCCGGAAGGTAAGCATCGGCCGCCGCATTGGGGTTGGCATAGCTTACGTAATCGGTAATTTCTGCGGCAATTTCCGGGTCAAGGATAAAGTTAATAAAAGCATGGGCGTTTTCAACATTGGGCGCGTCCGCCGGGACCGCCATAACATCAAACCACAAGGCGGCGCCTTCTTTAGGAATGCTATAGCCAATGTCAAAATCACGCCCTGCTTCCTCGGCACGCTCAGCGGCCTGGAATACATCGCCTGAATATCCGCCTGCCACACAAATATCGCCATTGGCCAAGTCAGATACGTAGCGTGAAGAGTGGAAATAGGTAACATCATCGCGCACGGCGCTAATCACTTCACCGGCGGCTTCAAAGTCTTCCGCGTTTTCGCTTAGCGGGCTCAGGCCCAGGTATGCCATGGCCGCGGGCAGCATTTCCTCACCCGTATCCAGCATCGAAATACCGCAACCAGCATCTTTTAACGCAGAGGTAATTTCAGGGTCAAATAGCATTGCCCAACTATCGACCGGCGCATCATCGCCCAGGATTTCTTTCACGCGCTCAACATTGTAGCCAATACCGTTAGTGCCCCACATGTAAGGCACTGAGTAGTCGCCATCAGGGTCAATCGCGTCTAAATTTTCCATCAACTCGGTATTGAGATTTTCCAGGTTAGGTAACTGCTCTTTATCAAGCGCTTGATAAACGCCCGCTTGGCGTTGACGCGTAAAAAAGTGCGTAGAAGGCACCACTACGTCATACCCCGAACGGCCTGCCAGCAAGGCAGCGTCAAGCGTCTCATTACTATCGTAAACATCGTAGGTAACATCAATGCCGGTACGCTCGGTAAATTTTTCAAGCGTCTCCGGTGCTATATAATCTGACCAGTTATATACCCGTACCTCATCGGCATGGGCGACTGTCGCCGCTGCGGCTAAAGAAACGGCCGCAACGGCGCCTGAAAGTTTGTGAATGTTCCCCATTTCGTGCTCCTCATTATCCAAAAAACAGTTATTCAGCAACGGTTATTCAAAAACAGCTATTCAAAACAGCTATTCAAAACAGCACCATCTAGATTAACGCCAGCCATCAGCCACTCGCCGTTAGCGTAGGCTTTTCTACTGAACGTGCGAATTTTGCGTCGCAGCGGTCTCTATCGCAAGTCAATGTGAAAGATTCTTGCATTATAGTGGGCCCGCCCCCACTTCAAGGTCTGCGGAGCGTAGATAGGCTGCTGCGAAATAGTAAAAAACTATACGCTGAATGGCATTTTTCAATTTTAACTATCAGAAAAATATCCCTACTATAGTCCATAACATTTTCACCTTCATTCACAAGACACGGAGATAATCTGAATGTCCTTGATCAACACTGAAGTAAAACCGTTTAAAGCTACCGCCTATCTAAATGGCGAATTTATCGATGTCACCGAAGCTGACCTGAAGGGAAAATGGTCCATCTTCTTCTTCTATCCGGCTGACTTTACGTTTGTTTGCCCAACGGAGCTTGGCGACCTGGCCGACAACTACGAAGCCTTCAAAAAGCTGGGCGTTGAAATTTACAGCGTTTCAACCGATACCCATTTCACCCATAAAGCATGGCACGATAGCTCCGAAACGATCGGCAAGCTTCAGTACCCAATGCTGGCTGACCCCACGCTGCAAATCTCGCGTAACTTTGAAGTCCTGATTGAAGAAGCAGGCCTTGCAGAGCGCGGCACGTTTGTTATCGATCCCGACGGTAAAGTTCAGATCGTTGAAATCAATGCGGGCAACATCGGCCGTAATGCCGAAGAGCTACTGCGCAAAGTTAAAGCTGCCCAGTATGTTCGTGAAAACCCCAACGAAGTATGCCCGGCCAAATGGAAAGAAGGCGAAGAAACACTCGCGCCCTCTTTAGACCTCGTTGGCAAAATCTAAACGGCGAGTGCTGCCATCTTCGTTATCTTAATCGCTCTTGAAGCGCCGCTTACGATAACGGCTTAACCAGATGGCAGCCTGACACCCGGGCTTTTTTCACCCGGGTGTTCTCTTTACATCGCGCTATTTGTTCTCCCTTTTATACCGATCTTCGCTGTGATTTTCACAAGCGCGGGCTAAATGTGGCTATGGGTTGAGAACACCTTTTACAGATTACGAGGAATTCACTGTCATGTTGGACGCTAATTTAAAAAATCAGTTGAAAGCTTATTTGGAAAAAGTGACTCAACCGTTCGAGATCGTTGCGTCCCTTGATGACGGTGACAAGTCACGTGAGCTTCACGGCCTGTTGGAAGATATCAACGGGCTGAGTGACATGATCACCCTGAAAACGGATGGTCAGGATAGCCGCACGCCCTCTTTTGCGATCAACCGTACAGGTGAAGAGACGGGTGTTGTATTTGCCGGTATTCCCATGGGCCACGAGTTTACGTCGCTGGTTCTGGCACTGCTGCAAGTAGGTGGACACCCACCGAAAACCTCTGACGAGGTGCTTAACCAGATTAAAGCGCTCGAAGGCAACATGCTCTTTGAGACCTACTACTCGCTGTCCTGCCAGAACTGCCCTGATGTGGTTCAGGCGTTAAACCTGATGGCGATCTTTAACCCCAACGTCCGTCATGTCGCGATTGATGGGGCGCTCTTCCAGGACGAAGTTGAAGAGCGTGAAATTATGTCAGTGCCCAGTATTTATCTAAACGGTAAGCCGTTCGATCAGGGCCGTATGACCCTTGAGCAAATTCTGGCCAAAGTGGACACGGGCGCCGCCGACCGCGAAGCCAAAAAGCTAAGCACCAAAGCCGCATTCGATACGCTGGTGATCGGCGGTGGCCCCGCTGGTGCTGCGGCTGCCATTTATTCTGCACGCAAAGGCATTAATACTGGTGTTGCGGCTGAGCGTTTTGGTGGCCAGGTATCAGATACCATGGGTATCGAAAACTTTATTTCGGTTACTCATACAGAAGGCCCCAAGCTTGTTAGCGCGCTTGAAGAGCACGTCAAGGATTACGACGTTGATGTAATGAACTTGCAAACGGCAGCTGCCTTTAAAGCCGCTGAGGCCGAAGGTGGCTTGCACGAAGTGACCTTTGAGTCAGGTGCAAAACTCAAGAGCAAAACACTGGTTCTGGCGACCGGAGCCCGTTGGCGCGAAATGAATGTCCCCGGCGAGCAGCAATACCGCAACAAAGGCGTTGCTTACTGCCCGCACTGCGACGGTCCGCTATTTAAAGGCAAGCGCGTCGCGGTTATTGGCGGCGGCAACTCTGGCGTTGAAGCTGCCATTGATCTGGCTGGCATCGTTGCTCACGTCACCCTTTTCGAATTTATGGGTGAAATGCGTGCCGATGCGGTACTGCAGAAAAAGCTTAAGAGCTTGCCCAACGTGGACATTATTTTAAATGCTCAAACCACCGAAGTAACCGGTGATGGCAGCCGCGTTAATGGCCTGACTTACAAAGACCGCAACACCGATGAGACTAAAAACATCGCGCTGGAAGGCATCTTTGTCCAGATTGGCCTGGTGCCAAATACCGAGTGGCTGAAAGGCTCGCCCATCGAAATGACGCCGCGCGGGGAGATCATCGTCGACTCTCACGGCATGACCTCGGTACCCGGCGTATTTGCCGCGGGTGATGTTACCACGGTGCCTTACAAGCAGATTATTATTGCCATGGGCGAAGGCGCTAAAGCCTCACTTGGCGCGTTTGATTACCTGATCCGCAACTAATCGCCAAGCACCAACACCAAAAAGCGGGTAGTGGTTTTCCACTACCCGCCTCCCCTATCCCTTTGACGTATAAGACCGTGACGTCATAACCGCTGCTGGCGGTTTTTTTGTCTTCCCTTTACGCGTAATTTGCCCTTCGTCACTGCTCAACACTGAGCCGTCTGATAAACGTATAAGCCGTACAGTGTCTAGCGCCGTATGGTGAAATCTGCCCGCCATCAAAGCACGTGAACAATACTGCGTCATCCTGGTGATTGCCAGACTCAGCCTCTCTGTATATCTTAACCATTGTTAGCAGAAGGTAATGCTGTTCAATGAATCAAGGACTGCACACAATGACCTCAATGAAAAAGGCATCTGCTTCACCGGACCCATCATCCTCTTCTAAACCCCGCTGGCAGTGGGGCCGAGCAATCCGTGCTGCCGTCAGTATTTTTTTACCTCTTATGGCAGGACTCATGCTTGGCCATATCATGACGGGAATGTGGATAGCCATGGGATGCTTGATGATGGTTACCGGGGAGGTATCAGGCAGCTATCGTGACGTGTATCGAGCAATGTTTATTTCTGCTTGTATCGGATCAGTAGGATATTTAGCCGGGTATTTGCATATATTGGCCTGGAGCGCGGTTATTATCATAATGATGTGTGCAGGAGCTGTGGCCCAACTGCTTAGCAACGTTAGCCATACGTTATCAATTGCAATGTTACAGATTTTACTCTTGGCATCTATCGCCCTGGGCGTGCCTTCGATTAATAACTTCTGGATGCCCGCTCTTTTATATCTTGTAGGCATGGTTCTTTACGCGCTTTTACTGGGCATCGAAATTCTTTTCTGCCGCTATCTGGCAAAAAACAGAGATGCAACGCTTAACGCAGCCAGCCAAAGCACCCCAACCAAACCAGTAGCCATAGTAGCGAGCCACCACTACGCGCAAGCGTGCGCTCTGGCCGTATGCTTAGGCGTTGCCTATAGCGCACACCTGGTTGATGATAATCCGCACTGGTTTTGGATTCCGTTAACCGTCGGATTAATCATGAAGCCTGACTTGGGCTCAATCCACAAGCGAGCTCTTCAACGTATAACGGGCACACTGCTGGGCGTTATACTGGGTGTATTAATCTTGCTTTTTGTTCCTAAAAACGTTGCCTTTGTTCTGCTTATGGCTATTCTAGCGGGCATCCTACCTTGGGCAATGAAATACTCCTATGCGCTACAGGCAGTCTTTCTCACACCATTGATACTGATGCTCATTAACATCATTTTGCCTGGTAGTGCGGATATTAATTACGCCACACAGCGATTACTAGACACAGTCATTGGAAGTTTCATTGTTATTGTATTTGGCTACCTGCCATTAAAATACTATCAGTCGAAATATTTTAAAAATCAGCCAGACACTCTATAAGCGGTTACTTTTCAGGCAGGCTGGATAGATCTTTCTGCGAAACATCGCCCTATTTAGGTATCACACTACACACAGTGCAAGCCGGATCACGCGGTACATTGAAGTGTCGCCACTGGCCTCGTAGACCATCAAAGGTTGCGAGCCCTTGGTGGGTTTGCCCGGCGCCGCTTAGCAATTTGAACGCCTCAACTGCTTGAAAACACCCGATTAACCCCACCAGTGGCGCCATCACACCACTTTCTGCGCAGCCAAGTGCCTCATCGCCCATATCGTCCGGCGGGTAAAGGCAGGCATAGCAGGGGCAGTTTGGGTCACGGGGGTTAAACACTGCAAGCTGACCGGAAAAGCGAATGGCAGCGCCTGACACCAACGGAACACCTACCTTTTGCGTGGCAGCATTGATGGAATAACGACTGGAAAAACGATCCGTACAATCCAGCACCACATCGACAGAAGCAACGAGCTGCTCCAGGGCTTCACCCTCAGCATGCGTTTCAAGTGCTGTAATACGGCAATCCGGGTTCAGTGCCTGCATACTGGCCTTGGCAGAAGCCGCCTTATTCTGCCCAATGCTTGCCTGCTGATGAGCAATTTGACGCTGAAGGTTAGACAACTCGACATGATCAGCATCTGCAATCGTTATCCGCCCGACACCCGCAGCGGCCAGGTAAAGTGCCGCCGGCGAGCCCAACCCTCCCGCACCGATGATCAGCACGTGGGCACTACGCAAGCGCTCTTGCCCTTCAATATCCACTTCAGGCAGCATAATGTGACGGCTGTAGCGCAGCAGTGTCTGATCATCCATCATCGACTTACTTATCCTCAAAGTGCTCAACGTCGGGTACATGCAGGCTAAAGCTTTCTTTCACCTCTTCCATAACCACGTAACTTTTAGACTCTTTGACGCCGGGGAGAGTAAGCACCACGTCTCCTAATAGCTGGCGGTAGGCGGCCATTTCTGGAATGCGGCATTTTAAGATGTAGTCAAACTGACCAGAGACCAGATGGCACTCCTGAATTTGCGGCAGCTTTTCAACGGCTCGGCGAAATTCATCAAATACGGCTGGCGACTGAGTTTCCAGGCTAATTTCAACAAAGACCAGCAAATTGGCTTTTAGCGCCTGGGGGTCAAGAATCGCCTGGTAGCCACGAATAATACCCGCGCGCTCTAGGCGCTTAACGCGCTCCAAACAAGGAGTTGTGGATAGACCAACCTCTGATGCCAAATCAACGTAGGAAATACGTGCATTTTCCTGCAGGCAGCGCAGGATTTTAAGGTCGATACGGTCCAGCGTTCTATTCTTAGGTTTCATAGCAGGATCCATTACAGATAAGCCAGACGAGCTAACAGCGCCCAAGGGTAATACGCTCATGCCCACCGAGGTCGCGAATACTTTCAACGTTTTGATAACCCGCATCTACCAGTGCTGCGCGCACTGAGGCTGCCTGACGATAGCCATGCTCTAGCAACAGCCATCCTGAGGCTGTTAAATAGCGCCGCGCCGTGGCAACTAAATGCATCAAATCGGCCAGCCCATCGCCCTCTGCCACCAAAGCACTCAGCGGCTCAAAGCGCACATCCCCTTGGTGCAAATGCGGATCGTCAGCGGCAATATACGGCGGATTACTCACAATAAGATCAAATCGCTCTACGGGTGTCGCATCCTGCTCAAAGGCAGCAAACCAATTGCTTTGCATGAACGCTACGTTATTCATCCCTAATGCCGCTGCGTTTTGCTGTGCCAAAGAAACCGCTTCTGAGCGCAGATCGGCACCAACCACCTGCCAACCAGGCTGCTCACTGGCAAAGGCCAGTGCAATGGCCCCGGTGCCCGTACCTAAATCCAACAGGCGCCCGGCAGGAGAGGCAACGCGATTGAGTGCTGTTTCTACCAGCGTTTCGGTATCCGGCCGCGGTATTAGCGTCTCTTTTGAAGTGGCCAACCGCAATCCCCAAAACTCTCGCTCACCAGTCAGGTAGGCTACCGGCTGGCCCTGAGCACGCGCCGCCACCAGTGCATCAAAGCGCGCATGCTCCCACCCAGAACAATCACGGTCGCCCCAAGTATAAAGCCATGTACGGTCCCGCTTGATTACGTGGGCAAGCAGGACGTCGGCATCCAGGCGCGGTGAGGCTGAACCCGCGGCTTTTAAGCGTTCTGCCGCGGCCTGTAAAAGCGCATCAAACGTCATTACGTGTCCTGAAGCGCCGATAACTGTTCGGCTTGATACTCGTGGATCAAGGGCTCAATCACCTCATCCAACTGCTCACCACTCACCACTTCATTGAGCTTATAAAGTGTCAGGTTGATACGGTGATCGGTAATTCGACCCTGAGGGAAGTTGTAAGTGCGGATACGTTCGCTGCGATCACCAGAGCCTACCAGTGAGCGGCGGGCATCCGCCTGCTCCTGGCGCTGGCTATCGACCGCGTTACGCTTCAACTTCGCGGCAAGCAGCGACATCGCCTTGGCCCGGTTTTTATGCTGACTACGCTCTTCCTGACACTCAACCACTACGCCTGTCGGTATGTGGGTAATACGAATCGCTGAGTCGGTGGTGTTAACGTGCTGGCCACCTGCTCCACTTGAACGGTAGGTATCGACGCGTAAATCCGATGGATTAATATCGATATCGCCAACATCATCAACTTCAGGCATCACCGCCACCGTACAGGCAGACGTATGAATACGACCTTGAGATTCAGTAGCGGGAACGCGTTGTACCCGATGGGCTCCCGACTCAAATTTCAAACGCGCGTAGACGCTATCGCCCTTAACACGGGAAATAATCTCTTTATAACCGCCCTGTTCACCATGGTTGGCACTCACTACTTCGACACGCCAGCCACGTTTTTCTGCATAGCGTGAGTACATACGAAACAGATCACCTGCAAAAATCGCGGCTTCATCGCCTCCGGTACCGGCACGTACTTCCAAAAACACGCCTCGGCCATCATCCGGGTCTTTAGGCACCAGCAAACGCTTTAGCTCAGTATCCAGTAGGTCTAGCTGCTCGCGCCCTTCACTGACTTCCATCTCGGCAAGCTCACGCATATCAGGATCATCGTCCCGACTAAGCTGCTGGGCTGCCTCGATATCGTTTTCAACGCTGCGATAGCGCTGCCAAGCCGCTACCAGCTCATCCAGCTCGGCGTACTCGCGTGAATAGTCGCGAAAACGCTGCTGATTATTAATGACCTCAGGATCAGACAGCAACATCGCCAGCTCTTCAAAACGTTCGGTAAAGCTATCGAGGCGTTGGCGCAAGGTATCTTTCATGCGGGCGTATTATCCTTCTGGCGGTTAGCCGTGGGCGCGGGCTTTTCAAAAGCGGGTTTAACAGGCAATAGTAAGCGTGGCGCGGCCTCCAGCAAGTCATGCTGCTCTTGCGAGGCGGCATCGCGTATTGCTTGCGTGGGCTGGTGCATTAAGCGATTAGCCAGTTGATGAGCCAGTCGCTCAATCACTTTGGCTGGGTCTTCACCGCGCGCCAAGCGCTCCAACGCCTGATCACGCGATTGATCGCGCAGGGTTTCGGCGTGCTGACGGTAGTCGCGAATCAACTCACCACCGTTACGAATTCGTTTTTCATGCTGCCAACTACTGACACCGTGTTCAATCAGAGACTCGGCCTGGTCAGCAGCCACTTGGCGATAGCGACGATTCTCTTCGATCACCTCTTCCAGGTCATCGACCGTATAAAGGAACACATCGGCAAGCTCGCCTACCTCGGACTCAATATCCCGTGGCACGGCGATATCCACCATAAAGACCGGGCGGTGGCGACGCTTTTTGAGTGCGCTTTCAACCATCCCCTTGCCCAGAATCGGCAGGGGCGATGCGGTGGAAGAAATAACGATATCGGCTTCTTCCAGCGCGGCCGGAATTTCAGAAAGCGTAATTGCCTTACCACCCAGTCGCGAGGAGACAAGCTCAGCACGCTCCCGTGTGCGGTTAGCCACGGTTAATTGACGTACACCGGCTTCATGTAGATGTCGCGCGACCAGCTCGATGGTTTCACCCGCACCAATTAGCAACGCCCGCGAGCGGCTAAAGTCATCAAAAATTCGGCTAGCCATACTCACCGCAGCATAGGCCACCGAAACCGGATTTTTGCCAATCCCGGTTTCGGTACGTACCTGCTTGGCGACTGCAAAGGTATGTTGAAAAAGACGCTCAAGCTCGCCGCCCAACCCCTGCATTTGGCGCGCCTGTTGATAGGCATCTTTCAATTGCCCAAGTATTTGCGGCTCACCCAATACCATGGAGTCCAGACCAACGGCCACACGCATTAAATGGCGCGCAGCGTCGTTGTCTAAATAGTGGTACGCGCAGCGGGTCAGCTCTTCAACACTCAAGTTATGAAAACGCCCTAGCCACTCAAGCACGGCTTGCTCGCCAGCAGCGTCCGTTACGCAATATAGCTCAGTGCGGTTGCAGGTGGAGAGCACCGCCGCTTCGCTAATATGTGACAGACCACGCAGTTGCTCCAGCGCGTGATCTAACTGCGCCGGAGTAAAGGCTACCTGCTCGCGTACGGCCACACTGGCAGTACGGTGATTGATTCCCAAGGCAAGAAGCGTCATGCGGTATGCGTCTTCGCTAGTGGTTCGGTCATCACGTTGCTATCGGTCTTGAAGTCTCAGTGGTTTACGTCTTACGCTGAATTAGCGCAAGTCTGGGCAACGGCTGATCATTACTCAATTGCGCTTATCTGCCAGCCTTTCAAGGGCGACTATTCTATCACAGCACACTAACATCTGGCGTACATCACTTTGCCGCAGCCAGCCAAGCCGCTATGCTGAACGCTCGGCCACTAAAATGAGAGACGCATGCCCCTTCGCTCACTACAATTGGGTTCATCCCTACTGCCCTTGGCCGCCACCGTGGTATTCCTGAGCGGCTGCCAGTCAGCACCCTCTTATAAAGGCGGCTTGCCAGACCTGATAGCTTCTGACCCCATGCAGTCGGCCCCACCTATTACCCGCGGTCTGGACGCCGATGGGCTACGTACGCTGCTTACGGCGGAATTAGCGGGCCAACGTGGCGATTACCGCTCTGCCAGCCAAGGCTACCTGGAGGCATCGCAACGTTATAGCGCTCCGGCGCTGGCTGAACGCGCCACCTTTGCGGCTCGGTTTGGTGACGATGTAGCGTTAATGGAGGCATCCGCACTGCGTTGGCGTGAGCTGGCCCCCTCGGCAGAAGCGCCCAACCAGCTACTGGCTGCGATCTCTTTGCAGCGAGGTGACTGGCTGGACAGCCTTGAACAGCGGCTAGCGATCACTCAAGCAGGCGGCAATGGCGAGCTTACGGCCTTCGTCGACATCGCTATCACGGAAGGGAGCGCACCGCTCAACTTACTGGCCCAGTCGATGCGCGCCCACTTGGCTCAACCCAGTGCAGAGCAGCTTGAGTATCATAGCGATGCCTTGCTTGCCACTGCGCTACTTGAATCAGCGCTTGGCAATACCCGCCAAGCGCAAGCGCATCTGGACGACGTTGCAAAGCAAGCGCCAGAATCGGCGACGCTTTGGCTTGCCCAAGCGCAACTGGCGCTCGAAACTGGCGATCTACACACCGCCAGGCGAGCCGCGCAACAAGGCGCCAGCATTGTCCCCGATGACGTACGGTTTACGCTGCTGCTGGCTCAAGCCGAAATTCGTTTGAATAATATTGCCGCCGCAGAAGTACAAACGGATGCGCTACTGGAAAGCCATGACGGTAACCAGCGTTTACGCTTGGCCCTAACGCAACTTTACCTTGAGGAAGGCTACAGCGAGCCTGCTTACCGCCTGTTGCAGCCACTCACAAGTCAGGACAACGTTCCCGATCTTGCCTACTACCTGCTGGGCACTATCACGGAGTCCCAAGGCGATACCGATAACGCACTGATTTATTACCGCCAGGTAAGCGAGGGAGGCGAGTTTTTACCCGCCCGGGCGGCCGCCGCTCGAATGTTGATTGACGATGACCGTGTGATGGATGCGCGGGCTTTTTTACGCATTGAGCGAATGCGCTATGAAAATTACTTTGGCGACTTGGTCGCCCTTGAAGTTCAACTGCTGGACGAACTGAACGCGCCCGATGAAGCACTAGCGTTACTTGACCGCGAATTGGCTCGCACGCCAGATGACGTTAACCTGCTTTATTTACGTGCCATGCGCTCTTGGGAGAGAGGCAACTTCCCAGGAATGGAGCAAGATTTACGTCAGCTTTTGCGTATTGAACCCAACAACGCAAATGCCTTAAATGCACTGGGCTATACCTTGGCAGATCTTAACTTGCCAGGACGCATGGAAGAAGCCCGCGAGCTGGTTGAGCGCGCCTACGAAGAAGACCCCAGCAACCCGGCGATACTTGATAGCATGGGCTGGGTATATTTCCGACTGGGCCAAAATGAAGAAGCGCTTTCCTGGCTTGAAAGTGCCTATAACCAGATGCCCGACCAGGAAGTGGCCGCTCATTTGGCCGAAGTCTTACATGCCCTTGGTCGTAGCGATGAGGCTCGCACGTTAATCCAACTGGTGCTTGATAGCACAACGCGTCACCCGCAGGTTGACGCGTTACTTGAACGTCATCCTGAACTAACCCCGTCAGGTGCTCCCTAACGGGGCTGGCGCCTCCCTTTATGCTCGATACGCCATTAAGATGCTGCCATTACCCTTTCAACACATTGACATGGAGCCTGTTATGTTGAACACACTGCCCACTTTTATGCGCTTTACCAGCACTGCACGCGCCCCTCGCCTCTTTCTTGCCAGCATAGCGTTACTGCTACTTGCCGGGTGCGCGACGCAAGGCCCGATGGAAGAAGGTGGCCGCCAAGCAGGTCAATGGGAACGCCAGCAAGCGGATATTGACGCTTTTGATACCTGGACGTTGATCGGCAAAGCAGGCCTTCGCACACCACAAGAGAATCAGAGCGCCAACCTGGACTGGAGCCAACACCCCCACTATTTTCGCATGCTGATCAGCGGGCCGTTTGGTGGGGGCCGCAGCGTACTTGAAGGTCGTGAAGGTCGCTTCTCGCTAACCACGGGTGATGGCCGATTTGAAGCAGAAACACCGGAAGCACTGATGGAAGAGCAGTTAGGCTGGTCGCTTCCAGTTAGCGCCATGCCTGACTGGGTGCGCGGCCTGCCCGGTGAACATGCAAGTTATCAGTTGGAAACCGACGAGCTGGGCTTTCCGCAGCACATGCAGCAGGATGGCTGGGAAATTGATTACCGCGACTGGGAAGAGGTTGAAGGTATGTGGCTACCTCGCCGCCTGGTGATGAACTATGACGATGTACGCATCACCCTGGTCGTTAACCAGTGGCGCTCTCAATAACGGTTTATGCGCCCGTTGAGTTGTCGCGCCTAATTCAAGTCACGTGAGAGCTTTAATGTCTGCTTCTTTTACACTGCCCGCACCTGCGAAGCTCAATCGCATGCTGCACATTGTGGGCCGTCGTGACGACGGCTACCACGAATTACAAACCCTGTTTCAAATCGTTGATATCAGTGATCAGCTCACACTCACCCTGCGCGATGACGGCGATATCACGCTCGCCACTCCGGTAAACGGTGTGGCTCACGATGACAACCTGATGGTTCGCGCAGCCCGCCTGCTTCAGCGCTCAGCAGGCACTGCGCAAGGGGCTATTCCAAGGGCTATGCCAGGGGCTACGCTGACCATAGAGAAGAAGCTCCCGATGGGAGGCGGGCTTGGCGGAGGGAGCTCGAATGCTGCCACCGTGTTACTGGGGTTAAATAAGCTGTGGCAATTAGGGCTTTCAGCGACGGCACTGGCCAAGCTGGGCTTGCAGCTTGGCGCCGATGTACCGGTATTTATTTATGGACACAGCGCCTGGGCTGAAGGTATCGGTGAAAAGCTGACCTCCGTGACGCTGGATACGCCCTGGTTTGTGATTATTCACCCGAAAGTGAGTGTCTCAACCCCCCTGATCTTCCAGGACCCGGAATTGACACGCGACAGCCGCCCCATTACTATGGCGCGCGCACTGCAGGGGGGAGCGTCTGAGTGGCGTAACGACTGCGAGGCCATCGTTAAAAAACGCTATCCGCTGGTGGCGGAAGCGCTTGATTGGCTCGCGCAGTATGCACCTGTTCGGCTGACCGGTACTGGCGCTTGTCTGTTTGCGACGTTTGAGTCTGAACAAACCGCACGTACCGTCGCTGAATTGGCAGGTCAACGCTGGCCGACATGGGTCGCACGCGGACTGAACACCTCTCCCCTACAAGATGCTCTGGGCTGCTGAAAGCGCCCGGTCATCGCATTAGGTTATTGCTGGGGTATCGCCAAGTGGTAAGGCACCGGTTTTTGGTATCGGCATTCCCAGGTTCGAATCCTGGTACCCCAGCCAACCTGACATGATCTGCGTTTTCTCCCCTGATTCCAAACACTGCAAAGGTGGCTGCGCGTGTCAAAATTGATGGTTTTCACCGGGAACGCCAATCCCGAACTCGCTCAAAAAATTGCCGAGAGCTTGGACAGCCGCATGGGTAATGCCACGGTTGGCCAATTTAGCGACGGCGAAATCGCAGTCGAGATCAATGAGAACGTGCGCGGTAAGGACGTGTTTATCCTCCAGTCCACCTGTGCACCGACGAATGACAACCTGATGGAGCTGATCCTGATGGTTGATGCTCTGCGTCGTGCCTCAGCGGCGCGGATTACGGCGGTCGTGCCGTATTTCGGCTATGCACGTCAGGACCGCCGCGTACGCTCTGCTCGTGTACCTATTTCCGCTAAAGTGGTTGCGGACATGATGGTAAAAGCGGGTGTTGATCGCGTAATGACGATGGACCTGCACGCCGACCAAATTCAGGGTTTCTTCGACGTACCGGTAGACAACGTCTACGGCTCGCCGATCCTTCTGGATGATATCGAGCGCCAAAACTACGCTGACCTGGTCGTGGTTTCACCCGACGTAGGCGGTGTCGTTCGTGCTCGCGCTATCGCCAAACAGCTGAATGCTGATCTTGCGATTATCGACAAGCGTCGCCCCCAAGCCAATCAGGCTCAGGTGATGCACATCATCGGTGAAATTGAAGGCCGTACTTGCGTAGTCGTTGACGACATGATCGACACCGCTGGTACGCTTTGCAAAGCCGGTGAAGCACTGAAAGATCATGGCGCTGCACGCGTAGTGGCCTATGCTACACATCCGATCTTGTCCGGCCCTGCCGTTGACAATATCACCAACTCTGTACTGGACGAAGTTGTCGTGACCGACACTATTCCGCTTGCCGACCATGCGCGTCGCAGTGGAAAAATTCGTCAGTTGAGCGTTGCCGGTTTGATTGCAGAAGCGATCCGCCGGGTTAGCAACGAAGAATCTGTTAGCGCGATGTTCCACTGATCGCCTAACGATATAGCCCCCTTCTGGGGCCTTGGGAGCGTCGTCGTCTGGTCGCGGGCGGCGGCGTTTCCTTACTTAAACCAAGAGGCAAATTACATGTCTGATTTTATCCTGAAAGCCAGCGTTCGTAACGACCTGGGGAAAGGTGCGAGCCGCCGCCTGCGTCGTGCGAACCAACAAGTACCGGCCGTTGTTTACGGCGGTGAAAAAGGCGCGCAATCAATCTCTGTAGAAAAGACTGCTTTCTACAAAGCGATTGAAGACGAAGTCTTCTTCTCCTCAGTAATCAAGCTGGTTATCGATGGTACAGAAGAGCAAGTAGTGGTACGTGATCTTCAGCGTCACCCCTACAAGCCGCTTCTGACTCACGCTGACTTCCTGCGTGTTGACGCTACTCATGAAATCACCATGAACGTACCGCTTCACGTAATCGGCGAAGAGCAGTGTGTGGGCATCAAAGACCAGGGCGGCGAACTGCACGTACTGGCTAACGAAGTTGCTATCAGCTGCCTGCCGAAAGACCTGCCTGACTACCTGGAAGTTGATATTTCCGCGGTTGAGCTGGGCACGATTTTGCACCTGTCTGACCTGACACTGCCGAAGGGCGTTTCCTCCGTTGACCTGTCTCACGGTGAGGAACACAACAACGCCATTCTCAGCATTACGAAAGTTAAAGTACGTAATGACGAAGAAGCAGGCGAAGGCGAAGGCGAAGAAAGCACCAGCGCTGAGTAAGGCCGATAAGGGTGCGCATCGCCTTCATGGCTGAATACGTACCTGGCCCGGGCCATACCCGTATGACCCGGGAATGATAAGATCAAGCGCTTCGGCGCTTGATCTTTTTTGCGACTTGCCTTTTTGCAACTGCACCTCAAGCCGTCAATGACGCACGACGTCAAGAATACGCCCGGATTTTTTTGGAGGTAGGTCAATGAGTCAGGTAACGGCCCTGATAGGACTAGGCAACCCCGGCGCCGAGTATGATGCCACCCGGCACAATGCGGGCTTCTGGCTGGTCGATGCCATTGCGCGCAGCGCCCATACCGAACTGCGCCCGGAGAAGAAATTCCTCGGCCTGTATGCCAAGGCCCGCGTGGGCGACCACGAGCTTCATCTGCTCAACCCTACCACCTTCATGAACCGAAGCGGTGCCTCTGTGGCAGCGCTTACCCAGTTTTTTAAACTTGCCCCCGAGAATTTACTGGTCGCTCATGATGAGTTAGACCTCCCCCCGGGGCAGGCGCGCTATAAGACAGGCGGTGGCCACGGTGGTCATAACGGCCTGCGCGATATCATCAGCGCACTTGGCAATCAAAAGCAGTTCCACCGTCTACGCATCGGCATCGGTCACCCAGGTGAGGCACGTCAGGTAACTCACTACGTGCTTGGTCGGCCCGGCAAAGACGAGCAGGCGGCCATTGATCATGTGCTTAACGAATGCGAAGCCACACTCCCGCTTGCACTTGATGGCGATTGGGCTAAAGCCATGAATCGCCTGCATAGCGTAAAATAGTTACTATCGATTTTTTTTCACTTTAGACCCGCGCTGAACACATCCTTTCGTTAGCGCGCGCCTAGCGACCAGGAATGAATTTATGGGCTTTAATTGCGGTATCGTCGGCCTACCCAACGTAGGCAAATCCACGCTCTTCAATGCGTTGACAAAATCAGGCATTGATGCGGAAAACTTCCCGTTTTGTACGATAGAACCCAACGTAGGCATCGTCCCCATGCCTGACCCACGTTTGGACAAGCTGGCTGCGATCGTCAAACCTGAACGAGTCCTGCCCACGACCATGGAGTTTGTCGATATCGCGGGCCTGGTGGCAGGTGCCTCCAAGGGTGAAGGTCTGGGCAATAAATTTCTTGCCAACATTCGCGAAACCCAAGCGATTGCCCACGTGGTGCGCTGCTTTGATAACGACAACGTTATCCATGTTGCCAACCAGGTTGATCCTCGCGCCGACATCGAAACGATTAACCTTGAGCTTGCCTTGGCGGATCTGGACACCGTTGAGAAGGCCAGCCAGCGGCTCTTGCGTTCGGTTAAAGGCGGCGATAAGGATGCCATCGCAACCAAAGCCATCCTCGACAAGATTGAGCCGCACCTGGCCGAAGGCCACCCACTGCGCAGCTTCGGTCTGGATGAAGACGAAAAGCGTCAGGTGAAAAGCTTTGGTTTTTTAACCCTAAAGCCCACCATGTACATCGCTAACGTCAATGAAGACGGGTTTGAGAACAATCCTTACCTGGATATCGTTGAAGAGATCGCTACCGAAGAAGGCGCGGTCGTGGTGCCCGTCTGCAACCAGTTGGAAGCTGAAATCGCTGAGCTGGAAGATGAAGAACGCGCCATGTTCTTGGGTGAGATGGGCATGGAAGAGCCCGGCCTTGACCGCGTTATTCGCGCAGGTTATGCCCTACTGGGCCTGCAAACCTACTTCACTGCAGGCGTAAAAGAAGTCCGCGCATGGACAGTAAAACAGGGTGCTACGGCCCCAGAGTCTGCTGGCGCTATCCATACTGACTTCCAAAAAGGCTTTATCCGCGCAGAAGTGATCGCCTATGACGATTTTGTATCACTGGGCGGTGAGCAAGGTGCCAAGGATGCGGGCAAATGGCGCTTGGAAGGCAAAGAGTACATTGTGAAAGATGGTGATGTGGTGCACTTCCGGTTTAATGTTTAATTGACCACCCCGTAACCTGCTAGCTCCTGCCATGGGCGCACTCCTGCGCCCATGGCAATTTGTCTCTTCATCTGCCGCCTTCAGGCAACGCCCCTACCTCTTTTTTCTTAATTTTTCAGTGGCATCCTACGACCAGCCGACTAATACTGAGGCATCAGAGCTTATTCAACCGGAAGCTGATACCTATGGAAACACTGTACAAAGTGCTGTTACTTGGCAGCCTGATGCTTATAATCATTGCGCTGGTGCAACGGCTCTCTGCACGTACGGCGTTTCCTGAAGCGACGCTGCTGGCGTTAACAGGCATCACCCTGGGGCTCTCTTACGCTACCCTGTCGACATTGTGGCCTGCCATAGATCTCTTTGATCCTCTCTTATCAGCATCCTTGCCTGCTGAAATATATCTGTGGATCTTTCTCCCCCCGCTGTTATTCCAGGCAGCGCTCAGTGTTGATGTTCGTGAAATGGTGCCTGATGCAGCGCCTATTTTACTCCTTGCGGTAGTGGCTGTTTTCGTTGCTACAGGTATGGTGGGCCTGTCTATATGGCTGCTAGGCGCAGCAGCGCTGCCTGTTGGGCTGTTACTTGGCGCTGTCATCGCGACAACTGACCCATCCGCCGTCATTGCCATTTTTCGTAGCGTTGGAGCACCTCCACGGCTAATCCGTCTAGTGGAAGGCGAGAGCCTGCTCAATGATGCGGCCGCAATCGCGATTGTCAGCGTGCTACTCGCCTCACTTACCGACCATGTCGCTACCACTGCGCTACAGGTGGCCGGGATGCTAGCGTTATCCTTGGGTGGCGGTTTGATCCTTGGCGCTATCATCGGGCGTATCGGTGCAGAGGCGCTCGCTCTTATCGGCAACGATGGCAAAGCGCAGATAGCCATCACGCTTTCTCTGCCATACCCCACCTACCTGCTGGGCGAAAGCTTCGGTGTTTCGGGGGTTGTCGCCGTCGTAGCCGCAGGCCTGGTGCTCAACGGTTTAGGCAGAACGCGGACGTCGCCCGCCAATTGGGAATACCTGCAACTTCTCTGGGTGCAAATTGCCTCCGTCGCGGGTGCCATGGTGTTTTTGCTCGCCATGCTGCAAGTGCCAAAAATGCTGGAAGGGATGACTCTTGCGTGGCTACCGTTACTCGTAACGATTATTCTGGCGACCTTACTGGCACGCCTCATCGTTCTATTTGGCTTTCTGCCGCTGTTGAATCGACTCAAGCTTTCAACGCCGATCAGCGCCAGCTATAAGCTGGCTATCACCTGGGGCGGGCTACGTGGCGCAGTCACACTCGTACTAGCGCTTGGCGTTGCAGAGCAAACAGCGCTTTCAGCAGATGTTCGCCACTTTGTCGCTATCCTGGCCACCGGCTTTGTACTATTCAGCCTATTGGTTAATGGAACCAGCCTTCAGGCGGTCATTCGCAAGCTAAAGCTTGATAAGCTAAACCCTTATGATAAAGCGCTTCAGCAACAGGCTATTCATCTTTCGACCATTGAGGTTGAAAGCGCGGTACAGCGCACGGCACAGAACTTCAACATTGACCCCTCCATCACCGATGATGTCATTGCTAAATTTCGTCGTGATATGGCCATCGAAACGGCCCCTTTCGAGCTTGATCAAGCGCTACCAGAACGAGACCGTATGGCAATTGCGCTGGTGACACTGGCTGTTCGAGAGCGCGACCTGATTCCGCGCTACGGAAACGGCGTCACCAGTATCCATAACCTGGATACGATGATGCGCGCCAGCGGCAGAACCATTGATGCGGCTCGCTCAGAGGGCCGCATTGGTTATAACAGAGAAACACGAAAAATAACCTCACACACTCGCGGGGTTAAGCTGTGTACCTTTCTTCACCAGCATATGGGGATTCGCTGGCCGCTGACACGTCTGCTATCTAACCGCTTTGAGCTATTAATTTGCCACAGGGCGGTACTAGAAGAGTTGCGTCATTACACTACGCAGCGGCTAACCCCGCTATTCGGTCAGCGCATGGCTGAATTACTTGATGAGGTGCTCAATATAAGGATCAGCGCCGTCGACCAAGCGATACGTGAGACGGAAGCAAAGTTTGGTCGTCACGCCTATCAACTTGAGCAACGCATGTTACGCCTTTATGCGCTGCGCCGAAGTGCTGAAAGCATGGAAGAAATGGTAGAAGACCGCTTAATCTCTCAAGAGGTTTTCGACGATATACAGCGTGGTTTACATCGCATTTGGCACAAGGCAACAGAGCGGCCCAGCCTTTCCGGGAACGATTACGGGCCCTCTCCTAAGCCCCCTCACAAACTCACTGACAAGCCACCAGGGAAGAGCCATTCCCTACCCAACGTAATGCCACCAGACAAACAACCTCAAAAAGACAACGAGTAACTACTGGGCATAGCGCTTATTACGTTAAAATATTGACGAGCGGAAAAAAGCTGTTAATATACGCCCCCGTTGAAAGGCTACGTAGCTCAGCTGGTTAGAGCACATCACTCATAATGATGGGGTCCCCTGTTCAAATCAGGGCGTAGCCACCAACACCGAATAGCGAAAGGCCCGCTGACTTAGTCAGCGGGCCTTTTTCGTTGCTGGGCGTTATCTAGTGCGCATCAACCAAGCGCCGGCCGATTCAGAAACACTTTCAATGCTCGGGTTAGGTATTCCACATCACGCGTACCCGCCGTTTCACGGATAGAGTGCATGGCCCACTGTGGCACGCCGATATCCAGCGTAGGCACGCCAAGCTCCGTCGCCGTAATCGGCCCAATGGTGCTACCGCAGCCCATATCCGCCCGCGTCACAAACGACTGTACCGGCACGTCGGCTTCGCGACACACATCACGAAATAGCGCACCGGTTACGCTATTGGTGGCGTAGCGTTGACTGGCATTCACCTTGATAACCGGGCCGCCGTTAATGGCTGGGCCATGCTGCTCATCATGCTTATCGCGAAAGTTAGGATGCAACGCATGCGCATTGTCACAGGAAATCATCAACGATGACTGAATCAACTGGATCAGCGACTCCTCGCTGCCCTCTCCTACCTGTGCATTGATGCGCTTAAGCACATCGCCCAGAAACGGCCCCTGCGCACCACAAGCGCTCGCACTACCCACCTCCTCGTGGTCGTTCGCCACTAACAACGCCCCCTGGCTACCATCACTTTCGAGCAAGGCCTCCATGCCAATAAAACAGGAGAGCAGATTGTCCAGGCGCGCACTGGCGATGAGCTCTTGCTTAACACCTACGAGCGAAGGCGGCTGCACATCGTAAAAACCCAGTTCAAAATCCACCACCTCAGCGGAGCGCACACCGTGCTGCTCCTCAAGCCAAGCGGCTAGCAATTCAGAAAGCTTGGTGCTATCGCTTTGCAGCAGTACCGCCGCCATTTGCGTTTGCGGATTAATAGCACGGCCCGAATTCACGTCGCGATCCAGATGGATTGCCAGGTTCGGCACCATCGCAATAGGCCGGTCAACATTCAGCAGCAGGCTTTCCAGCCGCCCGTCCGCATGGCGCACATGTACGCGCCCGGCTAATCCTAAATCACGGTCAAACCAGGGTGCCAACAGTACGCCCCCATACACCTGCACGCCAAGCTGTAACCAACCTGCAGAGTGCTGTGTGGCATTAGGCTTTAAGCGCAATCCGGGGCTATCCGTATGCGCGCCCAGCATACGCAAGCTTTTCAGCGTATCGCCTGGCAACTGAAAGGCGATAATTGAAGAATCATTGCGCGTAACGTAATAGCGCTGCCCAGGCGCCAGCTGCCAATTAGCCGTCTCATGGAGACGCTGAAAACCTGCTTTCTCCAAGCGTTCGGCCATTGCCTTCGTTGCATGCCAAGGTGTGGGCGACTGGCGTAGAAAATCACATAACCGCGTTAGCCGATCGGCGTTGAAAGCTTCGGACATGGAAATCCTCATAACAGTAATGATTGAGTCTCATAGAGCAAACGACCTGCTACAATGCCCCCTGGCCTACGCAACACATAGGTCACAAGCAGGTCTAGGGAAGAATGAGTGTACACAAATCCGGGAGAGCTTGACTGATGAGCTTGTTTGCAACGCTTTCGCGCTCGGTCGCCCTTGCCGTGATGCTGGTTGTTACCAGCCCGGCAGTTATGGCACAAATTGCGCCGACCGACGAACAACGCCAAGCGGCAGTAGAAATTGCGGATGCGCTCCGCTACGGCCACTACGCCAACATAACGTTTGATGAGCAGTGGTCACAGGAGGCCTTCCAACGCTACCTGGATATCCTCGATGGTCAACGCGCTTATTTACTGAATCGCGATATAGAGCCCTACCGCCATTATGAAAATGATATGGCGGAAGCACTCTTTAACGGCGATTTGGATGATGCTTACGCGCTTTATAACCAGCTAAGCGAACGTAATATTGCGCGGGTTGAATGGCTGCTTGCACGTCTTGATGAAGGCCTATCGTTTAACTTTGATAGCGATGAGCGCCTGGAAATTGATCGCGAAAATGCTCCCTGGGCCACCCGCGAGAGCGAACTTGATGAGCTATGGCGCAAGCGGTTAAAAAATGACGCGCTAACGCTCGCGCTTACCGACCAGGATGACGAGCAGATAGTCGACAATTTGCGCCAGCGCTATGAAGGCCAGCTTAGCCGACTACGCCAAACCGAATCAGAAGATGTCTTCGGCTTGATAATGGCAGCGGTCACCAGCACGATTGACCCACATACCGGCTACCTTTCACCACGCCAAAGCGAGTCTTTTGACATCCAGATGAGCCTCTCGCTGGAAGGCATTGGCGCGCTGCTGCAGGCCGATGGCGAATACGTAAAAGTAGCAAGCCTGGTGCCCGGCGGCCCCGCTGACCGTGCAGATGTCCTGGAACCTGCCGACCGCATCATTGCAGTTGGCCAGGAAGAGGGCGAAATGGTCAACGTTGTGGGCATGCGCCTGGACAATGTCGTTGACTTGATTCGTGGCCCCAAAGGCTCCGTCGTCCGCCTGGATATCGTGCCCGCCCAAGCGGTGGACATGACCCGCTCGCATATTGTCGAGATCACTCGCGATACCGTAAGCCTTGAAGACCAGGCGGCCCATGGCGAAGTGATCAACGTTGAGCGAGACGGCGAACCCCATCCCATTGGGGTCATTAACATTCCTACTTTCTATGTTGATTTTGACGCCTGGCAGGCGGGCGAAGAGGAGTATCGCAGCACCACACGCGATGTCGCCCGTGAAGTTGAGCGTTTAAAAGAGCAAGGCGTAGAAGGCATTGTGCTGGATCTGCGTAATAACGGCGGCGGCGCGCTTCAAGAGGCCAACTCGCTGATTGGCTTGTTTATTGACCGAGGCCCCACCGTACAGGTGCGTGACGCTCAAGGGCGCATTCAGCTGTACGGCGATACCGACGCAGGCACACTTTACGATGGTCCGCTGACCGTGCTGGTTAACCGTCTTTCCGCCTCTGCCTCGGAAATCTTTGCAGGCGCTATTCAGGACTATGGTCGCGGCCTGGTAGTAGGCTCATCAACCTTTGGCAAAGGTACCGTACAAACGCTGAACGACCTGAGCCATGGGCAGATCAAGCTGACCCGCGCCAAGTTTTACCGCATCACCGGTAAAAGCACGCAAAACCGTGGGGTTGAGCCTGACATTAGCTTCCCGAGCTTAATCGACCCAGAACGGATCGGAGAAAGCAGCCTGGATAACGCCCTTGGCTGGGATACTGTTCAAGATGTTCAGTATCGTCGCTACGGAACGCCGGAAACCTTTATGGGCGCACTGAGCACCCAACACGCAGCGCGCGCCAAAGAGAACCCCAACTTCCGCTATGTTGAGCGTCAGTCCACGCTGGCCCGCCAGCTACGTGAGCAGCACACCAGCGTGAGCCTGAACCGCGAGCAGCGCCAGCGTGAGCTTGAGGCCCAAGAGGCCGAGCAGCTTTCGCTAGAGAACCAGCGTCGCCGGGCACTCAAACTGCCAGAACTAGACGAGTGGATGGATGCACGCCTGGAAAGCAGCGAGCCAAGTGACGATGCTGACGAAAACGGAGATGATGAAGGCATGCCCGCTGATCGCGCTCCCGTACTAGAAGCCGCAGAAATCCTGCTGGATTACGCGCAATTTCAACAAGCCCAGCGAATGGCGGCACGCTAAATAACCATTGATCGCTGTATGACGCCGGCCTTTTAGGTCGGCGCTTTTTACGCATTACTTTTGACCCGCCAGATACGCGAAATCAACCCAATACCGTTAGGCAGCGGGTGCTAATAATTTTACAGGCGTTAATAACGACTTAGAGACGATAAAGAGGTAATAAAGGTTTGAATAGATAATAAAGATCAGGGGAGCTAGAAAACAGACCGAAGCACGCTTTTCAGAACTAGGCACAAAGGAAGCACACTGTGAATCTAAAAAGGCAAGTAGATGGCTCCTCGAACAGGACTCGAACCTGTGACCCAATGATTAACAGTCATTTGCTCTACCAACTGAGCTATCGAGGAATAACGCGCTACCTATAGGAGGCTATACCGAAACAGGTAGTAAAATAGTAAGCTTGGCTCCTCGAACAGGACTCGAACCTGTGACCCAATGATTAACAGTCATTTGCTCTACCAACTGAGCTATCGAGGAACATCTTAAGCTATTGTGTTTTAAGCAGAACCAACCTGTAAAGTGTTGGCTCCTCGAACAGGACTCGAACCTGTGACCCAATGATTAACAGTCATTTGCTCTACCAACTGAGCTATCGAGGAACTTCTCAAACACGGTGCGTAGTATACGGATTTAGAGGCCAAGGTCAAGTATCGATTATTGGGGAATGCTAGCCCCCGGTTTCTTGTGCCCGTATAATAGGATTATTCAACAGTAGCCTACGCTGCTAAAACGATACCCCATTCATTCCTCGTCCCCCCGACGACCCATAGACGACAGGTACCGATGGCGAAGAAGCTCTTCATCAAAACGCACGGCTGCCAAATGAACGAGTACGACTCCTCCCGTATGGCGGATCTGCTCGGTGAATCTCACCAGCTTGAACTCACCGACAACGAGAAGGAAGCTGACGTTATCCTTCTTAACACCTGTTCAATTCGTGAGAAGGCGCAGGAGAAAGTGTTTCATCAGCTGGGGCGCTGGAAAAAGCTAAAAGACGCCAACCCGGACCTGGTGATTGGCGTAGGCGGCTGCGTGGCGAGCCAGGAAGGCGAAGCGCTGCGCAAGCGTGCACCCTTCGTGGATATGGTTTTCGGCCCGCAGACGCTGCACCGTGTGCCCTCCATGCTGGATGCGCGCAGCAACAATCAAATTGCCGCGGTCGATGTAACCTTCCCGGAAATCGAGAAGTTCGATCACCTGCCCCAGCCCAAATCAGATGGCGCAACGGCCTTTGTCTCGATCATGGAAGGCTGCTCCAAATACTGCACCTTCTGCGTGGTGCCCTATACCCGCGGTGAAGAGGTCTCTCGTCCGTTTGAAAAGGTCATGGATGAAGTTATTCATCTGGCCGATCAAGGGGTGCGCGAAGTCAACCTGCTGGGCCAAAACGTTAACGCCTACCGAGGCGACAACGACGACGGTGATGAAATTGATCTTGCCGAGCTGATTGCCTGCATCGCTGCAGTAGACGGCATTGACCGCATACGCTTTACCACCTCGCATCCGGTTGAGTTCACCGATAGCCTGGTGGATGCATTTGCAGACATCCCGGAGCTGGTCAGCCACCTGCACCTGCCGGTGCAATCGGGTTCCGACCGGATTCTAAGCGCCATGAAGCGTGGCCATACGGCCGAAGAGTACATTGAGAAGATGGAGCGCGTGCGCGCCAACCGTCCGGATATCAGCTTCTCATCGGACTTTATTATCGGCTTCCCGGGTGAAACCGAGGAAGACTTTGAAGCCACGATGAACCTGATCCACCGGATTGGCTTCGATCACTCGTTTAGTTTTGTGTACTCGGCGCGCCCAGGCACCCCCGCCTCAGGCCTGCCGGATGACACCCCAGAAAGCGTCAAGAAGCAGCGTTTGGCTATCTTGCAGGAGCGTATTCTGCAAAACGTGGCGCAGATCAGCCGCCGCATGGTGGGATCTACCCAGCGCATTTTGGTCACCGGCTTTTCACCAAAAGACCCCGGCCAACTCTCTGGGCGAACGGAGAACAACCGTGTGGTTAACTTCCGTGCCGCCAACCCTACCGAGCTGATCGGCTACTTTGTGGATGTTGAAATTACCGAGGCATTCCCCAATTCGCTGCGTGGCGAACTCGCCTCCCCCGAGCGTTACTGACCGCTATATTATCTTAGGTAATTGCCCCAACCCGGTTGGGGCAGTAAGCTGGGTGTTTACACACATTAACTGACGGATTTCCTACTCTTGAGCCAGCCATCACCTCAGGCCAATCGCATTATTACCCTAAGCCTTGAACCCAATGACCCACAGCGGCTTGCCAGCCTATGTGGCCAGCAGGACGAGCACCTAAAGCTGATTGAGAGTCGCCTGGACGTGACCTTGCGCAACCGAGGCAATATGTTTCAGCTGGCCGGTGCTGCCAACCGCATCAAAGCGGCGGCTAACGTGCTTGAGCACCTCTATCGCGAAACGGCAGTGGATGATCTTTCGGCAGATACCGTGCACCTGTTCCTGCAAGAGTCTGGTCTGGAAGCGCTAGAAGATGAGCAGGACGGAGAAGGCAGCCCCGATGACGTGGTAATGCGCACGCCGCGCACCATGATAAAGCCGCGCGGCTTGAACCAGCAGCGCTACGTCACCAGCATCCGCGAGCACGATATTAACTTCGGTATCGGGCCGGCCGGTACCGGTAAAACGTATCTGGCGGTGGCGGCAGCGGTTGAAGCGCTTAACCAGCAGGAAGTGCGCCGCATCTTACTGGTACGCCCAGCGGTTGAAGCGGGAGAAAAGCTCGGCTTCCTGCCTGGTGATCTGGCCCAAAAGATCGACCCGTACCTGCGCCCGCTGTACGACGCGCTTTACGAGATGATCGGCTTTGAACAAGTAGCCAAGCTCATCGAGCGCCAAGTGATTGAAATAGCGCCGCTGGCCTATATGCGCGGTCGTACGCTGAATAATTCGTACATCATTTTGGATGAGAGCCAAAACACCACGCCTGAACAAATGAAGATGTTCCTGACCCGGATCGGTTTTGGCTCAACGGCCGTGATCACCGGAGATATCACCCAAGTCGATCTTCCCCGTGGGCAGCGCTCTGGCTTGTCCCAAGTGCTTGACGTACTTAAAGATACGCCTGGCATCGGCGTTACCCACTTTGCCGCCAAGGATGTCGTACGTCATCCCTTGGTCCAGCGCATTATCGAGGCCTACGACGACTTCGAGTCGCAGCAGGAAGTGGAAGAACGTGCCCTCCGTGAAGCGCGCCAGCAAGAACGCGAGGCGCGCCTTCAGGGGCGTGAACAGCCTCAGGAACGATGGGGAGATACATCACGTTGAACAATATCGTGATTGATCGACAGGCCGCTATTGATGAACCACTGCTGCCCACGCTTGAACAGCTCACCCACTGGGTGGGCTGTGTGTTTTCTCATCACCCGGATGATGAGCGCCAAGAGCTTACGATCCGCTTTGTGGACGAGCAAGAAAGCCAAGCCTTAAACCGCGATTATCGCGGCAAAGACAAGCCCACCAATGTGCTATCGTTCCCATTTGAAAACCCGCCAGGGCTCACACTACCGCTGCTCGGCGATTTGATTATTTGTCATGCCGTTGTGGTAAAAGAGGCGGGCGAGCAACAGAAGCTTTTAGCGCATCACTATGCGCATATGGTCGTTCACGGCACGCTTCATTTAATGGGCTATGACCATATTGAAGATGAGGAAGCAGAAGAGATGGAGCAACTAGAGCGTACGCTGCTAGCTGAGCTGGGCATCTCTGACCCTTACCATGTGCCATGACACTTACAACGCGCAGGGAAGAAACCGTTCATTGATGCAAAGCGAGACGCATAGTGCAACATAGCGCCCTGGACCAGGGGACACCGCCTTGTTGGCACCCTGTTTTTTGTTGATACTAGATTTAGGCACGTTACGACACCTGTCTGCCCCGTAAACAAGAGATTTGACGCATGAGCGAAGACCGATCGAGCAATCCTAATCAAAAATCCTGGCTCGAGAAACTCTTTGGCGCCCTTACCGGAGATACCGACGAACCCAGTTCACGCGCTGAACTGATGACGTTTTTACGCCATACCGCTGGGAAACTGAAGCTGGATCAGGACGCCATCATGATTATTGAAGGTGCGCTTGAAATTAGCGATCAACAGGTCCGAGAAGTATTAATACCCCGCTCTCAGGTATCGGCCATAACGCTGGACCAAACGCGTGATGGCTATTTACCGCTTATCCAGGAAACCGGTCACTCCCGTTATCCTGTGATTGGCGAGAATTTGGATGATGTTAAAGGGATATTGCTGGTAAAAGACCTGCTTCCTTTACTGTCGCAAACCCAGGAAAGCCGGGACGCCTTCAAACTGGAAGATGTTCTACGTCCGGCCATGTTTATCCCAGAGTCGAAACGGCTTAACAGCCTGCTCAAAGAGTTTCGTGATACACACAACCACATGGCAATTGTGGTAGATGAGTATGGCGGTACTGCAGGTATTATTACGATTGAAGACATTCTTGAACAAATCGTGGGTGATATTGAAGACGAGCACGATACCGACGAAGAGGACGATATCCGCACGCTGGAAAACGGCCACTTTGCTATTCGCGCCCTCACCCCCATCGAAGACTTTAACGAACGCTTTGGCACCGAATTCTCTGATGATGAATTCGATACCGTGGGCGGCCTGGTGATGCAGCAATTTGGTCATTTGCCCGGGCGCAGCGAGCATACTCGCTTCGGTGGCTGGCACTTTGTCATCTTGAATGCTGATAACCGGCGCATCCGCTTATTAGAGGCCTATCGTGAAAGCGATGGCGAGAGCCTCGAACCTCAAAAAAACGACTAGCTGCTTACCGATTAACCACGTATTGACAGGATATTTCATGGGGTCAACACCCGCCTTTATGCTTCAACTGTTACTGGCCCTGGTTGCGGGCGGCTTTACCACGCTAACCGCTTCACCATTTGAACTATGGTGGCTTGGCCCGGTAGCGATTGCCCTGCTTTACGTAGGGATCCATACCTTAACGCCTGCCCAGGCGGCGCTTAAAGGCTGGCTCTATGGCATTGCACTCTTTGGCAGCGGCGCCTCATGGGTCTATATCTCCATTCATGATTACGGCTATACCGGCGTGCCGTTGGCAGTGTTGCTGACCGCACTTTTTGTCGCCGTACTGGCCCTTTTTTATGCGGGCACCTTCTGGCTTTACCGGCGCTTTACCACCCCCCGATTGGCATGGCTTACGTTTGCCGGTGCCTGGGTGCTGGGTGAAGTGCTGCGCACCTATCTGTTCACAGGCTTCCCTTGGCTACTAATGGGCTCAGGCTATGTCGATTCACCCTTGGCAAGCTGGGCACCGATTGGCGGTGTTTACCTACTTTCCCTGCTGGTGGTGCTTAGCGGCACACTGGCGGCTAACGTGCTTCTGCGCCGCCAGTGGTGGGCTCTGGCTCCGTTACTGGCGATCTGGCTGGTACCGCTGGCCTTGCCTGCACAGTGGACCACCCCTTCCAGCACACCTACCCGGGTTGCTTTACTTCAGGGCAACCTCCCGCAGTTGCTAAAGTGGACGCCAGACGGCCAACGCATCGCAGCGAATACTTACAGCCGACTGACCGCTGAAGTCGCCGATGAGGCTGACATAATTATCTGGCCAGAAACCGCTCTTCCCATGATGGAAACTCAGGCACGTCCGGTCTTGGAACGCGTTCAGGCCAACCTTCCGCCAGGCGTTGCCTTGGTGACAGGCATCGTTCAATTGGATGAGGCTAACCGCTACTACAACAGCGTGGTGGGCATTGGCAACGTTGAAGGCAGTTATCAAAAAGAGCACCTGGTGCCTTTTGGCGAATACCTACCGCTTGAAAGCGTGCTGCGCGGTGCTATCGACTTTTTTGATCTGCCGATGTCGAGCTTTACCAAAGGCGCACCGCATCAGGCGCCCATGCAGGCCTCCGGCGTTAGCCTGGGCAACGCGATCTGTTACGAAATCATCTATCCGCAGCTTGTGGCACGTCGTGCCCAGGACAGCGATGTGCTGCTGACGGTTTCCAACGACACCTGGTTTGGCGCCTCCATTGGCCCTTTCCAGCATTTGCAAATGGCACGGCTTAGAGCACTTGAAAATGGTCGCTATGTGATACGCGCCACCAGTAACGGCGTTACAGCGATTATTGATGCCCACGGAAACATCGTTGCTCAAGCGCCCCAGTTTGAAACGACGGCGTTAGTGGGTGAGTTCTATGCGATGGAGGGTTTAACACCTTTTACCCGCACCGGGAGCTGGCCTGCATGGCTACTCGCGGGGCTAATGCTGCTACCTGGCCTTCGCTTGACACGTTGTCGCGGTCGGTAGGAACCTTCAACATGACACGCTACAATAGGGCACTTTTTTGATTCTGGCTGGCATAGGGATACCGCTATGTTCAAATCTCGCCCTTTTTTACTACTTGTCGTGATGCCGCTGGCGCTTACTGTCGTGCTGGCGGGCGCTATTTTCGGTGGCCAGGTTATGTCTGACAGCCATGTTGGCGATGACATTCAACATGCACTGGCAAAAAAGCTGGGTACATCCCATGATATTGAGCTCTCGCAGCTGCAGGAAGTGCAGTATGGTTATGGCATCTGCGGCCTCTATCGCACAGCCTCTTCTGACAATGGCTATGCCTCCTTTTTCTACGATAAAGACAGTGAGAATATCGAACTGGATATTAACTCTCGTCTGTACAAGTCGCGCTGCGGCCTCTCTGCCGTCTGCTAAATCGCTTTCGTTGCCAAGCATTAGCCAAATAAACGGAATATAAAAAGGGGCGACTGATCATCAGTCGCCCCTTTTTTGCTACAGATTTTTTCTACCTACGTCTACTACCTATTTTAACTCCCTGGGGCTACTCCAAGCGGCGTTAGCTTTTTTCTGTCAGCCGTTTGATATCAGCCTGAACGTCCGTTATCGGGTGACTATCCCGCACCAGGAACTGTGCATTTCCCTCTCGATCAAAGGCAAAAACAGCGCTTGAGTGTGTTACCAGGTAGTCACCATTCTCATTCTCTTCACCGTATTCGTAAGCAATGCGGTAACGGTTGGTGATCGCATCAATGTCGGCTTTATCGCCGGTCAAGCCAGTAAACTCAGGACCAAAGGCATTGGTATAACGCTTTAGCACCTCGGGCGTGTCACGCGCTGGGTCGACCGAAATAAACAGCACCTGAATCTCGTCGCGCGTCTCATCATCCAGCTGTCTGATCGCATCGCCTAATCTTGCCAGGGTAATTGGGCAAACATCGGGGCAAAACGTGTAGCCAAAATAGACAAGCGTTGGCTTACCCAGATATTCATCAGCTTGGACGTTGTCGCCGTTATCATCCACCAGTGAAAAATCAAGCGACGGCATAATGTCGGCAACGTCGGTGGTACGCCAGCTCTGGTCACTACAACCAGCCAGTAAAAGAGACGTCAACGCGGCGAGCAACAACTTGTACATATAGGGTTCCTATTCCGGGCCTTTACATCGATGCTGGAGAGACAACATTAAAGGTAACGGGCAGTTGCTGTTCATCGCTAAACTCAAGCACCACGTCAACGTCATCACCTATGTTTAAGGGCTCAACGCGGCGCATAAACATCAGATGATGACCTTTAGGCGCAAACTCAAAACGCTCGCCTGAGGCAATTTCAATCGATGTAAGCTCGTGCATATGGGCCATACCGTCGTGCTCGGAGCTAACATGTATTTCAACACTATCAAAAGCAGGGCTTTTAGCGCCCACCAGCGTGACGGCTTCATCGCCCGTATTATAAAGCTCAAAGTAACCCGCACCGGGCGTGTTACCAGGCAGCAGGCTTAATTGAGCATTGCTTACTTCAAGCGTCTGCGCCTGCGCAACGCCCGCCGTTAATAGCAGTGCTAACGCGCTTAACGCCAGCCGCTGAGTCACTCGTTGGGCCGTGACATTCAGTGCCTTATTCGCCATTACTTCGATGCTCCATTTATAAACGCGGTTAAACGGTACACGTGCCAAGCTCTCACGTACCGGCCTATCGCATGTCGTTATTAATCTTTGGCTACCATAGCGCCATCCAGGTGTTCTACAACCCACCTGCGACATTATGACAGCACCCTCGACCTGCCGATATTATGCGAGAACACGGCTAAATCACGGTTTGTGTTTACCACAAAGAGGGCGCCAGAAGCATGGGAACGGCGGTTGCAAATAGCCCCAAAAAAAAGATTTCAACGCCTATCTCCTTAAGGCCGGAAATAGACGTGGGGCCTGCTAAAACCCCAACTACCGCGTTAAAAACATTTAAACCAGCAAGGTTGTCCTAAAACCAACTCTTTTATTAGTGGCCGGAAAAGCGGTCAGTGCATGATTGATTCAACATAAACAAACAACCGATCAAGCACTTAAAATCGATATTTATAAACGATCTTGCCAAGCTATTGCTGCAAACAATCTTTATAAACACGCCCAGCTTTCATAATCATGCGCAAGTTACGCTCTGGATCTTTCAGGAAATCCAGATTTTTGCTTGGGTCGCCATCGACGACCAGTAGGTCAGCTAGCGCACCAGGCGCAATACGCCCAAGCACGCCCGGATACGGGTTACGTGGCCCCGAGAGAGAAAGCAGTTCCCCATTACGCCCCGTCGCCATTGCCAATGCGGTCAGTGGGTCGTAGAAACGCGTTAGCTTAGCCAAGTGATGCAGTTGATTAGGTGTCTGCTGGGGATTAAAAAGAATATCCGTTCCCCAGCCGGTTTTAACGTTAAATCGCTGGGCCATTTCATACGCGCGAACCGTTCCTTCGGCGACTTGTCGCTGAGACTCTCGGCGTGCAGCATCCGGGTAAACGTTGGAATCTTCATCTTGTAGAAAAGGCTGAAGGCTCCACCACACATCTTCACCGGCCATCATTCGAACGGTCTCTTCATCTGCCAACTGACCATGTTCAATTGAGCGTACGCCTGCCCGCAGAGCACGCTGAATACCCCGGGAGGTGTAGACATGAACCATGACATAAGTGCCCCAGTCACCGGCTGCCTCAACCGCTGCGCGAAGCTCGCGTTCGCTAAACTGAGTACTGTCGAGCGGATCATAAAATGACGCGACGCCACCACCCGCAATCAGCTTTATTTGAGAAGCCCCCAGCATCAACTGCTCACGCGTGCGCCTAAGCACTTCATCTTCACCGTCAGCAATCATGGCGACCCCTTGCTGCTCCGTGTAACTTAGCGGGGTTGTACTACCGCGAGGCAATTCGTGCCGCATTCTGAAATCACCGTGCCCGGATGTCTGGGAAATCATGGCGCCTGCGGGAAATATCCGGGGTCCGTTTACGATGCCTTCATCAATGGCTCTCTTCAGTGCAAATGACGGCCCTCCCACATCCCTGACAGACGTAACCCCTCGCATCAGCGTTCGCTCGGCCTCTTTTGCGGCGACCAAATGGATGTAACCAATATCCGCGCTCATGGCTTCCATCTGTGTAATAGCGGCTAGCGTGGAGTGCCAATGCGCATCGATTAAGCCAGGCATCAACACGCGCCCATCACAGTCGATAACGTCCCCGGACTCGGCGCCAGCATTACCTTCAAGAATAGCGCTGACCCGCCCATCCTCTACCTTAACGGATACGCCATCCCGCAACGGGCCACCACTTCCATCAAAAAGCTTTAAGTTGGTGAGTAGCACAGAGCCGTCATGCGATTTTGAGGGCTGGTCAACCACGTGGGGCGTATGCACACCTGCAAAAAGCGCCATGACCGCTGCCGACCCACCCAGCATTTCGCGGCGAGCAATCTCTGCCATAACGCGCTCATGAAAATGCTGTAAAACGGGTGAACCACAGCAGCAAGAGCCATGGTTATTAGGACGGTGTTGTGCGCTAAACGCGGGGGCTAATGAGTAACGGGTAGTGGGCGGCATTGTTAGCACCTCGCTTAAACATGAGAAGGATAGTTTTTTTGTAGAATACCCGGATAATCGGAGCAGCCTTTATAGGCTGCCCTGTTCGCTTAGCACGTCAGGAATGGTCATTTTTACATAGCGCCCTGGTGCTGACTCAATCACCTCAAGCTTACCGTCGCCGGGTGTGCGCGAGGGCACCAATTTCTGAGTATCCGAATAACCATTTTGCGTCATCCATGCCTGCCAGTGCGGCCACCAGGAGCCTTCATTAAACGCCGCTGTCTCCAGCCACGCTTCATGGCTTTCTGGCAGTGTGTCGTTGCTCCAATAACCGTACTTGTTCTTTTGCGGTGGATTAACGATACCGGCGATATGCCCCGAGCCACCTAATACAAACGTGACGGGGCCTTTAGGTAGCAACGCCCCATAATAGGTGCTGTTCCACTTGGCAATATGATCCTCTTTGGTCGACACGAAATAACTGGGGGTGGAGATTTTGCGTAAATCAATTTTGACGCCATCAAGCTCAATACCACCCGGCGCGACCAAACGGTTTTCAAGGTACATGTGGCGTAAATACCAGGCATGCGTGCCCGCCGGTAGATTCGTGCCATCCGTATTCCAATGGAGAAGGTCAAAGGCGGCGGGCATCTCTCCTTTAAGGTAGTTATTGATATAAAACGACCAGAAAAGATCATTTTCACGCAGCAGGTTAAAGGTGTAAGCCATCGAGCGACCATCCAGATAGCCCTTTAGCTGCATGGTTTGCTCAAGCCCTTTCACCACGGCTTCGTTCAGGAAAACGCCGATATCGCCGGGGTCACGAAAATCCTGCAACGTGGCCATGTAGGTGACCGACTTCACCTTTCGCCCCTTGCGGGTACTTGTTAGATAAGCAACGGTCGAAGCCGTCAGGGTGCCGCCCACGCAGTAGCTCACCAGGTTGACCGACTTCTCACCACAGGCATCCTCAATGGCGCTAATCGCGCTGATCGGCCCCATTTGCATGTAATCGGCCCAGGTAATGTCGCGCTGCTCAGGGCCAGGATTGCGCCATGAAATTAAAAATACGGTGTGGCCCTGGTCCACCATCCACTTGACCATGGAATTATCCTGGCGCAGGTCAAGGATGTAATACTTGTTGATCCAGGGCGGCACGATTAACAGCGGTGTTTTAAAGGTCTTCTCAGTGGTGGGCGTGTACTGAATCAGTTGAATTAACTCGTTTTCGTACACGACAGCCCCGGGGGTAACCGCGATGTTTTCCCCGATGCCAAACGCATTGCGCTCGGTCATACACACATTGATGCCTTCCGCTGAGTTGGCAAGGTCTTCACGCAGCCGTGATAGCCCTTCTACCAGATTTTGCCCACGGGTTTGCAGCGTTCGCCGCATCACCTCAGGGTTAGTAGAAACAAAATTGGTGGGCGACATGGCATTGACGAGCTGACGGGCATAAAACCCCAGATTTCGTTTCTGGAGGTCATCCATGCCTTCCAGGCTTTCGATCAGTTCTTCTACTACCTGCGAAAACAGCAGGTACTGCTGCATGATCGCCGCATAGTGAGGGTCTTGCGTCCAGGCATCGTCTTTAAAGCGCCGGTCGCTTTTGGAGGGGGTAATCAGCGGTGTAACCTGCTCACCGGATAAAGCACGTATGCTTTGCTGCCATAGCAGCCACTGATCTTGCAGCAGGCGCGCTTGGGTTTGCCACAGCAAGGTTGGGTTATTCATTAATGCCTGCGCACCCGCCTCGAAGCTTTTGCGCATATCGCTATATACCGAGTCGGCCGCCTCGCTTGGGGCCATGTGTGCTAGCAGATCCTGCATAAGCCCCTGGTACTGCTCAGCGGCCTCTTTCAGCTGCGTATTCCATACCTCAATGTCTTCTTGAGACACTCCCTGCTGAGACATGTCGTGAAATGGTCGTTTCCACCCCTGCATACTGAATCCCCTTAACAGGCGCCATCCGTCACGCCTCAATCATTAATAACAAGCGTCATCAACAATATAAGAATACGGCGCCTAGAGGCGCCGTGAGTCAGCCGACTTCTTATTTTTTCCGTGAAGACTGGCTAGAGGCAGCGCCAGAAGCACCCGGCTGCTGACCTTTTGCGGCGGCAGTCGCCTTCTCGGTCATTTGCTGCCCGGCATCACTGAATAGTTTTTCCATTTCCGTTTTGAACTGCAGACTCATCTCGCCCATGGCACGGGCGTCTTCCTGCATTTGCTGGGAAAGCTCGTTCATGATTTCAGCCTGCTGGGTGCCGAAATCACGCAGGCTTTCTGCATCTTGAATGCTGGTGGCACTGCGGATGCGCTCGGTGCCCATTTGGCTATAGCGCTTCATGGCTTCCAGTTGATACTGGGTCATTTTTTCCATGTTGTTGAGCATCAGCGAGTTAATTTTGCGCATGGGCTCAAACATTTGGCGGGTCTGGGCGTTAAAAGCGTCCATCATATCGTCTTGCATAGTGTCTAATCCTCTTCCGTTTCAGAGTGTGGGCGCTTTCGCGCCCCCCTACGAACGTGATTTGCTGCACTGCAAAAAGAGTAATCCTTGACCGGGTGCTTTGCAATAACACTGTTTTCAAGAACCCTGTTTTCAATAACACTGTTTTCAAGAGCCCTGGATGACGGCGCTCATTAACTGGCCGCTATGCACCTCGCCGCATTACTCGGTTTTTCCCTTGCCACGCGAACGCGAGGACGCCGTCGCCTTGGCATTAGGCGCTCTCTCGCTGCTCGACGCATCATTGTCCGCCGCTTGATCATCAGAGGCGGTACTGCTGGCATTGCCTGCCTGGCGCAGCATATCCAGCATCATCTGCTGGTAAGTCCCAAAGTTGGCCAACCCTTGAGAAAGCCCCTGCTGCATCATGGGCTGCTGCAAAAAGGGGCGTATCAAACTCATGGGGTCATACCCTTCAGCACCCGACTCCATTTGCCGCTGAATATTTTCCAGCAGGCTTTGCTGGAATGCCTCTACATCAGGAAGCCCCAATGCTTGACGAAATTCATCCGGGGTCAGATCAAACTCAACGTTAATCTTCATGGGTTACTCCTCAGCCATCTTCCTTGAGTGTAGCAGCGTTACGCCAAGCCGTACGCCGCTTTAACGCTGCGCTAAACGTGGTGTGTCAACGCTAACCTCACCGTTCTGCCCGCGCTGGCGCAGCCAGTGGTCAAGCAACGTAATCGCCATCATGGCTTCGGCAATCGGTGTGGCGCGTATCCCCACGCAAGGGTCGTGGCGGCCTTTGGTAATCACCTCGACCGGCTGGCCGTTAACATCAATGGAACGCCCAGGCGTCGTAATGCTGGAGGTTGGCTTAAGCGCCAACCTGGCCACAATCGGTTGCCCACTGGAAATACCGCCCAATACGCCACCAGCATGATTGGACAAGAAGCCTTCCGGTGTCATCTCGTCGCGGTGTTCGCTACCGCGCTGGGCAACGGATTCAAAACCTGCGCCAATCTCAATACCTTTTACCGCATTAATACTCATCAAACCGTGCGCCAGCTCAGCATCCAGGCGATCAAACACCGGCTCACCCAGACCGACCGGAACACCCTCAGCGACCACGGTAATCTCGGCCCCTACGGAATCCTGGTCACGGCGCAACTGATCCATATACGCTTCAAGCTCGGCTACTTTGGTGGGATCGGGGCAGAAAAACGCATTCTGCTCGACGGCCTCCCACTGCTTAAACTCAATTTTGATGGGGCCCAGCTGACTCATATAGCCACGAATTTGTACGCCCTGGGCGGCCAGATACTTCTTGGCGATAGCACCAGCAGCTACCCGCATGGCGGTTTCGCGGGCGCTTGAGCGGCCGCCGCCCCGATAGTCACGGTGGCCATATTTATGGTGGTACGTGTAGTCCGCGTGGGCGGGGCGGAACTGGTCCTTGATTTTCGAGTAGTCTTTGGAGCGCTGGTCGGTATTCTCGATCAGTAGGCCAATGGAGGTGCCGGTGGTTTTGCCCTCAAACACGCCCGATAAAATCCTCACCTGATCAGGCTCTTTGCGCTGCGTGGTGTGCCGAGAGCTACCTGGACGACGACGGTCCAGGTCGCGCTGTAAATCCTCTTCACACAGCGCAAGCCCTGGTGGGCAGCCATCTACAATGGCGCCCAGCGCAATGCCGTGGCTCTCTCCAAAAGTGGTAACGGTAAACAGCTTGCCAAAACTATTGCCAGACATGGGCGTTCATTCCTTACGCAAAAGACGCCGCATGGGCGTCGAGTTCATCGGCGCTCAAAGCAAATACGCCTTGGCCGCCGCGCTCGAAGTCAAGCCACAGGAAAGGTACGTCGGGAAACGCAGCCTCCACATGGCGGTCAGAATTGCCCACTTCTACAATCAGCCAACCTGTATCGCTTAAATGGCTGCGCGCCTCGCGCAAAATACGCCGTACAATATCCAAACCATCTTTACCGGCACCCAGTGCCAGCGCGGGCTCATGGCGGAACTCAGCAGGCATGGTAGCCAAATCGCGCGCATCGACGTAGGGCGGGTTGGAAACAATCAGGTCAAAGCGCTGGCCTTCCAGCCCGTCAAACACATCCGAGGCTACCGCCCGTACCCGGTCACCCACGTCATGGCGGGTAATATTTTCCCGAGCGACGGCCAGCGCATCCTGGCTAATATCGGCAAGCGTAACTTCGCAAGTAGGCAAATAAAGGCCGGTTGCAATGCCGATACAGCCAGAGCCGGTGCACAAATCCAGCACGCTTTCCGGTGGTTCTTCCGGGAACCAGGCCGAAAACCCGTCTTCGATCAGCTCGGCAATCGGCGAGCGCGGAATCAGCACTCGCTCATCAACATTGAAGGGGTGGCCTGCAAAAAAGGCCTCGCCCAGCAGGTACGGCAATGGCTGGCGGCTGGTTACCCGCTTCCGGGTCAGGGCGATAATACGCAGGCGCTCAACAGGCAAAAGCCGTGCTTCCAAAACGGCGGGGTCGACGTTCCAGGGCAGATGAAGTGCCCCCAGGCAGAGCGCAACGGCTTCATCCCAGGCAGACTCGGTGCCGTGGCCATAGTGCAGCCCAGCCAGATAGAACTCGCTGGATACCCAGCGCAGATAGTCGCGTAGTGTAAAAAGATCGCTCACCAACGCCGTATCCGGCAACGAAAGGGTTGAGTGAGAGGTCTCAGCATTGAGGTGCGTGGTCACAGCGACTCCTGATAAACGAAAACCATCCATGCAGCCACATGCGGCTACACTCATTGATAAAGAAAAGATTGTACCTGTAAAGATTGTACCTTTGACGCCGCCCGGTTCACAGCGCCGCTCAGCTCGCTATACTGTCGGCACTTTATATGCTTTCTTGTTTTACTCTTTCTTCCTTTTCACACTTTGAGCTTGATATGACGCGACGCCACCTGCCCAACGATGACGATATCAGCGCTTTTCGCCAGGCGCTGCAAGCAGCGGGCGTACGCCGTATTGCACATAATCAAGCCGACCCCGGCAAGCCCAAGCGCAATGATGAAGCCCAACAGGCACGGCGTAATGCGGCAGTTCAAAACAGCACAGTACAAGCCAGCGGCCGCACATCGGATGGCCGGGTCGAGGCCGTGCGTCCGTCTGAGTACCTTGAGTTTAGCGTGCCCGATTTACCCTGGCGTACCTTCAGCCAGTTAAAGCGTGGCCAAACCGAGTGGCAGGCGGGGCTTGACCTGCACGGCTACACGCTTGAAGAAGCCCGCGCGGAGCTTGAAAGCTTCTTGCGCGATGCGTCAAGCCAAGGGCTGCGCTGCGTGCTGGTGGTTCACGGCAAGGCGTGGGGCACCACTTCAGATTTTCCGGTGCTTAAGAGCCACACCAATACCTGGTTACGCGAATGGCCGGGGGTGCTGGCCTTTTGCTCGGCCATTGATATTGATGGCGGCACCGGGGCGGTCTATATACTGCTGCGTAAGCGCGGGGCGTAACGCCGCTCAACCACTCTCTTCACTGCTCTACTGGCACTTTTCCAGTGGCTCGCTGCCTCACTCTGTCGCATCCGAGGCAATGCTGGGAATGCGCCGCTCAAGCGCCTCATCGGCCAAGTGCCGCCCCAGGCGGATCAAGTCTTTGGCGCGATGAAACTCATACGTGCTGCATACCGTCTTGGGAATCTCGATCAATATATCCGGCGGGTAACCGGCAATTTTGTATTTTGCCAGGGCCGCTTGAGTAATATCAAACGACTCTAAAATCATATCGAGCTTGCTCCACTCGCGCTTGCCTCGCGTCTCAACGCTCTCTTCAGCGCTAGCTTCCACGCCACTGCTCTCTTCACTGCTGCCAAGCCCCTCCCATAAACGCAGGGTGGCTTGGCGCACGTCACTCATCCAGCCGCCAATTTTTTCATCACGGTCACGCTCTAGCGCCGTTCGGCTGTCATTTTCCTCGTGCTCACAGGGCAGGAGTTCTTCCAGCGATACCGGCTGCGGGCTATGTGCCGTTACGTTAATCGCAATGACCAGGTCTGCTTCGTGGGCAGAAATAACCGGCATGATAGGCAGCGGATTTAGCAATCCTCCATCGACCAACACTTGGTCGCCAACATTGACCGGCGTAATGACGCCAGGAATGGCGATAGAGGCACGAATGGCGCGCAGTAACGGGCCATTTTGAAACCACACTTCGCGCTGACGAACCAGGTCAGTCGCCACCGTTGTTACCGGAATAGGCAAATCCTCAATGAGCACATCGCCTACCAACGCTTCCAACTTGCTCATCACCTTATTGGCACGCATGGCGCCCATCGGGCTCCAGGTCACATCCACCAGCTTTAGCACGTCCAGATAATCGAGATTACAGACCCACTCGCGATACTCGGGCAGTTTGCCAGAAGCGTAGATGCCGCCTATCAGCGCCCCCATGGAGCATCCCGATACTGAAATAATCTCAAAACCTCGCGCTTCCAGGGCTTCAATGACACCAATATGGGCATAACCGCGCGCCCCGCCGCTACCCAATACCAAAGCCACTTTTTTCCCGCTACCCGCATGCGTCAGCTGATTCATTGGTTATCCTTATTGCGCCTGAGCCGACCGTACTAACGGCCTTACACGGCTGCTCCCCAGTGGGCGGTGGCGAGTTCCGCCACAGCGGCAACCGCTTTAGATTCTAAATGTAGATGATGCCCGCCAGGCAACACATGGCGGGTCAGATCGTTAACCGCCAAGCGCGCCTGCTCGGCCCAGGCACGCTTTCCTAAAATACCCTGCTCGCCTTCAATCAGTAGTACCGGCGCCTGAATACACGCTAACAGCGCCAGCACCTGCTCAGGGGTAAAGCGCACCAGAGAGGGTTTTAGCAGTCGACTATCCGTACGCATTTGTAGATAGCCATCGGCAGTTGCTTGCGTATTACGCTCAACCAACGGCATCGCTGTTACGCTATCCAGCGTGGTGACGCCACCGGCTACCCTCGCGGCAACCGCACTTTCGATATCAGCATAGCGTGGTGGGCGGGAAAGCGGGCGACGATGGGCAATAAGCCCTTTGCACAACTGGCTGGCAGTTTCTTCCGCAGGCGTATTCAATGCCCCCAGCCCGTCAATCAAGGTTAACCGGGCAATACGCTCTGGCATGGCGGCGGCCAGTAGGCAGGCAACCGCCGCACCCATGGAGTGCGCCAGTAAAGAAGCCTGTTCAATACCCAGCGCGTCCAGCGCATCAAGCACGTCGTGGCAGTAATCCCACAACGCATAGTCACTTCCGAAAGCGGCATGCTGGGAGTGCCCATGGCCGCGAAAATCAATGGCTACCACGCGGATATCCAGTGCATCTGCCAAGAGCGGAGCCAAGCGGCTAAAGCTTGCCGCGTTATCCAGCCAGCCGTGTAGCGCCAGCCAGACAGGTGCATCCGCGCGGCCCCAGCCCAGTGCGGCCAAGCGCCCTTGCGCAAGCACCAGCGGTTGCGCAGTGTGTCGAGACGCGTGCTGGAGTGTCGGTTCACGCATACATTGTTTTCCTGATGAAGTGGTCATCTCGTTGGCAAATAACGCGACGCCTTTAATGTTCCTGAATTCAGCTTTCAGGCAATGTCTGGATGACGGTATCAGTAACAAACGTTACCATGCCAGGCGCAATTCTTCCGCCGCTTTTCCCCAACCCTTGCTAATGGTGCTGCCATGAAACCACGCCGCGATACACGCGCCCGTAACCTTGTTTTTTTTATTGCTGTTGTTAGTGCCATAGTCGTGGGGTTGTGGCTAGCGCGCTAGGCTTGCCTAATCGCCGCTCAACGCTTGCAATTTAAACCTCACGAATAAATACTGTATATACATACACATTACATTCAGTGAGGATGCCGACGATGTCGTTGCCTCCATCGACGCTCGTGCCCACCTTGCCGTTAACGTCTCAGCCGCTGCCTTTTTCATCGTTACAAGGCCGTGCGGGCTTTAGCGGCTTTCCATCACCAGCGCAGGATTACGAACCGCGTACGCTCGATCTCAATACGCGGCTAATTAAAAACCCTACCCAGACGTTCTACCTTTCAGCGGCTGGTGACAGCATGGAAGGCTGGGGGATTTTTGATGGCGACCTGCTGGTCGTTGACCGCAGCATTAAACCTCGGCTAGGGCATATCCTGGTTGCCATGTTTGAAGAGGAAGTGCTGATCAAGCGCTACGCCCTCTATCAAAATACGCCGCATCTCTGCTCCGCGCATCCTCACTACCCGCCGCTTCCTTTGGAAGGCACCGAGTGCCAGCTATGGGGAGTAGTGCGTGCCGTTATTCATGAGTATGTCCGATGATCGGCCTGGTCGATGCCAACAACTTTTACGTCAGCTGTGAGCGTGTGTTTGATCCTGCACTGGAAGGCAAACCGGTTGGCGTTATGTCGAACAACGACGGCTGCATCATCGCCCGCTCTGCCGAGATGAAAACCATGGATATCCCCATGGGCATGCCATCGTTTAAGCTCGAAAGCCTGCGTAAGCGTGGTGACATCTACCTCAAGTCATCCAACTATGAGCTGTATGGCGATATGTCGGCCAGGCTGTGCCAACTGCTGCGCGATACCTGCCCAGCCGTGTCGCCGTACTCCATCGATGAAATGTTTATTTACCTGGAGACGTTCAGCAACCAGCAGTGCCAAACCCTGGGCGAATGGCTGCGTCGGCGGATCCGGCGCCATTTAGGCCTGCCGGTATGCGTTGGGCTGGCCCCTACGCATACGCTGGCTAAGCTTGCCAATCACCTGGCCAAGCAGGCGACTCACTATCAAGGCGTGTGCCTGCTGACGGGAAAAGATGCGGCAACGACCGCCCTGCTTAAACAGACACCGGTGAGCAGCGTATGGGGCGTTGGGCGCCGGATTGCTGAGCGGTTAGCGATCAGCAATATTAATACCGCCTGGGACTTGCGTGAGGCTGACCTTCGGCTACTGCGCAAACATTTTTCGGTAGTGCTGGCCCGCACAGCACTGGAACTGCGCGGTACGCCCTGCCTGCAGATGAATGCGCTGGATCAACCGCGCCACCGCATTATGACGTCGCGCTCATTCGGCCAATCAACCGGCAGTAAAACAGAAGTACATAACGCGTTACGCCAACATGCCCAGCGCAGCGCCGAAAAACTCCGTCAGCAGCGCAACCTAACGCGAGCCGTGATGATTTTTTTAAACACCAACCGTCACCGCCGAGACCAACCCCAGTATTTCCCCCATGCCATGGTGCCCCTGCCCTCACCCAGCGACGATACGCGCACAATTCTTGAGGCCGTTCACCAAGGGGTTGAACAGGTTTACCGACCAGGCTACCGGTTTATGAAGGCAGGTGTGATGCTGCTGGATCTGGTTGATGCCGAGCAGCACCAGCTCTCGTTGCTACATCAACCGCCGCGGAACCGATACCCTTACTTAATGGCCACGCTGGATAATATCAATCAGCGCATGGGGCAAGGCACCATCAGCTTTGGCATGACGGATGCCGATGCCGCCTGGCAGCTACGCTGCGGGCACCGCTCAGGCCGCTACACCACACGCTGGGATGAGTTGATGAAGGCAGGCACTCATCCTGGTGCTATCAAGCAATCTGCTTTACGCAAGTAACCACTGCTATCTCAACTCCTGTCTCAACTACGATCTCAGGAAGAAACTCAAACCACCCTTACTGGCGGGGCTTACCACAGGCGGGAACGATTCAAGGGAAGTCTATGCACATTGCCAAACGCCGCTGGATGAGCCGTCACTCATTGCTCAGCAGCAGCGTTGGTTGTCGGGAGAAACCGTTAGCGTGTCGTTAACGCCTGACGCAGGCGAGGGCTCAACCACTCGCCCAACGCCATCATGATCAGCAGGATAGCCAACAACCACGGCCAATGAACTGAAAAGGTAACGGTAAACAGCCCTAATGCATCAGCGAAAATAACCAAAATACCCAGCGGGCTGACATAACGCACCATGGCAAGCCATAGCGTATAGGGCAGAGGCGAGAGTCCCAGCTCGTCGCGGAACGTTTCACTCTTCAGGACAAAGCCTGCCAGTATGACGGTGCCTAACCCACCCAACGGCATCATCCAGCGTGAAGTGATGTAGTCCAGCCAGTCAAAGAAGGTCTTGCCTGCCAACGTCCAATCAGCCCCTAGGTTAAAGGAGAGCATGGCAGCAGTACTAATCAGCCAAAGAACAATCCCCGTGCTCCACGCAGCACTGCGGCGTGAGAACCCCTTGTTGTCGCAGAGCCAGGAAACGGTCGCCTCAATCATCGAAATGGACGATGTCAGCGCGGCCATGGAGAGCATGGCGAAAAATAGAATCCCAAACAGCGTGCCCAGCGGCATCGCCTGGAACGCCAGCGGCAAGCTCATAAAGATAAGCCCCGGGCCTTCACCTGGGTCCATGCCATTGGCAAAAATTACCGGGAAGATCGCCAGCCCCGCCATCAAGGCAACGGCCGTATCTGCAATGGCAACGCTAATGGTGGTACGCCCAATGGAGGCACCTTTGGGCAGGTAGCTTCCGTAAGTAAGAATGGCACCCGAGGCAAGCGATAAGGTAAAGAACGCATGGCCAAGCGCGGCCAGCATCCCTTCACTGGAGAGGCTCCCCGCCTTGAAGGAAAACAAAAAACGTACCGCATCACCAAAGCCACCGGAAAACACGCCGTACACAATCAGCAGTATCAGCATGATGACCAGGCCAGGCATCATCCAACTGACGTTTTTCTCGATCCCCTCCTGAACGCCTTTGCCCACAATAATCATGGTAACCAGCGTAACAAGCGTGCTCCAGAAGCCAAGATTGAGCGGGTTGGCGTTGTTTTCCCCAAAAACGGCGGCCATGTCGTCAACGCTGGTGCCCACCAGGCCACCGGTTAACATCTTCCACAGATAAGAAAACGACCAGCCTGCCACGACCACGTAGAACGACAGAATCAAAAAACCGCACAGCATGGCCATCCAGCCAAGCAGCGACCACGCCGATGAGCGACCGGACTCGTTAACCACTCGACGAATCGCATCAATGGGGCTGCCGCGCCCGCGGCGCCCGAAAGCGATTTCGCTCATCATTACCGGCACGCCCACCGCAAAAATGCACGCCAGATAGACAAGAACAAACGCGCCACCGCCATACTCGCCGGTGATATACGGGAATTTCCATATGTTGCCCAGCCCTACCGCCGAACCGGTAGCGGCGAGCATGAACCCCCAGCGGCCCAGCCACTGGATGCGAGGTTGCTCGGAAGACGCCATGACTATCCTTCTGGTGTAAAAAAAGCGTTTATCCTAGAGGATTTCGGCTCAAAAGCACAAAACTCGTTAACTCTTTTTTAAAACAACCGCCCGGCGCCCCTGCCTTCTCCCCGGCCTGCCCCATTCGCTCATCACTTAGCTCTTCAACTAGCGCATTACGGACAGCGCTTTCGCCTCGGCATCCAGCCGCTGGGCAGTTTGGTCCACGCATCGCAGCCACACCAATAGCACCGCCCCCAACATGACAAAGCCACCGGCCAGCCAAAGGCCCACGGTATAGCGGCCCGAAGCCTCAGCCAGCACACCGGTTAAGGCGGGTGCAAAGATCTGCGCGGCGCCATACGCCAGCGTCATTTGGCCCATTAAGCGCGCCGGGCTTGCCGGGTAAAGCCTGCCAGCCATGGTCAGCACCAAACTCACGCAGCCTAGAAAAGTGCCGCCGTATAGCACCGCGCTGAGCAACACAACCACCAGGTTTGAGGAGATAGCAGGCAATACAATTCCCACCGCTTGGATCGACATGGCCACCACCAGCGCCCCCAAATAGCCAATCCTCCGCGCCACCAAATCCCACAGCATAACGGCAGGTGCGGCCGCTAAACCGACCACAGCAAACGTCCAGTTACCCGCGCCCGCAAGCAGCGGTTCTCGCTCCACGATGGCGACAATAAACGTGGCATTAATCACATAGCCGTACCCAGCACAAAAATAGGCGGGCAACATTAAGCACATAAAGGTACGCGAAGGCGGCTTGGCAGCCGGCAACTCTTTTTGATGCGCACCTGCAACCGGCTTTACCGGGCGTGGCAGACATCGCCAAGCAGGCACCAACAGCACCGCGCCCAATACGCCAAAAAGCCACCACTGGCTTTGCCAGTCAAGCGAGAACGCCAGCATTAACTCTACCGCCACAGCAGCCAGTACAATGCCTAACCCCAGCCCCGCAAAATGAATCCCCAGCTCTCCCCGCTGGTGATGGTTCATCAACCAGTGCAGGATCAGCCCAGACGCCAAAAGCATGGCCGCACTGCTGGAAAGCCCCGCAAAAAAACGCAGCGCCGCCCATAGCCAAAAGTGCTCAGTAAGTGCCATGCCCACGGTTGTCAGCACCGCCAGCACCAGGCCAATACGGTAAAGCGTGTCTTTGATGTAAATACTGCGAATCGAGGCGGCCAGCACCGCGCCCAGCATATAGCCCGCGTAATTAAGCGCCGCTAGCCAGCCACCATCCGCGTCGCCCATCCAGGTGTGCTGCTGCATGATCGGCAGCAATGGCGTATAGGCAAAGCGGGCAATGCCAACACACAAAAGCTGACTGCAAACGCCCGCCAACAATACCCTGTAGCGCTGAACGCGTAGCGATGCCGTACTCATGCTCTCTCCTGTCGCTGTTTTGGCTTAACCGTTGTTTCTAGTTAATTAGCCTGCATATTACGTGTACACGGCGTGGCCCACATCGTCTAATGGTGGAAGAGCCTGATGAATCTGGCAGACTAGTCACACAGATAACCACATGGAGAGTTTGAATGAGCGATAACGCCAAACCCTGGACACAACCGATGCCCGAAGCGCAGTTCAAGCTAATGCGCGACATTCTAGCCGCGCCTAGCCCGGTTGGCCTTGAAGGGGCCATGACCTACGGCGTCTTAAAGCCCTACTTTGAGACATTTGCCCCAAAAAACTGGCACCTTCACCAGTTCAAGGGCAACGCTGGCGTGGTGCTGGATACGCACCCTAACCGCGATGATATGTTCAAGGTCATGATTATCGGCCATGCGGACAAGATCCGTATGCAGGTACGCTCTATCGGTGAAGACGGTAAAATCTGGATCAACACCGACTCATTTTTACCTTCCGTGCTTATCGGCCATGAAGTGAAGCTGTTCAGCGAAGACCCCGAAAAACCGGGCAGCTATCGCTCGATTGAGGGTGGCACCGTTGAAGCACTCGGCGCCATTCACTTCTCCGACCCAGCAGCGCGCACCGGTGACAAAGGCATTAAGAAAGAGCAGATCTACCTGGACCTGCAAATTCACGGCGAGAACAAAAAGCAGCAAGTGCTTAATTTAGGCGTTCGCCCAGGCGACTCGATTATTTTTGACCGCCCTATTCGTCCCGGTTTCAGCCCCGATACCTTCTACGGCGCCTACCTGGACAACGGTCTGGGCTGCTTTGTAACGGCTGAAGTAGCGCGGTTAATCGCCGAAGCAGGCGGCACTGACAACGTGCGCATTATGTTTGCGATTGCAAGCTACGAAGAGATTGGCCGCTTTGGTAGCCGAGTGATGGCTGGCGAGCTAAAACCGGATGCCTTGATTGGCGTTGACGTTAACCACGACTACGTAGCCGCCCCGGGTATTGGCGATAAGCGCATGCAGCCGCTGGAAATGGGCAAAGGCTTTACGATGTCGGTAGGTTCGATTGCCAGTGAGCAGCTAAACCGCATCATCGCCGGCGCCGCCAAAGAGCAGGATATTCCGATGCAGCGCGATATGGTGGGCGTCGATACAGGCACCGACGGCATGGCAGGCGTGCTGGCCTCTATCGACAGCGCCGCGACCTCCATCGGTTTTCCAATCCGCAATATGCACACCATTTCGGAAACCGGAAATACCCAAGATGTGCTGGCCGCTATCCATGCACTCACGCATACCTTGCAAGCGCTGGACAAACTGCCCAACCTTGAGCGTGAATTTTTGGATAACCATCCGCGCCTTGACCAAGCAAGCGCACTTAGCCACCAAGGGCATGCAAAACCTGAGAACAACGAGGACAAATAACCGCGCTGTTCATTTTCATTAGTACGTTTTTATTAGCACGTTGCAATAAGAAAGCCCCAGGCATCACTGCCTGGGGCTTTATCGGTTCCTCCGTAATCTTTCCTCGCGAACGTCCTGTTCGTGCATCCCTGGCGACCACAAGCACTCCTTGCTTGTTCTTCCTAACCACGTTTCCGTTTGTGGTACTGCCTACCCTGAACCTTAAATGTGTCAAACACATTAACCTGAGATAGGAAAACTTTAAAAGCCCTTAATCTCTAAAAGATGGTTGCCAATAGCCAACGTAGGCACCGGCATTATGCGCTGCTTATACTTAAAAATAATTAACCTTCATGCACAATAAGAGCCAAATAAAAGTTAAACGCCAATAACTCTGACAATACGACATGTTACTTTTTATGCTTCCCGCCAAATAACGCGCCAATCCTTGCATCCTCCCAATTTGCTATTGATTACCACGCTGAGTGAAAGCAGCGCTGGCAGACACTCCACAACCTTATACCAAAGTCTAAAACCTACAACCAACGGCGTATAAACGAAAGTGGTAGCATGCCCGTTTCTTATTGTTAGAAAATTATCAATAAATTCATGCAATAGCGTCAGGAGACGAGTATGGGAATGTCATTGTCAAATTGGCGCCACTGGGTACCACTGTTAGCGGGACCACTTCTTTTTGTACTGATACAGGTACTGATGCCAGACACGCTGATTGATCCAGCCCCCCGCACGGTGCTGGCATTAACCGTATGGATGGGCGCCTGGTGGGTGACAGAGCCAGTTCCTATCCCTGTTACTTCTTTTCTGCCCATGCTGGTACTGCCGCTAAGCGGTGTGATGGTGTTGGACGAAGCCGTTGTGGGCTACGCCAACCCGGTTATTTACATGTATATGGGTGGGTTTATTCTGGCCATTGCCATTGAGCGCTGGAACCTGCACCGACGCATCGCCCTGTCGATCGTCAACCGCATTGGCAACAGCCTGCGCAGCATTGTATTAGGCGTATTGATTGCCTCGGCGTTTCTGTCCATGTGGATATCCAACGCGGCCACAGCGCTTATGATGCTCCCTATTGCCGTCGCGCTAACCAATGAATTAGACGAGCGCGACCAGTTTGAACGCCATCATCGCGATAGCTTTGCACGTATTTTGCTGCTAACCGTTGCTTATTCAGCCTCGATTGGCGGGCTGGCAACCATTATCGGCTCAGTGCCCAATGCCATCGTAGTGGCCATGATCCCGCAGTTTTTTGAAGGGGTAGAAATCAGCTTCTTGCAGTGGATGATTTTCGCGCTGCCACTCACGCTGATCTTACTGGCGATTTTGTACGTCTATCTCACTCGGATATACACCAAAATACCCAATACGCCGCTTGAGATTGATTTTGTGGCCCAGGAACTTGCGGCTCTTGGCCCTATGAGCCAGGAAGAGAAGCGTGTTTTGGGCGTATTTGTGGCAACGGCACTGGCCTGGGCGTTACGCGGCTGGCTGGCACCGTTTTTTGATCTACCCATTAACGATACGATTATTGCGGTAACCGCCGCCATTGCGTTGTTTGTCATTCCTGCCCACAACGAAAAACGCGCCCTGCTGGTTTGGGACGATATGAAGGGCTTGCCGTGGGGCTTGTTTATACTTTGGGGCGGGGGTATGACGCTCGCTGCTGCGTTCATCGCCAGCGATTTGACCGGTTGGATCAGCGAGCAACTGCAGTTACTGGATGGCGTCAATTACTTCTGGCTACTGTTAATTATGGTGCTGTTAATGTTGTTCTTGACGGAAATCATTTCCAATACCGCAACGGCAAATATGGCGCTGCCCATTACCGCAGGCATGGCTGCAGCCATCACGACCGGCAACCCGCTCGGATTAATGGTGGCGGTTGCTCTCGCCACTACGTGTGCCTTTATGTTGCCGATATCCACCCCGCCTAACGCCGCTGTATTTTCCACAGGGCGTATTTCTATTAAACAAATGGCCAAAGCGGGATTTGCCATGAACCTCGTAAGCGCTATTGCGATTACGCTGTTTGTTTATTTTATTATGCCGCTGCTGTTACCCACACCTTAATTAGC
>NZ_JBQSUZ010000008.1:0-159493 GCF_052375975.1 Halomonas sp. TP35 | reverse complement strand
AGCGTGCACCTTCATTTGGTTGAAAATGAAATGAGGACACGCCCTAAATACCTGCGACTTCTCACGACACCTATTTCTCATAAATACCGTCCGGCCAATGAGTCTTGTGCAAGCGTATGAAAAACACCGCCACCCGCGATAAGTTAATTGATACTGGTGCTGAGCTGATTACCCAACAAGGGTATAACGCAACGGGCATCAATGCCGTACTTAACGCCTGCGGCGTGCCCAAGGGGTCGTTTTACCATTACTTTTCCAGTAAGGAAGATTTTGGCCTGGCGGTGATTGAGCGGTTTGCCAACGACTATGATGCTAGTCTGGTCGCTCTGCTTGAAGATCCGATGACACCCCCTCTTTACCGCCTGAAGCGCTACTTTGCCGCCAGCCGCGCTTATATGAGCGAGCGCGACCATGCGGCCGGCTGCTTGATCGGCAATTTAGGACAGGAGATGGCGGGGCAGAGTGTTCGCTTTCGCGAGGCGCTTAATCACGCGTTCCTGCGTTGGGAAGCACGTTTTGCTCACTGCCTGCAGGCAGCCCAGGCCCAAGGGGCTCTCACTCAAGCACTGGACCCTCATCAGTTGGCAAGCTTTATTCTTTCCGGCTGGGAAGGGGCAATTTTGCGTGCCAAGACCCTGAAGTCGGATGCTCCCATGGAAGTGTTTGAAAAGCTGCTGTTCGAGCAGGTGCTGACGTCGCCAGTTGAATGAGCAACCCTTTAAGCCACCGGTTTATTCATATCGATTACTGAGCCAGGAGCCTGCCATGTTCCAAGGGTTTGAAAAGCATTTGCGTTACATAAAGGGTGTTGGTATTGCTTTTCGTATAGGAGGCCACGGTCCCGCGTTACTGCTGCTCCATGGCCACCCGCAAACCCATGTGATCTGGCATAAGGTGGCTGAAACGCTTGCCCAGCACTTCACCGTAATAGCCGCCGACCTGCGCGGCTACGGCGATAGCGGCAAACCCGACGATGACGCCGAGCATCTCAATTATTCAAAGCGCACCATGGCAGCTGATATGGCCGAGCTGATGAGTGATCTGGGGTTCGAGCGCTTCAAAGTGCTGGCGCATGATCGCGGTGCGCGGGTCGCCCACCGCTTGGGTGTTGACTACGCCTCACGCGTTGAGCGTATGGTGCTTCTCGATATTGCGCCGACCCTTGCCATGTACCGCGGCACCAACGAGGCCTTTGCGCGCAGCTATTGGCACTGGTTCTTTCTGATTCGCCCCCAGCCGCTGCCTGAAATGCTGATCAATAGCGCCCCGGCCCAGTACCTGAAAAGTGTGATGGGTGCGCGCAGTGCCGGGATGGCGCCGTTTACTCCGGAAGCGCTGAAGGAATACGAACGCTGCCTGGCACTGCCCGGCACCGCGACCGGCATTTGTGGCGACTACCGCGCCAGCGCCACGATCGACTTAGTCCACGATCAGGCCGATATCGACGCTGGTGTAAAACTTACCTGCCCGCTAAAAGTGATGTGGGGCGCTGAAGGCGCGATTGAAGCCTGCTTTGATGCACTAAGCGCATGGTGCAAGGTGGCGACTCAGGTGGAAGGCAAAGCGCTGCCCTGCGGCCACTATATTGCTGAAGAAATTCCAGAAATTGTTTTAAGAGAGGTTATGATATTTTTACTCAAATAAGTTACCAATGTTATATTAGGTGGTATTAAGTATATGGTGTTTGAAAGGCTTCCTTATTTTAAAAAACATCTTTAATTATTCTAAAAAATAATTAATAATAATTTTGCTAGAGGTGATTGGTATTAACAGCTTTTCACCCTGTGTGATTTTATTTGTCGTCACTAATAATAAATGAGGTCTCAGTGAGTTACTCTATATTGAAGAGCTATAACGATATTTCTGATTATATAAGTCAGGTTTCATTGATTGCAGATGAAAATAAAGAATCGTTTGGTTTTTTACCAAAAGCTACTTACGACCAAATGGCAGCAAAAAACCAACTATGGGTAGCAGTAAACGAGGAGGGTGAGCTTAAAGGATATCTTATGTTTGGCGGCACAATGCCTACCCTTAAAGTTTTTCAAATTTACGCATGTAATACCGTAAAGGGTCATGGGGTCGGAAAGAAGTTGATAGACTCTTTAAAGGAATATGGTAGTAAAGAGAATTATCATACTATTTCAGCTAAAGTTGCATCAGATTTATCGGCTAATTGTTTTTGGGATAGTGTTGGGTTTGTTATTCACAGACAAATTAACGGAAGTAAGGCAAAAAAAAGAATTATTAATATTAGAGGGTTTTCTCTAAAAGAAAACGATTTGTTTGGCGATGAGGCTAAAGAGGTTTTAACACCAGTTGTAAGCAGTCCTGTGTTGGCTAGGTCTATATATGCTTTGGATCTGAATTTGTTGTTCGATATTGTTCAGGCAAGAAAAGGGTTTGAAGATGTAGTTAAACTGATGAAGATTGGCTTTCAGGGGGCAGTTACTCTATGTGTTACGCCAGAGTTTAAAAATGAATTAAGGCGTCAATCGTTTAATTTTAAAGATGATGCTATTCTTAGGTTGGCAGAAGTATTTCCTGAGCTAAGAGTAGAGGAAGATGTGTCTGCTTTAATCGATTCGTTAAGAGATATGATATTTCCGTTCCGATCTTTAAAACGAAAAGGTTTTCATAATGACGAGTCAGATTTAAGGCATTTAGCCTACTGTATTTTTTTAAAGGTTGAAGGATTTGTTACTCGAGAAAAGGCACTTTTGAAAGCTTATGATAAAATTAAAGATGAATACGGTGTTGCAATTGTGTCTCCCTATGAGCTGACGATTGACGAAGAAGTTTTTAATAGCCCTTTAAATTCGGATTTTAGGTTTGAAGTGTCTAGTTGTAATTCTTGCGTTAGAAATTTTGTAAATAGTTTTTCTATTCCAGAAGGTGTGCTTAATATATTTTTTAAGGATATAAAGTTTGGGGAAAATGAAATTGTTTATGAAGCTAAACAAGATGGTTGCTTATTTGGAGTGTGCGTTTTTCAAAAGCCAGTAAAAAACTTAGGTATTGCGAATGCTTGCTTGTATATCGATGAGGGGGCTCCGCATGCTCTAGCTGCTATTGATCACTTTATTGAGAAGGCTCTAAGGTATAAAGCTGGATTTGCTTACCGATTAGATTTTTATATTGGCAAAGGTCAAGATGTAACAGAGCAGACATTACTCAAAAAAGGCTTTTTTAAGTCAGGTGAAAGGTTTGTTAAAGTAATTTTTGATTTTTTTGTAAAAAGTGAAAATTGGCCTTTCTTTGCTAAAGAATTCAAATCTCTTTGTGGTCTTTCATTTCCTAAAAGAATGCCTGCTAAGAAAGAGTTGTTAAATACAGGAGTTTGTTTTTCTGATAGTGAAGGGAATATTAATACATTGTCTTGGTTCGATTTTGAAACTATAATATCGCCAAGGTTTATACTGAATTCTACACGTGAGTGCACTCTTGTAGCTATTCGTGAAAATTATGCTAATGGCTTAATTGCAGGGTTAACTGATCAGTTGTCGCTTTTGCCTAGTTATGAGAAATTGCTTTTGTTAGAGAAGGCTTATTTTAGATCAAGTAATAAATCTACTTTTTTTCCTAGAGGTGGTATTGTAGCTTTTTATGTATCAGGTCAAAAAAGTGCACAAGAAATAATTGGTTTTGCACGTATCACATACTCAGCTTTAGTGACTGTTAATGAAGCTTTGTTAAAAGTCGATAGGCAAGGTGTTTTATCCCGTGAAGAATTGATCAGTATTGCTGATAGAAATGGTAGGCTTCATGTTTTTACCTTTGATAATTTTTTAGAGTTTGATCGCCGTGTACCATTTAAACGTGCTAAAAGCATTGGTTTGATTAGTAAGTCTAATTTAGTTTCTCCAGAAAGACTTGGTCCTAAAGGGCTAAGTGTTTTAGTTAAAGAGGCTTTTAATGAATGATGCAATAATTTCTATTAAGCCCAAGCACGTTGAAAATATTTTATCTGGTGAGAAGAAAGTGGAGCTTCGTACTAGAAAGATAAATTTACCTGTTGGGTCTAGGTTGTGGGTTTATACTACTCTTCCTGTTGGTAAGATTAATTTGCATGTAGAAATTTCATTTGTAGTTAGTCTTTCACCAAAAGAAATGTGGGATGAATACAAAGATCAAATATGTATCACAAAAAAAGAGTTTGATGATTATACACGAGGAAAATGCATTGTCTCTGCAATAGGGCTAAATAAAATTAATATATTGGATAGAGGTATTTGTTTGCAAAAGCTAAGGGAGTATGAGAAGGGGTTTCAGCCCCCGCAGTTTATCTCAATGTTATACCCTGAGAGAGCTTTGTATTCAGCTCTGTACAATTAGCTTTGTGAAAGCTGTTCTTTTAACGTTGCGAATGTTAATTGTTTAAGTTGTGAGTTTTTACTTTGAACGATTTATAGTTATTCGTTTTTATCCGGTTTATATAGTTAATAAAATTCGATACCTATTTATAACATTTCTAGCAGATGAAATCGTTGATTGGGTTTCTACACGAGACGAAGCGGGTCAAAAACTGGATAATGGGCGGCAATTCGCCGAGGGCTCTGTTTTCAACCGCCCAGGCACACTCATTGCTCTGGATGCCCGCTCATGGAAATCAAAGTCAACTATCTCGATAACCTCCGCCTGGAGGCCAAATTCGACGACTTCACCGTTATTTCAGACCAGCCGATTCGCTACAAGGGCGACGGCTCGGCGCCTGGCCCGTTTGACTACTTCCTGGCGTCATCTGCCATGTGCGCCGCCTACTTTGTGAAGGTGTACTGCAACGCGCGGGATATTCCCACCGAAAACATCCGCCTCTCGCAGAACAATATCGTTGATCCGGAAGACCGCTATAAGCAGATATTCAAGATACAGGTCGAGCTTCCCGAAGATATTTCCGAGAAGGATCGCCAGGGTATTCTGCGCTCGATTGATCGCTGCACGGTCAAGAAGGTTGTTCAAACCGGCCCTGAGTTTCAGATCGAAACCGTCGAGAATATCGATGAGGATTCCCAGGCGCTGTTGATGGGCGCCCCGCAAGGCAGCGAGCGCACCTATATCGAGGGAAAGGATTTACCCCTTGAAGATACCATCGCCAATATAAGCGCGCTGCTGGCTGATCTTGGCATGAAGATCGAGATCGCCTCTTGGCGTAATATCGTGCCTCATGTCTGGTCGCTGCATATTCGCGACGCGGCCTCGCCCATGTGCTTTACCAACGGCAAAGGTGCCACCAAAGAGAGCGCACTGTGCTCGGCGCTGGGCGAGTTTATTGAGCGCTTATCCTGCAACTTCTTCTACAACGATCAGTTCTTTGGTGAAGAGATCGCCAATAGCGAATTCGTACACTACCCCAATGAGAAGTGGTTCAAGCCAGGGCCTAACGATGAACTGCCCGCTGAAATTCTCGATGAGCACTGCTTGGCGATCTACAACCCGGAAGGCGAGCTTTGCGGCTCGAATCTGATTGATACCAACTCCGGCAATGAGGCGCGCGGCATTGTCTCGCTGCCCTTTGTTCGTCAGTCGGATGGCGAAACGATCTACTTCCCTTCCAACCTGATTGAAAACCTGTTCTTGAGCAACGGCATGAGCGCAGGCAACACGCTGGTGGAAGCTCAGGTGCAGTGCCTGTCGGAAATTTTCGAGCGGGCGGTCAAACGGGAAATTCTGGAGCAGGAAATGACCCTGCCAGATGTACCGCAAGATGTGCTGGCGAAGTACCCAAATATTGTCGAAGGCATTAAGGCGCTTGAGGCCCAGGGCTTCCCAGTGCTGGTAAAGGACGCCTCCATGGGCGGTCAGTTCCCGGTGATGTGTGTGACCTTGATGAACCCGCGCACCGGCGGTGTATTTGCCTCCTTCGGCGCCCACCCAAGCTTTGAAGTGGCGGTGGAGCGCAGCCTGACCGAGCTTTTACAGGGTCGCAGCTTTGAAGGCCTGAACGATCTGCCGCTGCCAACGTTCAACTCGCAGACCGTTTCCGAGCCCAACAACTTTGTTGAACACTTTATCGACTCCTTTGGTGTGGTTTCCTGGCGCTTCTTCAGTGCCAAGGCGGATTTCGAGTTCAGCGAGTGGGATTTCTCCGGCACCAACGAAGAAGAGGCCGAAACGCTATTTGGCATCTTCGAGGAGTTGGGGGCGGAGGTGTACATGGCGGTCCATGAGGATCTCGGTGCGCCGGTGTGTCGTATTCTGGTGCCGGGCTACTCTGAGGTGTATCCGATTGAAGACTTGATCTGGGATAACACCAACAAGGCACTCGATTACCGTGAGGATATCCTCAACCTGCACCAGCTAGAGGATGACCAGCTCACCGATTTGGTCGAGCGCCTCGAAGAGAGCCAGATGGATGATCACGCCGATATCACCACCCTGATCGGCATTGAGTTTGATGAAAACACGGTATGGGGCCAACTCACCATTCTGGAGCTTAAGCTTCTGATCTACTTGGCGCTTGGCCGTCATGAAGAAGCACTTGATTGTGTGCAGATGCTGCTGCAGTACAACGACAACACCGTTGAACGTGGTCTCTTCTACCAGGCGATGAACGCGACGCTGGAAATTGCCCTGGACGACGAGCTTGAAATCGACGACTACCTTCCTAACTTCCAGCGCATGTTTGGCGAAGAGACCATGGCGGCGGTTGTCGGCTCGGTGGAAGGCAGCGTGCGCTTTTACGGTCTGACGCCCACCAACATGCAGCTTGATGGTTTGGAGCGTCATCAACGTTTGATTGAAAGTTACAAGAAGCTTCACGCCGCGCGGGCGGCAAAAGCAGGCGCTTAATCGCCTCCCGTTTCACTTATTCAATGGAAATGCCATGACACCGATGGCATTCAGCACTCCCTTGATGGCCGCAGCGCTAACGTTCGTATGCACCTAAACAGCAAGCGGGAGAGCTACAGCACGTATTAAACGGGAGTGGTTTTAAAACGCTGTGGGGGTAGCTCACAGCGTTTTTGTAGCGTGCAATGAAGCGTCAAAGCGAGAGAAAAAACAGAATCAAAGGGGGCGAGAGCAGCGAAAGAATAAATCCGCTAACCACCGCGATGGGCACGCAGGCGACGCCGCCGTGCTGTTGAATCACAGGCAGGGTAAAGTCCATTGATGTGGCGCCGCCATAGCCAATGGCAAGGGCGGTGTGGCGGTGAATCACTAACGGAATCAAAATAAACGCCAGGAGTTCCCGGGAAAGGTCGTTAAAAAACGCCACGCCGCCCATTAGCGGCCCTAGCTGGTCGCCAATTAAAATGGCCGACAGTGAATACCAACCGAAGCCAGACGCCATGGCGAGTCCTTCATTCCAGCTAAGCGAGAGCAAGGGGGCGGCAGCCAATCCCGCCAGTAGCGAGCTAACGGCCAGCGTTACCGCAATAGCAAGCCCCAGCCGGTTGAGCAGAATTTGCTTAAGCGGCATGCCAGAGTTGCGTAGCTGACAGCCAATCAGTACTAACAACGCGTAAAGCACCCATTCAGCTAACAGCTCTGCGGCCGTAAAAAGCGTCTCGCCTAGCCTTGGGCCCAGCAGCAGGCCTGTTATAACGCCGACCGCCACTACGGCCAGCAAGAGTAACGAGCCTTGCATGGCGGCCAGCTTACTGGTCGGTGCGTTTTTAACCACAGGTGAATCCCCCGTTTGTAGTGCTACCCGGCGAGACAGCCACCATAAAGCGGCCAGGTTAAACGCCGTGGTAATGCTAAACAGCAGCAATGCATTACCCCCTAGCCGTGAAAGCTGGCTTGTTAGATTTTCAAGTCCTGCCAAGCCTACCCCCATGAAGAGCAAAATAAGATAAACCGAGCCGCTAACGGCACGGTTGATCAGTTGCTGGAGGTAAGGAGAGCGAATGCGTAATAAATAGCCCACTATCAGAGGCAGAAGAACAATCAATAATCCAGACAGCATGTAGGGTGTGGCGCCTTAAGGGTTGAATTGAGTAAGCCTGATGCGGGTTTGACGGCGACCCTCTTTTTGATACTCCGCCGAGACAATCAGGCCGGGCCAGTCTGGGTGAAAGTTGATTTCCAGATGGCGGTCAGGCTTTTCGATATCCGTCAAAATGACCTGCTGTACCTCAAACTCACCAGCGGGCACGTTGACCGTGTGCGTGCCTGGCGTAGCGTAGTACTGGAAGTGCTCATCGCGGCCGCGGTGGTCAACAAAATCGAGATCACACGGTGCGCTGCGCGTACACGTTTCATGGCCTGCCCGTCGAGAGAGATCAACCAGCGCGGCTTGACGATCAAGCGTCGCAATATCGTTATCGGTTAATCGATAGCTGTCGCCTACGCCAAGAAGCGAGTAGCTGCTGCTAAAAAGCAGTGAACGGACGGCGTCATCATCCGCTGAAAAGCGGCTGTACTCCTGGCCGCTGACAATAGCCAATGAAAAGCGCATATCGCTTAGCCAATGCTGGCCTTCCTGGCTGAGCGTATGGGTAATCGTTGCACTTGGCCAGTTGCGGGTTTCCAGCCGGTATTGCGCTTCAAACGGCGCTATTTTCGGTGCTATGTCCGGCGCTATGTCAGCAAACTTGCTGGCGGTTTCTTCACTCGCATTGGCCGGTAGAGAGCTGAGCGACAGACAGGCGGTGCCCAACAGTATACAAGCCGATACAGCATTTAAACGGGCGGGTCGCATCCTGATACTCCTTATGAGCAAGCGATCCTTGTTAGCAAGCGCTGTTTTCACATAAGCCCGATAAGCGGGGCTGTCTTGGGTTTAAAAGGCTGTTGGATTGACGAGTAAACAAAGGGTTCGTTCCAGCGGCTCTCTTTTTTACGAGGCCCGTTTTTACAAGGCCAGCTTTTACAAGATAAGTACCTCAAACCATATCAGCCAAGTGCTTCCATGGCTTGGCAAACAGTTTAAGCGCTTTGAGTGTGCATCTTAACATTTGATGCGCACGTGATGCTGGTGGTGTATCGCGATGAAAGAAGCGCCACCCGCTTCATGTAGACAGAGGCGCCCATGCTGGTTTTAACGGACTTAGTATCCTTGTGTGGGGTTAACCGTAGGCAGGTCTTCACCCGCTTCAAAGGCATGCAGGTAGGCAATGACCTGGTCAATCGCATCATTCACCGGAGTGGGCGCTGCCATGTGGGGCGTGACGACGACGCGGGGGTGCTGCCATAAGGAGCTTTTAGCGGGCAGCGGCTCTTCACAAAAAACATCTAACAACGCGCCGCGCAAGTGGCCTGACGTAGCGCTATCACCCAGCGCTTCAAGAAGCGCCTGTTCATCAATCAAGCTGCCTCGGCCTGGGTTGATCACGCTGGCGCCCTTGGGCAGTTTGGCGAGCCGTTCGGCGTTCAGAATACTCTGTGTGGCGGGGGTGTCGGGCAGGATAGTAACCACGCTTTGCACTTGGCCAAGAAGCTTGTCCAGTCCTTCATCACCATGTAGGCACTGTACACCTGTGATGGTTTTGGGTGAACGGCTCCAGCCCAGCACCGGAAATCCCGCTTGCTGCAAGGCGCTGGCAACATGCGCACCGATAGCGCCCAGGCCGAGCACACCTATTGGCCAATCAGCTTTGTCTGCCAAGCGTTGCGGCTGCCATTCAGCGTTGGCTTGCTGAACGGCGTAACGGTCCATACTGCGGTAAAAATGTAAGACGCCGTAAAGTACGTAGTCGGCCATTGGCTCGCTCATGCCCGCATCGCGCAACTTCACGATGGGAACATTGGCGGGCAGCCCTGGTGTGCCGAGTAAGTGATCTACTCCTGCGCCCAGGTTGATGATGCCTTTAAGCCGAGTCTGCTCTTTCAAGAGATACGCGGGGGCTTTCCATACCGCAAGATAGTCAGCATCTTGTCGTGCCTCTTCGGGAGCGTCGCTGGTCACGACCGTTGCGTTAGGAAGCGCTTCGGAAAGGGCGTCGCGCCATTGAGTGGCATCATCGGTGTGCACAACAATTTTCATTTCGGCTCCTGCGTGGTGAATGGGTGTCTCTCACTCTATTTATTTATCATGGGGAGGTTGTCTGCACGCTGCAAGCCGTAACATGCCACGGCGTTTGGCCTACATTGACCCACGCGTGGTTGAGAGCTACCTGGGTGGCCGTACATTGGAGCATTTTCGGCAATTGGTTGAGAATAAGCTTGAAAATTAACAGTTGATTGGCCTCAATGAGCGCGCCGTACTGAAGCTTTTACGTAGCCGGTTAAGAGAGCCGGCAACATGAGTTAAATAAAGGCTTTGACCCGCAACCACGGGGTGGTGCTAGTATCGGGCTAAGACGACATTGGCAAGCCTTCAATGGCGGTAGCCTGGTCGCCCTTGTGCCCCGTTGCTTGGCGTAAAAAACGCGCACCGGTTCTTGGTGATCTTTGATGGTGAGTTGCCCGATGACTCAGGTTTCCCTGCCCTTCACGCGTGAAGAGTATGCACAGCGCTTGTGGAAGGTGCGTGCTGAAATGGCCGGCCGCGGCATTGATGTATTGATCGTCAGTGATCCGTCGAATATGGCATGGCTGACCGGCTACGACGGCTGGTCATTCTACGTACACCAATGTGTACTGGTTGGCCTGGAAGGCGAGCCGGTATGGTTTGGGCGTCGTATGGACGCTAACGGCGCACTGCGCACCTGTTGGATTGACCCAGTCAATATTACTTATTACCCGGATTACTACGTTCAAAATCCGGATATGCACCCGATGGATTATCTGGCGCAGTCGATCTTGCCTGATCGCGGCTGGCATACCGGCGTAGTGGGTATGGAGATGGATAACTACTATTTCACCGCCAAAGCCTACCAGAGCCTGCTACGCGAGCTGCCCCACGCGCGCTTTATCGACGCCAATGCGCTGGTGAACTGGTGCCGGGCAATCAAGTCGCCTCAGGAAATCGCCTATATGCGCATTGCCGGCAAGATTGTTGAAGGCATGCACTCGCGCATTCTGGAAGTCATCGAGCCGGGGCTTCCCAAGAGCAAGCTGGTCTCGGAAATCTACCGGGTGGGGATAGAAGGCTTCTTCGATGAAAACGGGAAAGTGTATGGTGGCGATTACCCTGCCATTGTCCCCATGCTGCCAACCGGTAAAGATGCCGCTGCCCCGCATTTGACCTGGGACGATACGCCGTTTCGTGAAGGCGAGGGCACGTTCTTTGAGATTGCCGGGGTGTTCAAGCGCTATCACGCGCCCATGTCGCGTACCGTATTTCTGGGACGACCGCCGACCGACTTCATTCGTGCTGAATCGGCCCTTCTTGAAGGTATCGAAAACGGTTTGGAAGTTGCTAAGCCGGGAAATAGAACGGCGGATATTGCCATGGCGCTAGGTGCGGCGATGGATAAATACGGTTTTGACCGCGGTGGCGCACGCTGCGGTTACCCCATCGGTATTTCGTACCCGCCGGACTGGGGCGAACGCACCATGAGTCTGCGTCCCTCGGATGAGTCCATCCTGCAACCTGGTATGACCTTTCATTTTATGCCTGGACTTTGGGTGGACGATTGGGGGCTGGAAATTACCGAAAGTATCCTGATTACTGAAACAGGCTGCGAGACGCTGGCCAACTTCCCGCGGCAGTTATTTGTTAAATGATGATAAGTCGTTAAAGAATAAGCCGCTAAGTAACTGATTAAGGAGTCGTTATGACCCTGCGACCGAGCCCGATTTCCGCGACTGTCGACTTTGATGCTGACGGCGTGCAGCACGGTTTTTTAAAGCTGCCCATCTCCACCGATATCTCGGCTTGGGGGGCGGTAATGATCCCGATTACTGTGGTGAAAAATGGCGAAGGCCCCACGGCGCTATTAACCGGCGGCAACCATGGCGACGAATACGAAGGCATTACCTCGCTGCTCAAGCTAGCTAATGCGCTCACCGCAGAGGACGTCAGTGGGCGGGTAATTATCGTGCCGTGCATGAATACGCCCGCCGTTATGGCAGGCAAGCGGACATCGCCGATGGATAAGGGCAATCTTAACCGCAGCTTCCCCGGTGACCCCAACGGCAGCGTAACGCTGCAAATTGCCGACTACTTTACCCGCGTTTTGGTGCCCATGAGCGATGTGGTGCTGGACCTACACTCCGGTGGCCGCACGCTGGATATTCTGCCGTTCGGTGCTTCCCATGTGCTGGATGACAAAGCCCAGCAACAGGCCGCGCTGGAAGGCGCCAAAGCGTTTGGCGCGCCTTACGCCATGGTGATGTTTGAGCTGGATGCCGAAAAACTCTTCGATACTGCCTGCGAGCGCCAAGGCAAGGTGTTTGTGGCCACAGAGCTTGGCGGTGGTGGCACCTCCACGCCACAAAGTATGGCGATTACCGAGCGCGGCGTACGTAACTTTCTGATCCATTACGGCCTGCTAGAGGGTGAGGTGGATATGCCGCAAGGCGGCCAGGTCTATCTCGACATGCCTGACGCCAGCTGCTACGTACAGAGCCAGCACTCCGGCGTACTTGAGCTTTGCGTGGCGCTGGGCGATGCCGTGACCAAAGGGCAGGTGTTGGCTTACGTGTACGATATGACCCGTACCGGTAGCGAGCCGGTTGCTTACCGCGCCGAACGCGATGGCATTTTGATGGCCCGGCGCGCCCCGGCCCTGGTCAATATGGGGGACACCATTGCGGTGATTGCCGATGTTGTCGACCGCCTGGAGGCATAGCCCAAGGCATGATGAAACTCGACCGTTTTGATCTTAAAATTCTCGATATCCTCTCCCGTGATGGGCGGATCACCAAGTCCAAACTGGCCGAGGCGATTAACCTCTCGGTCAGCCCCTGCTGGGAGCGAGTCAAACGCCTGGAAAAAGCCGGGGTCATTCAGGGCTATACCGCGCGCATCAATGCCGATGTACTGGTGCCGCGCAACCCTGTGTGGGTGCAAATTGAGCTTAAAGCCCACAACGCCGAAAGCTTTGCGCGCTTTGAAGCTTTGGTCATGGATACGCCAGAGGTCACCGAATGTGTCGCTGTCGGCGGTGGGGTCGATTATCTGGTGAAGTTTGAAGCCTGCACGATTGATAGCTACCAGCGGCTCATGGATAAATGGCTGGTATCCGAAGCGGGCATTGAGCGTTACTTCACCTATATCGTGACCAAAACGGTTAAGCGTCAGCCAATGGGCATTGATGTTGACGACGTTCTTTAACGGCGTTTCTTGGTCCTCACGCGTTCCCTCCAAAAAAACACGCTGCTAAACGTCCATAGACAAAAAAAGTCGCACGATAAGCCCTGGTTTTCAAAAACACTTCGTGCGTCTTCTCCCTTACGCTAGGCACATCGAAAGGATCGACCAAAAGCCGGTCTTTTCAATCGTCAACGTGCAACGGTTTGTCGCCGGTTAATGGCTTCAACCAAGGGAGGTGCCCATGACCACACTATCGACCACGCTGGTGAAACGGCTAGAAGATCCGCGCCTGTTTCGCCAGTACGCTTATGTGAATGGCAAGTGGACGCATGGGGAAGGTGGCCGTGAAGAAGCGGTGTATGACCCGGCAACCAACGAAGCTATCGGGCATATTCCTCTGCTTGAAGCCGAGCAGATTACCGCGGCGGTGGATGCCGCTGAGTCGGCCTTTGTTCACTGGCGCGCACTGCGTGCCGACGAGCGCTGCGAGCGCCTGCTGGCTTGGTACGATTTGATTCAGGCCAACCGCGAAGACCTGGCGACCATCATGACGCTGGAGCAGGGCAAACCGCTGCCCGATGCACGGGGCGAAGTAGAGTACGGAGCAAGTTTCGTGCGCTGGTTTGCGGAAGAGGGTAAGCGCACTTACGGGGAAACGATTCCCAGCCATATCCCTAATGCCTCGCTGGGCACTATTAAAGAGCCTGTTGGCATTGCCGCGATGATTACGCCGTGGAATTTTCCGCTGGCAATGATTACCCGTAAAGCGGCGGCCGCGCTGGCTGCTGGCTGCCCGGTGATTGTGAAACCCGCCAATGAAACGCCTTTTTCAGCGCTGGCGCTGGCAGAATTAGCCGAGCGGGCAGGCATACCGGACGGTATCTTTAACGTGGTCTTGGGTGAGCCTGCCGAGGTTTCTAAGATACTGTGCAGCGAGCCACGCATCCGGGCGCTGTCATTTACCGGCTCCACCCGCGTTGGCCGCCTGTTAATGGAGCAAAGTGCTGGAACTGTTAAGCGCCTTTCACTGGAGCTGGGCGGTAATGCGCCGTTTATCGTCGGGCCGGATATGGACCCCAAAGAGGCGGCTTACGCGGCGGTGGACGCCAAGTTTCAAACGGCGGGGCAGGACTGTTTGGCGGCCAACCGGATTCTGGTGCACGAATCCATTCATGATGCCTTTGTTGAGCAGTTTACCGAGCGCATGGCGGCATTAACCGTCGGCAATGGTTTGCAGGGAGAGATCGATCTCGGCCCGCTGATTCACCGCCAGGCCGTAGAGAAGGCCGCCGCGATTGTTGATGATGCGATTTCTCGGGGCGCCACACTGGTGATGGGAGATCAGAGCCAAGCGCCAGGCGAAAACTTCTTTATGCCGGTGCTATTAACAGGCGTAACGCCTCAAATGAAAGTTTGGCGGGAAGAGAATTTTGCCCCGGTGGCCGGAATTACCGCTTATTCGAGCGACGAAGAGGTCATTGAGCTTGCCAATGATACCGAGTATGGCTTGGCGGCCTATGTATATACCCATGATATTCGCCGGATATGGAAGCTGATGCGTGGGCTGGAGTACGGCATGGTCAGTGTAAACTCCGTCAAGATGACCGGCCCGCCGGTGCCCTTTGGCGGCGTGAAGCAGTCTGGCCTTGGCCGTGAGGGCGGCGCCACCGGTATCGACGAATATCTCGAAACCAAGTATTACTGCTTAGGCGCGCTGGGTTCTGTATCAGGGAGCTAGAGTAGATAGTTTCGCAGTAGAGGCTAGTTAGGCACTAAGCGAACCGTCTTTTTCAGGGATGAAAAAGCCGAGCGCCCAGGGATGGGTTTACAGCGTGTTCGCGTGTGACTAACCAGCCGTGAAGCCCGCAATATTTCAAATTCCTTCCCGCTGATCGGGGAGGTTTATCGTACAGAGAGAACGTTATGAGCCAACATCAGGATCTGATCGAACGCGACCGCAAAGTCACTTTTCACGCCTCTACCCACCTGCGTGACTTCGCCCATGGCGATGCGCCGGGCCGTGTGATTACCGGCGGTAAAGGCATCAATATCGTGGATAAGGATGGCCGCGAATTTATCGACGGCTTTGCCGGGCTTTACTGCGTTAATATCGGTTATGGCCGCACGGAAATTGCCGAAGCCATTTACAAGCAGGCGATGGAGCTCTCTTACTACCACACCTATGTCGGCCACTCGAACGAGCCGCAGATCGCGCTTTCTGAGCGTATTCTGAAAATCGCTGGCATGAACATGTCCAAGGTCTACTACGGCATGTCGGGCAGTGACGCTAATGAAACCCAGCTGAAAATTGTGCGTTACTACAACAACGTACTCGGCCGCCCGCAGAAGAAAAAAGTCATCTCGCGTATGCGCGGCTACCATGGTTCGGGCATTGCTTCTGGTTCCTTGACCGGTCTTAAGGCGTTTCATGACCACTTTGACCTGCCGATTGATACCATTCGTCATACTGAAGCGCCGCACTACTACCTGCGTGCCGCCGAGCAGCACGGCATGACGGAGCTTGAGTTTTCCTCCTTCTGTGCCGACAAGCTGGAAGCGATGATTCTCGAAGAAGGCCCGGATACGGTGGCTGCGTTTATCGGCGAGCCGGTGTTGGGCACAGGCGGTATCGTACCGCCGCCCGAAGGTTACTGGGACGCGATTCAGGCGGTGTTGGCCAAGTACGATGTGCTGTTGATTGCCGATGAAGTGGTATGTGGCTTTGGACGTACCGGATCTGATTTTGGTAGCCACCACTACAACATGAAGCCGGACCTGGTCACGATTGCCAAAGGCCTGACCAGCGCCTATCAACCGCTTTCTGGTGTGATTGTGGGCGAAAAGGTATGGCAAGTGCTTGAGCAGGGTACGGGTGAGTTTGGCCCAATCGGCCACGGTTGGACTTACTCTGGCCACGCGCTGGGCTGTGCCGCCGGTATTGCCAACCTGGATATCATCGAGCGTGAAAACCTGGTGGGCAACGCGGCTGAAACCGGTGCCTACTTCCAGGCGCAGCTTAAGGCCACGTTTGAAGGTCATCCGCTCTTGGGGGATGTACGCGGTGTTGGCTTAATGGCTGCGCTGGAGTTCTCACCGGATGCCAAGCAGCGCTTGCACTTTGACCCGGCCCTCAAAGTGGGCCCGCGAGTGGCCGCAGCCGCCATGGAAGAGAACCTGATTGCTCGCGCCATGCCCCAAGGCGACATTTTAGGTTTTGCGCCTCCGCTGACCATTAACCGCGCAGAAGTTGATGACGTGATTGGCCGTGCCAAGCGCGCCATTGACCGGGTAACCGATGAACTTACCTGCTCAGGCGATTTAAAAGCGGGCCATCAGGAAGCTGCGTTCACGATTTAATGAAAAGACGCTGATCTTGTAACGCCGCTGCTCATTTATGCAGCGGCGTTTTTGTTTTTTGGTCGGGCAGCTATGCTACTAACTACAGTAACGGTGAACGGATACGTTAGGAGTGGCTATGCAACCGGTATTGGCTTTCGATGTATATGGCACGCTGATTGATACCCAAGGCGTTACGGCGGAACTCGAACGGCGACTTAACGATGCCGCCAACGCAGAAGAATTTGCCAAGCGCTGGCGGGAAAAACAGCTTGAGTACAGCTTTCGTCATGCCTTAATGGGCGCTTATGTGCCTTTTTCAGAATGCACGAGAGAAGCCCTGGTGTTTACTAGTCGTGCGCTGCAAGCAGGTCTTTCTGGCAATGACCACGACCACCTTATGGATGTATATGCAGAGCTCCCAGCCTTCCCGGATGTGGTGGATGCGCTTGATCAGTTACGTGATGCGGGCATTCGTTGCGTGGCGTTTTCCAATGGCACGACGGAGGCGGTAACACAGCTGCTGATACGTGCCGGCGTAGAAAGCCACATGGATGCGGTGATAAGCGTGGACAATATCAAGCGCTTTAAGCCAGACCCAGCGGTATATAGCTATCTTCGCTCACAGCTGGAAGCGCGCCCTGAGCATACCTGGTTAATTTCAAGCAACGCCTTTGATGTGATTGGTGCAACCCATGCCGGGCTGCGAAGTGCCTGGGTGCGGCGTCATTCCGATGCGCCCTTTGACCCCTGGGGCATTGAACCTGATATGACGGTGCCTGACCTGGAGGCCTTGGCCGAGCGTATTATTTGCCAGGTTGTTAACCGATAAGAACAAGCCGCATAATGACGTACGATTCATATATCAGGACGTGATCATGTCAGAGAAAATTTACTGTATTGCTGGCTTCAAACCCAAACCAGGCAAAGAGGAAGCGGTGTTCAAAGCGCTTCAGTCGCTGGAGCCAAACACACACCGGGAAGACGCCTGCATTCACTACACGGTGACCCGCCAGATCGATAACCCCTTCGCTCAAGGCACCAGTTATCCGATTGTATTCCATGAAATCTGGGCGAGCCGTGAAGAGTTTGAAGCACATTGTCAGCGTAAAGAGATCCAGGACTTCTTTGCCAAGCACGTTGAATCACCGGATGGCGATATCGAAGATGCCAACGTATGCGTGTATACCGATGAACCGTGGAATTTTGACGCCCCCAAGGTATAACCCCAGCGTGTAGAATGGGCCCACGACACCGATAAGCACGGAGCAAACATGACCGAAAAGAAAATGAACGTTGAAAGCTTTAACCTGGACCATACCAAGGTCAAAGCGCCTTATGTACGTCTTGCTGATATCAAGCAGGGCCAGAACGGCGACCAGATTCATAAATATGATCTGCGTATCTGCCAGCCGAACAAAGAGCACATGGAGATGCCTGCGCTGCATTCTCTTGAGCACTTGATGGCTGAACTATCGCGTAATCATACCGATAAAGTGGTCGATATCAGCCCGATGGGCTGCCAAACCGGCTTTTACATCGCGATGATCAATCACGATAACTACGACGACGTGTTAACCATCATTGAGCAAACCCTGAACGACGTTCTGGTGGCCACCGAAGTGCCTGCCTGTAACGAAATGCAGTGCGGCTGGGCCGCGAGCCACAGCCTGGAAGGCGCCCAGAAGCTCGCCCGTGACCTGCTTGCCAAGCGTGGCGAATGGACGGAAGTATTTGCATAAAACGGCCTTTTCAAACCGTTTTTAAGACCGTTCGTTTGACGCCGCTGCAGAGAAAACAAGAACGCCTTCTTCACGGAGGCGTTTTTTTTGAATATTTCTTATAACCGCGTATCAGCGGCCAGTTGTTCAATAGAGCGGGCGACATCCTGAGCGTCGTGGAGAATCTTGTTCACAATCGCATCAATTTCGCTAACCCTGGATTGCCCGGCTTTGCTTTGTTGAATGACCTGTTGCATGGCTTCGGTGGTGCGTTCGACAAGGTTACTGTTGTCTTTTAGCACCTGGGAAATTTGTGCCACGGCTTCGCTTGATCCTTTAGCCAGTTGGCGTACCTCGTTAGCAACCACGGCAAAGCCGCGTCCCTGTTCACCTGCGCGGGCGGCTTCAACCGCGGCGTTAAGAGAAAGCAGGTTGGTTTGGCTGGCTATCTTGGCAATAGAGGCCGTAATTGCATGAATACTTTGCGACTGTTTATGCAGCGCCTCTACAAGCTCTTGTGCCTGGACCAGCGTTTGAGCGGCTTGCTCTGAGCCTTTTACCATCTCATCCAGGTGGTCGAGGCTATCTTTGGCGGTACGTTCAATTTGTGACGTGCTGGTTTGGGCGGAGCCAATCGTTCCCGTTGTCGCATTGGCTTTGTCGACCAGTTGGGTGATATCTGCTGCGAATTTTACCACCTCGGTAACATTGCCATCTTCATCTTTAACAGGATTGTAGGTGGCTTCTAGCCAGATGCTTTGGCCATTTTTAGTGATGCGCTCAAAGCGGCCTTTGGTAAAGTCCCCTTGGGCCAAGCGCTCCCAAAAGTGAGGGTTTTTACGATAGAAGTCAGGTGGGCAAAACATACGGTGGTGTTGACCAATAATATCTTTTTGTTGATAACCCATCGCGGCTTCAAAGTTTTTATTGGCTTCGAGTACTTTCCCTTGAGGGGTAAACTCAATGACGGCCATTGAGTCATTGAGCGCCCTTAGCACGGCCTTTTGCCGTTGAGACTCCTGATGGCGCTGGGTAACATCATTCGCTACTTTCAGGATTTCTGTCACATGGCCGCGAAAATTTCGTATAGGCACATACGTCGCTTCTAACCAGACTTCTTCATCGTTCGCACGTACGCGACAAAAACGCCCCTGACGGCTATCTCCAGCAGCTAATGAGTGCCAAAACTGCTGATACTCAGCACTGCTGACTTCCTGATCATCGCAAAACATGCGGTGATGCTTACCCTTTATATCGTCTAGTTGATAGCCCATCGCCTCAAGAAATTGCGGGCTGGCATCCTTAATAACGCCCTGAGGCGTAAATCGAATACACGACGTATGGCGTTTTAAGGCGAGGTAGAGAGGGGCATTAAAAAAGCTTATACGCATTTTTTGCCTTCTATATTAGGAAACAGCTAAAAAAGAAGCAGCCAAAGAGGAAGGAGCAGAAGCGCTTTTAATTATAGTTGGCTTTTTGAAATATAGGACTGCGTAACGAAGATGACAAGTATCAGCGATAGAGAGGAGGTAGTGTAAAGCATAAAGACCTCAATTCTAGCGCTTAGGCTAGCCGTGCGAAGGGGAGCTTTAAAAGCGACGGGAGCTGCCCTTTGGACGTCAGCCAATAGCACGCGTGAATATTCGCTTTCTTAGCACTAAATGTTCTATAGTGGATTGCTTAAAGGTGGTTTAAGGTATTAAAAGCAGTAATCACCCGCGAAGGAGGCACAATGTCATTACGTATTAATGCGGTCGTTCCCGATTTTGAAGCACAAACTAGCCAAGGGCCTATCCAGTTCCACGAGTGGATTGGTGATAGCTGGGCTATTTTGTTTTCACACCCCAAGGACTTTACGCCGGTTTGCACCACGGAGTTTGGTGCTGTAGCCACGCTAAGTGCCGAGTGGAAAAAGCGCGACACTAAAGTGATTGGTGTGTCGGTTGATGGCGTTGAGGATCACAAACGCTGGGCCGACGATATCACCCGGTATAGCGGCAGCGACGTTGATTTTCCGATCATCGCCGATGAAGGCCTTAAAGTTTCCAAACTGTTTGATATGCTGCCCGAAGATGCCTATCTGCCGGATGGCCGTACGCCAGCCGACAGCGCCACGGTACGCTCGGTGTTTATCATTGGGCCGGATAAGCAGCTAAAGCTATCCATGACTTATCCCATGACGGTAGGACGTAATTTCGCTGAAATTCTACGTGCTCTGGATGCCCTGCAGGCAACCGTTAAGCATGGTGTGGCGACGCCCGCTGATTGGACAGTTGGCCAGGATGTTATTATTCCGCCAAGCGTTTCAGATGACGATGCCAAGCAAAAATTTGGTGAGTTTGACGCGGTGCTGCCTTACCTGCGTAAAACATCGCTAAAATAAGCGCGCAGTCATAGCGTTCTTACTAAAGCCCCAGGGTTATTAACGCCTTGGGGCTTTTTTAATGGCGCCTGATAACCCATTACGGTGTTTCTAACACACGTTATTTAACCGTCGTTGATACGCTTGGTCTGTTAGTTTAAGGCTTCGATTAGCCGCTGAGCTTCCGCGATGGTTTGCTAGCAATGGGCAGCAGGGTTCGTAACCAAAAGCGCCCTTGATGAAAGGGCGCAGATAGCGATTAAAGAAACGTATTCAAGCCGAATATTTAGGCGTGGATGTACTCAACCAGTGCTTGCGCAAAGGTATCGGTGTTGCCCGTGCCGCCTATATCGGGCGTGACCATGTCACGGCGGGTTTCTAACACCGTGCGAATGCCGTGACGGATAGTTTCGCCTTTGTCTGCCATGCCCAAATGATCAAGCATCTGCGCGGCAGCCAACAATAGAGCGCAGGGATTGGCGAGCTTTTTACCCGCAATGTCAGGGGCAGAGCCGTGTACTGCTTCAAAAATCGCCGCTCTTTCACCAATATTAGCGCCAGGTGCCAAGCCTAGCCCGCCCACCAAGCCTGCACACAGGTCTGAGAGAATATCGCCAAACAGGTTCGTGGTAACCACCACATCAAACTGATGCGGGTTCATCACCAGCTGCATGCAGGCGTTATCGACAATCATCTCTTGAAACTCAATGTCGGGATACTCGCTTGCGATCTCACGCGCCACATCCAAAAATAGCCCGGAGCTGGTCTTGATAATATTGGCTTTATGCACTGCGGTGACCTTTTTTCGACCACTGCTTTTGGCCAGCTCAAATGCATAACGCACAATACGCTCGGAGCCTTTACGGGTTACCTTGATCACCGAAATGCCGGTGTTGCCGTCGTCGATCATCTCTTGGCCATCAGACAAATACGCACCTTCGGTATTTTCGCGTACGGTGATCATGTCGATGTCTTCAAAGCGCGAGCGAGTGCCAGGAAAACTGATCGCCGGGCGTACGTTGGCATAAAGATCAAAGTGACGGCGTAGCTGTACGTTAATGGAGGAGAAGCCCTTGCCAATGGGAGTGGTCAGCGGGCCTTTTAAGGCAATGCCGTGTTTCTCTATAGCATCAAGCGATGCCTGCGGGATCAACGTTCCATGATTTTCCAGCGCTGACAGGCCTGCATCCACAAACTCGTATTCAAAGCCGCACTCAAGCGCATCGAGCACGCGCAGGGTGGCATCCATAATTTCAGGCCCAATGCCATCGCCTTTAATCACCGCAATTGAATGGCTCATGTGCTACTCCTCAGGAAGATGGGAACGCGTTGGCCGAAATGTTGACCAGGTTCAATGATGGCGCCTTATGCGCTTGATGCCCATGGTAAGCGATGGTGGCGCTGAAGCGCATCCTGCGCTGGCTATTTCAGTATACCACCAGGCCTCAAGTGCGCTGGGGTGCAGAAGAGGTAGGTTGCTGGTAAACTCTGCACCGGTTCTGCCGCTTAACCTTCAGTGGCAAGGTAACTTCGTAAAATATCTCGGCAAGGCATCTGCGCAATGAAACGCTCATTGGCAACATCTGTAGTACTTACCACTGGGTTGATGACTCCACCCTAGGTATTCCCTCTTTCGAAAACGCCATGGCGCGAAAGCGCTTCCACGGCGTTACGGCATTCTATTGCTGTTATTTGGCTACTGACGCTCTTGGCGTCTTCATCCTGCAGCCTGACTCATACAATCTGGTTTTGAATGACGTGACATCTGGCCCTGTGGGGCGGAGTTAGCGCGTCTTGTTTAATCAATAACGATGGACTCCCTGAATGGCACTTTTCAGCAAGCATGAGTGGTTTTCCAATATTAAAGGCGACACCCTTTCGGGCCTGGTCGTCGCGCTGGCGCTGATTCCCGAAGCGATCGCGTTCTCCATTATCGCAGGCGTCGACCCGAAAGTAGGTCTTTATGCCTCGTTCTGTATTGCGGTGATTATCGCCTTTACCGGTGGGCGGCCGGGGATGATCTCAGCGGCCACTGGTGCCATGGCGCTATTGATGGTCACGCTGGTGCGCGAGCATGGCCTTGAGTACTTGCTGGCAGCAACGCTTTTAACCGGGGTGTTTCAGATCATTGCAGGATATTTAAAACTGGCTGAGCTAATGCGCTTTGTGTCCCGCTCGGTCGTTACTGGCTTTGTGAATGCGCTAGCCATTTTGATCTTTATGGCCCAGTTACCTGAGTTAACCAATGTCACTTGGCATGTGTATGTCATGACCCTGGCCGGTTTAGGCATTATCTATTTATTCCCTTATCTGCCGGTGATCGGTAAAACGCTACCCTCGCCGCTGGTGTGCATCGTGGTGTTAACCATTGTGTATATGGTGAGCGGCATGGATATTCGCACGGTGGGTGATATGGGCGAGCTGCCTGATACGCTGCCGATTTTCCTGTGGCCGAATGTCCCGCTTAACCTTGAAACCTTGATGATTATTCTGCCTTACGCCTTGATGCTGTGTGTGGTGGGTCTACTGGAATCGATGATGACAGCGACCATTGTGGACGATTTGACCGACACGTCGAGTGATAAAAACCGCGAGTGCAAAGGCCAAGGCATTGCCAATATTGGTGCCGGGTTACTGGGCGGTATGGCGGGTTGTGCCATGATTGGTCAGTCGGTGATCAATATTAAATCCGGTGGCCGTACGCGGCTATCAACATTGATTGCGGGCGTTGTACTGCTGTTGTTGGTCGTTTTTCTAGCCGATTGGGTCTCACAAATTCCCATGGCCGCGCTGGTAGCCGTCATGATTATGGTGTCGATAGGCACCTTTAGCTGGGCGTCGATTCGGGATCTTAAAAAGCATCCTCTCAGCACCAATATTGTCATGTTGGCGACGGTCGCTGTGACCGTAAGTACCCATAACCTGGCGATCGGGGTTTTTGTTGGCGTGCTGCTGGCAGCGCTGTTTTTTGCCAATAAGGTTGGCAATATCATGTACATCGGCTCTACTGAGATAGAGACGGGCCGAGAGCGTGAGTATCAGGTCGTTGGGCAGGTCTTCTTCGCCTCTTCCGAGCGTTTTATGGCGGCGTTTGATTTCAAGGAGAGCCTAGACAAGGTGACGATCAATGTATCCAACGCGCACTTCTGGGATGTTACCGCTGTACAGGCACTTGATCGGGTCGTTATCAAGTTCCGCCGTGAAGGCACTGACGTCACGTTGGTTGGGATGAGCGAAGCCAGCGCCACGGTGGTTGACCGCTACGCGATGCACAACGATCAAAAGGCGGTCGAAAAACTGATGGATGGCCACTAAGCATCTAATAAAGGAGAGCAGCATGCCGGAACATGTAGTTGCCGCAATTGATGGTTCCCGGTTTTCACAAGCCGTTTGCGATTACGCTGCCTGGGCAAGCCTTGCGCTGGGCGCGCCGTTAACCTTTGTGCATGTGGCCGATAACCATTCAGAAGTGTCAGGCGAGCCGGATCTTTCGGGCCAGCTGTTTTTTGGCGCCCGCGAGCGCTTGCTGGAGGAGCTGCTGGGCCTTGATGAGAAGCGTGCCAAGGTCAACCGCGAACAGGGCAGGTTGATGCTGGAAGCAGCCCGGGCGCGCGCCGTTGAAGAGGGCGTTAGCGACGCAGTTACTCGCCAACTGAACGGTACTTTGGTGGAAACACTGGTCGGGCTTGAAAATGAAATGCGCCTGCTGGTGATGGGTAAGCGCGGCGAGACGGCTCATCAAGCCAGCGAGCATCTTGGCTCCAACCTTGAGCGGGTGGTGCGTGAAATGCATCGCCCTATTTTGATGGTGCCCGCTACGTTCAAGCAGCCTGAAAAAGTATTGATTGCGTATGATGGCAGCAAAACGGCTCGCAAAGGCGTGGAAATGCTGGCCCGTTCGCCACTGTTTGCAGGCAGCGAGTGCCATGTACTACTGGTGGATACGGACAATGCAGAGAATCGCCTGGAGCTTGGTTGGGCGCTAGGTATCCTGCGTGAAGCAGGCCACAAGGCAGAAGGCGCTATCCGCAACGGCAACGTAGATGATGCGCTGCAAACCTACGAGCAAGAGCACGCGATTGACCTCTTGGTCATGGGCGCTTACGGGCACTCGCGCATCCGCCACTTGTTGGTTGGCAGTACGACGACTGCGATGCTGCGTAGCAGCCGTATCCCCGTTCTTATTTTGCGCTAAGTCTCCTTCTTTTCTCTATGATAAGCCGCTTTGCTACGGGTTAGCAGAGCGGCTTTTTAACAATGACAAAGGGAAAAATTAAAATCTGCAAATGCTGAAATGAGCTTCTATGTTTATTTAAGAGTGTCTTGAACTATTCATCTCTTGAGTAGCGTAAGGAGCCTGACGTGAATCTACCCACGCTTGAACGAACATCACAGCCGTTTAATCCCACCTCTTCCTCTCATCGCTTTGCAGCCAGCCTAATGGCCCAGGCTGATATACAGTTCAACGGCGATCGCCCTTGGGATATGCAGCTTAAAGCGCCTGGTGTGATCGAAAATGCACTAGCGCGTGGCAATCTGGGCTTAGGTGAAAGCTATATGCAGGGGCACTGGGACTGCGAACAGTTGGACGTGTTTTTTACCCGCTTGCTGCGCGCGCAATTGCATCAACGTATTAAGCCCACGCAATTGATTTATCACGCGTTGCGTACTCGGTTGTTAAACCGACAAAGCGTAAAGCGGGCTTGGGAAGTAGGCGAGAAACACTACGATCTTGGCAATGAGTTTTATGCGGCCATGCTTGACCAGCGTATGACGTATACCTGCGGTTATTGGAAAGACGCGTGCACACTAGATGAAGCACAAGAGGCGAAGCTGGACTTAATCTGCCGAAAGCTGCAGTTAGCACCGGGTATGCGCGTACTTGATATCGGCTGTGGGTGGGGGAGCTTTATGGCTTATGCGGCCGAGCATTATGGCGTTGAGTGTGTCGGCCTGACCATCTCCAAAGAGCAGGCGGATTTTGGTAAACGATTGATCAAAAAAGGCTTGCCGGTAGAGTTCCGTTTACAGGATTACCGCGATGAAACTGAAAGATTTGATCGTATTGTTAGTATTGGCATGTTCGAACATGTGGGCCGTAAAAACTATCGCGCCTATATGGAAGTGGTCAGTCGCTGCCTAAAGGATGAAGGTCTTTTCTTGCTTCATACGATTGGCAAAAATCTTGGTACGACCGTGTCCGATCCATGGATCGATAAATACATTTTTCCGAATGGCGAGTTGCCTACCTTAAGCCATATTACCGATGCGGTTGAAACGCTTTTTGTGGTGGAAGATATACATAACTTTGGAGCTGACTACGATAAAACGCTGATGGCCTGGTATCACAATAGCGAAGCCAATTGGCCCCAGTTTAAAGGTCAGTTTAATCCAACGTTTTATCGTATGTGGCGCTACTACCTGTTGAGTTGTGCGGGAGCCTTTAGAGCACGTGAGATTCAGCTGTGGCAACTGGTATTCAGCAAACAGGGTGTAGCGGGAGGATACGCGAGGGTTAGCTAGCTGCCTCGCTCACGGTCAGGCAGCAATTTACCGGGCACCCAGCGTAGATAGAAGATCATTCCAAAAAGCTCTACCAGTGACTGAAAAATAATCACTACGACTGCGGGTTGCCATGCGCCAGGCAGAGCCAGGGCGATGGGCAGCATGACAAACGAGTTGCGTGTGCCAAAGCTAAAAGCCAGCGTGCGGGTGCTGGCGTTTGGCAAGCGGAACAACCGGCCCAGCGCACGACCCAGCCAGCCCGCAAACACCAGAAAACCCATGAAGATAAACACGACCTGAGCCATTACATGATACAGCCCGCCCAGGTGATTGACCTGTGACGCTGCAATAATAAAGACCACGAAGGCAAGTAATGGCACGGGCAGTATGCCCAGATGATAGATGGCGCGCTTGATGCGCCTATGCCGAGTAGCCGCAAATTCCGTTAGCCCGGCAAGCGCTAGAGGAAGCAGGATAAGGCCCGCAAAAGCAACGATTAGTGAGGTGGAGAGTGCCAGATGAAACCACTCTGATCCCAGAAAGAGCCAGAGATAAATAGGTAGAGCGACCATCTGCACCAATAACAGTAGCGGAGCGGCTGCAATAGCGCGGGGCGCATCACCCTTGCCCAAGTGGGTAAAACTGATAAACCAGTCGGTGCAGGGCACCAGCAGTACCAGCAATACGCCGACCAATACCGCGGGCGAGAGCGGCAGCCAAGCGACCACCAACCCCAGAAAGGCTGGAATGGCGATAAAGTTGCCCACTAGCAGCGCCGCCATAAAGCGGCCATCGGTAAGGCCGCGAACCACGCTAAGCAAAGGGATCTGGCTAAAGGTGGTGTACATCAGAAGGCCTAACAGCGGCCATAATAACTGCTCCAGCACATCGGCCAGCGCCGGTGACACAACCCCCAAGGCCAGCCCTAGGCCAATGCAGACCAGGTAAATCCAGCACTGGTGTTTTTCTATCTGCTCGCGCATTGGTTTTCTCGGAGTGGTTTTTCTTGAGTGGCTATTGGCGGCGAAGCGCCATGCGCTCGCCTGCCATGGCGGCCAATAGCCATAGCGGCAGGCTTACCAGCACGTATGAAATTCCCAGCCAGCCTTGCCCATGGTTAATGAAATGCAGCGTTTCCAGGCTAAACAGTGAAAAGGTCGTAAAGCCGCCGCAAAAACCTGCCACGAGCAGCGGGTGCCAGTAGGTCAGTTTGCCATGGGGTGCACGTAGCGCGGTGGCGGCTATCCAGCCGATCAAACCTGACCCCAGTACGTTGACGATCAGCGTGCCCCACGGGAAATAGCTACCCAAGGCAGCTTGGGAGACCAGCGATACGGCGTAGCGCAGTGCGCTGCCCAGGCCGCTACCAATCCCGACGGCAAGGTAGCATTTCCAAGTCCTCATACGCGGTACCCTGCCAGCGCCCAGCCCAACGCTGCCATACCAATGCCCAGCACCAGTGTGCCGCCCACGTTGAGTGCTGCACGACCCGATTGACCGCCTTGCCAAAGTTCAAGAGTTTGCAGGCTAAACGATGAGACCGTGGTATAGCCGCCGAGTAGGCCAGTTACGCTAAACAGCCAGAACGCCGTTGGTGTGTCAGGCAGGCCTTGGCTGCCCAGTAGCCAGCCTGCGGCCAGCGCGCCGGTCGCGTTAACGACGAGCGTGCCCCAGGGAAACGCCTTGCCCAGCCAGCGCGCTATCAGGTTGGAAAGAGCAAACCTGACCATTCCCCCGAGTGCGCCGCCCAGTGCGATAAGCAGTATGCTTGCGATGCCCGGACCCATGTTTTCTCCACCGGCTAACAAAAGGGGTCTCTGATAAGCGGCCAATTCTAACATGCGTTTTCAAGGCGCAGAAAAATGCCTTGCGTGGGTCGTCACGCAAGGCATGGGTATATTACTTATAGACCGTTAGGCCGACAGGATGCTGCCCTGGTGGTTTAGCGCTGCTCCCGCGTTTGTAGTGGAGACGCGGTTGATGCCCGAGATCAGAGCTTTCAAAGAAGCGCTGACCGTGTCGCTATCTTCGGCAACGGCGCAAATGCGCTGGCCATCAACGCTCAACTGTACAAAGGCAATGGCGTTGGCTTCGCTACCACCGCCCAGCGAGTGCTCACTGTAGTCGATAATCGTCACGTTAACACCGGAGTGCTTCTGCCAGGCATCGGTAAAGGCCGACATGGCACCGTTGCCGGAACCGGACAGGCGCAGGGTTTCGCTACCTTGCCATAAGGTCACTTCAAGTCCTTCATGCTGGCCCTTGGAAAGCTGATAGTCCGCCAGCGACAGTGGCGCTTCCTGGGTGAAGTTATCGAGCATCACTTGGCGGATCATCTCGCTTGAGAGTTCGCTGGCGCGCTCTTCGCTCTCTTTCTGCACATAGGGGGCCAAGGCCAGCATCATCCAGCGAGGCAGATTTATGCCATAGTCGCGCTCAAGCAAAAAGGCCATGCCGCCCTTGCCGGACTGGCTGTTGACTCGAATCACGGCCTGGTAGTCGCGGCCAATGTCGTGGGGATCAATCGGCAGGTAAGCCACTTGCCACGGTTCGTCGGGCTTCTGGTGCTTGAGGGATTTACGAATCGCATCCTGATGGCTACCAGAGAAGGCGGTGTACACCATTTCACCCACCCAAGGGTGGCGCGGGTGCATGGCAATGCCGGTGCACTCGTGAACGACCTGAATGATTTCATCCGGGTTGGAAAGATCAAGGTTAGGATCAATCCCTTGGCTGTAGAGGTTCATGGCCAGCGTGACGATGTCCATGTTGCCGGTACGCTCGCCATTACCCAGCAGCGTGCCTTCCACACGGTCGGCACCGGCAAGCAAGGCAAGTTCCGCAGAGGCTACCGCCCCGCCTCGGTCATTGTGGGTATGCACCGAGATAATCACGCTATCGCGACGACTGATGTGCTGGCAGAAGTATTCGATCTGGTCGGCGTGGTGGTGAGGGCCAGCTACTTCGACGGTCGTCGGCAGGTTGAGAATGCACTTGTTCTCAGGCGTTGGCTGCCAAACGTCCATAACCGCTTCACAAATCGCCAGCGAGAAATCGATTTCGGTGCTGGAAAAACTTTCTGGGGTGTACTCGAAACGCCAGGTAACGTCTGGATAGCGCTCGGCATACTGTTTGACCCAGGTGGCGCCCTGAACGGCAATATCAGTAATACCGTCGCGGTCCATCTCAAACACGCGCTCGCGCTGAATGGTCGAGGTCGAGTTATACAGGTGGATAATAGCGCGCTTGGCACCCACTAACGACTCAAAGGTTTTTTCAATCAAATGCTCGCGGCACTGCACCAGCACCGCGATGGTGACATCCTCAGGAATCTGATCTTCTTCAATTAACCAGCGCACAAAATCAAAGTCGGGTTGGCTGGCGGAAGGAAACCCCACCATGACTTCTTTAATGCCCACCTTGACGATCTGGTGCCAGAAGCGCTTTTTCTGCTCAACGGTCATCGGCTCTAGCAGCGCCTGGTTACCATCACGTAGGTCTTCACTTACCCAGATCGGCGCACGATCAAGGTCACGGTCAGGCCATTGGCGGTTAAATGCAGGTACGCGCGGTGCTGGGCGATATTTACGATGATCGAAAGCAGACATGGTGAGATTCCTAAGGGATTAATGACTTGGAAATTGGCCGCTTGTGGCGTAGGCCTTGGTGCATTAAAACACGCTCATCGGTGCAGACTCATGATGCAGAGTATGGCACGCAACCGTTAACTGCTTTTGGCAGTGTGGATAGTGTAACGGGTTTATAGCGCTAGGTTGTTGCTAAAAATGAATAAAAATGGCATTAATTGGCAGTATATTTTAATAAGTTGGAATTTATTAGCAGAGGCTGCTATTTATGTCGATGACACCATTGACGCTTGACCGTTTTGACCGCCAAATTTTGACTATTCTGCAGCAAGAAGGGCGGATCAGTAACCAGGAATTGGCTGATCGAATTGGCCTTTCGGCATCACCCTGTTTGCGCCGGGTGCGTGCGCTGGAAGAACACGGCTTGATTATGCAGTATCGCGCCGAGGTAGATGCTCGCCAGTTGGGCTACCAACTGATGGTGCTGCTGCATATTGCCATGGACCAGCATACCTCCGAGCGGTTTGAGAACTTTGAACGCCACATCCGAACAATTCCCAACGTGATCGAATGTCTGATCATTACCGGGCAGGCTGCCGACTTTCAGCTAAAGATTTTAGTCCAGGATATGGATGATTATCAGCATTTACTGCTGCACGTTATTAACCGTATTGAAGGTGTCACAGGGGCGCATACCAGCTTTGTGTTACGCCGGGTTTTCGAACATCGGCCGGTACCCACGGAGCGCTGAACAGGAAAGCGTGGTCAGTCACTGAGTCGCCGTTTACACTGTTTTTTTCCCATTTTTAGGAGAGTGCTCTATGACTATCGAACGTCACGATACCAAGGCCCGCATGAGTCGCGCCGTTATCCACCAAGGGATTGCTTATTTATGTGGCCAGGTCGCGGGGCCTGAGGCGCGTCATGGCGATATTAAGGCGCAGACAGAAAGCATGCTGGCGCGTGTCGATGCGCTGTTAAAAGAGATCGGCTCAAGCCGTGAGCAGCTATTAAGCGCCACGATTTATCTCAAGGATGGCAGCGATGTCGTCGCCATGAATGAGGTGTGGGATGCCTGGGTGCCCGAAGGCTACGCGCCAGCGCGTACCTGCGTATGTGCCCCGATGCCCGCCGACGAGTTAAAAGTAGAAATAACCGTGACCACCGCCGTATAGAACGAAAGCCTTTCTAGCTGGCTGGGCTATTCCAGCGGAAAGCGGGTATCGCGCAGGCTGTCCTTGATTTTTTTCAAGTGCGGTAAGAAGTCTTCGCCACGCCGTAGTGTGACGCCGGTGGCCAGGGCGTCAATCAAGGTAAGCTGAATCACCCTTGACGTCATGGGCATGTAGTGGTCGGTGTCTTCAGGGGTTGCCACGTTAAGCGTGGCGCTGCACTCGTTGGCAAGCGGTGACGCGGGGGCTGTAATGCCCAGCACAACGGCGCCAGCTTCGCGGGCTACACGGGCGATATCTACCAGCTCACGGGTTCGTCCGGTGTAGGAAATAATCACCACCACATCGCCCGTATGGCAGGACGCCGCTACCATGCGCTGCATCAATACATCGGCGTAGGCCATGACGGGTAGATTGAACCGAAAAAACTTATGTTGAGCATCCTGAGCGACGGCACCTGATGCGCCTAACCCAAAAAAGTGAATCTGCTTTGCCTGGGTCAGGTAGTCGACCATTCGTTCAATGGCCGTCATATCAATATCACGCTGGGCTTCATCCAGCGCGGCAATGGTGGCGCCAAAAATTTTCTGCGTGTATTGGGTCGCCGTATCTCCGGGCTCAACGGCTCGGGTAACGTAAGGTGTCCCACCCGCCAGGCTTTGGGCGAGTTTGATTTTAAAGTCGGGATACCCCTTGGCGCCAAAGTTGCGGCAAAACCGATTAACGGTCGGTTCGCTGACACTGGCGGCTTGGGCCAGGCTTGCGATGCTTAAGCTGGTAGCGGCTGTCGGATCGTCTAGAATCACGTTAGCAACTTTACGCTCGGAGCGGTTTAATTCTTCTAAGCGTTCGCGTAAGCGGTCAAGCAAGTCATGCGCCATTAAGCAGGCTCCAAAGCAGTGTGGGGCGGAGGTTGTGATGTCCAATCTTTACACCAGGCAACAAACACATTGGCTGGCAGTGGTCGAGCATAATAGTACCCTTGCGCTGCTTCGCAACCGATAGAGTGTAAATAGGCGGCTTGTTCGGCGGTCCCAACCCCTCTGCCACAATACCACAACCCACCGCGTGGGCTAATTGGGTAATCATAACGGCAAGTTGGCGGTCAACGGCGTTTTTATTAGGGGCTGCATAGCATCACTGTCATAGCCTTTATCAGCCATTAGCGCCGCGCCAGAAGGTAACTCGGCAATCAGTGCCGGAACCTCTACTCTGCGGGTTTGCTCTTATCCTGCCAATATCTCTGCAATGAAACGTCAACAGCCCCTAATGAATAAGTTTTAACGTAAACGAAGCAGTTTCATAAGCCAGCGCCGGTAGGGCGGCTGCAAAAGCCTGCTGGTAGCATGTTTCGTTTGATAAAACACACCACGTAAATGGCTAAAGCGCTCAAAACCGTGGCGCCCATGATAAGCCCCCATGCCACTTTCACCGATGCCGCCAAACGGTAAGGTGGGGACTGCGTGATGCAGCAATGTTTCATTAAAAACAAGCGCACCGGAACGAGTATGTTGCAGTAACCGCGTTTGAAGCGTTTTATCATTAGTAAACGTATATACCACTAGAGCGTGCGGACGTGCATTCATAAACCCAATCGCCGCCTCAATATTTTTAACACCGATAACGGGGAGCGCGCGGCCAAAAATCTCTTCGTGCATCACAGAAAGCGTTTGGGTGGGGTCGATAACCAGCGCAGGGGCATGGTTGCCGTGATCAATGACTCGGCAGCCGTGATCACGGGCTTCTGCCAGCAGGCCCTCTACGCGTGCGCGGTGCGCATCATTGATCGGGCTAGTCGCCTCTCTGCTATCAGGGCGCTGCTGGAAAATAGCACGGCTTAGTGCGCTAACCAGGGCCTCAAGATGACGGCTTTCTACAAGAACGTAGTCGGGTGCCAGACACGTTTGTCCACCGTTAAGCCCCTTGCCGAATATAATAGCCGTGGCCGCTTTATCCATGTCGGCATCACTCGCCACCAGCGCGGGAGATTTACCGCCTAGCTCCAGGGTGACTGGGGTAAGGTTTGCTGCCGCGGCACTTGCCACGTGGCGCCCAATGCTGGTCGAACCGGTAAACACCAGATGATCGAAGGGAAGCTTGCTAAATGCCTGAGCCGTCGATGCATCTCCTTGAATGACGACGAGTTCATCCTGGGTAAAATATTGGCAAGCCAGGCGAGCGAGCAAGGCGCTGGTGTGAGGAGTTAGCTCGCTGGGCTTTAGCATGACCACATTACCGGCAGCAAAGGCGTCAATAACGGGCAGTAGCGCAAGGCTCCACGGGTAGTTCCAGGGGGAAATAACCCCAATGATACCCAATGGCTGCGGGGCTATGCGTGCCCTTGCCGGTAACAGGCGCCAAGGCATACCTACGCGCCAGGGGCGCATCCAGTGCCAGAGGTGGCGGCGCGCATAGCGTACGGCCTGAAGCACGGCACTAATTTCCGCCAAGCGGATTTCTGTGTCGCTACGCTGGCCAAAATCCGTTTGAATAGCCCGCACAATCTCATGCTGATGGCGCTTGGTCATTTGCGCTAAACGTGCCAACCGTGTGCGCCGAACACCTAGCGTGGGAAAAGGCGTTTGATCAACAGCGTGTCGTTGGGCATTAAAGATACCTGTTAAATCGTGCTGCATAACCGCTCCTTATCTTCCGTACCTGGATGTGATTGGGCGCAATAGTGGCTTGGCGCTACGTTAACGCACTTGCCGTAAGGCTAAGACGGTAGTTAAGACGATAATACGGTAGTTAAGACGATAGTAAGGGTAACGCTGCGTTAATGATAAAGTAAGGCTGGATAACAGGGCGCCAACGCTTTGCTCTTGGGAGATATCATGTCTGCGTGCTCGTTAGAACTCTCTACTCTATCCGCCATGGAAGATATTGAGGCAAGCCAGTGGGATGCCTTGGTCGGCCACGATCAGCCTTTTCTGCGCCATGCATTTTTGCATGCGCTGGAGGCGAGTGGCTCGGTGAGTCGTGAGACAGGATGGGAGCCCTGCCATGCTTGCGTTTGGCAAGCAGGCCAACTGGTAGGCGCGCTTCCCATGTACCGTAAACATCACTCTTACGGTGAGTATGTGTTTGATTGGGGATGGGCGGAAGCGTTCGAGAGAGCCGGTGGCACCTATTATCCTAAAGCGCTCAGCGCTATCCCGTTTACTCCTGTGCCGGGGGTGCGCACGTTACTTGCTGGCCATCTAAATGCTGAGGCTATCCGTGCTCTGCTAGCGTCAGCCTGGCAAACGCTTTGTCATCAAGGGGCGCTCTCCAGCTGGCATTTATTGTTTGCCGATGAACATGATGTGACGGCCTGGCAGATGCAGTTTCCCCAATTAACCGTCCGCGAAGGGCTTCAATTTCAGTGGCAGGACGCAGGATTTGGTGACTTTGATGGTTTCCTGGCAAGCCTGACATCCAAACGGCGCAAAATGATCAAGCGTGAACGGCGCCTGGTGGCCGAACAAGGGCTAAATGTGGTGCGCCTGGAGGGCCAGGACATCACCCAGGCAACAATGACGCACTTCTATCGCTGTTATTCAATGACGTATCTGGAGCGCGGTCGCTCGCCCTATTTAAGTCATGCCTTTTTTGAACAGTTACGCCAGACCATGCCCGAAGCATTGATGCTGGTGCAGGCGCAGTTGAATGGCCAGCCGGTCGCGTCGGCGCTCTATTTTCGAGGTGAGCACACGCTGTATGGCCGCTACTGGGGAAGTGAAGTGGAGGCCGATTGTCTGCATTTTGAAGCCTGCTATTACCAAGGCATTGAGTACTGTTTGCAGAATGGGCTGACGCGCTTTGACCCAGGCACTCAGGGTGAGCATAAGTTAGTACGCGGTTTCGCCCCTCAACGCGTTCGTTCGCTGCACTATATGAACCATCCCGGCTTGGCGGCGGGTGTTGCCCAGTTTTGCCAGGCGGAGGGCGCTCAAGTGAGCGCGTATCGTGAGGCGGCTTTTCAAGCGCTGCCTTTTAAAGTGCCTGCGGCTCGCTGATGGTTCTGCATAGTGGCATAATGCGCGCCGTTACTGCCTTGGGAGATCGGTGATGCACAAATGGGTTGTGGTAGCGCTACTTGTCGTACTGGGTTTGCTCCAGTACACGCTTTGGTTAGGTAATGGCGGCTGGCGTGACCTGCAAATAGTCGAGCAGCGCGTTACTGTGCAGGAAGAGGCCAACTTGCCCATGCGCGAGCGCAACGCACGCTTAGCGGCCGAGGTCACCGATCTTAAAACCGGGCTGGACGCTATTGAAGAACGGGCCCGAAGTGATATGGGCATGGTGCGTAGCGATGAACAGTTTTTCTGGGTGCCGGGTGTCGCCATAACGACCGAGTTGATAGGTATTAACGCAGGCCTGGTGGTCCAACCACGACTAGACCGTGAGCAATCGCCACCATGAGTAATCGGCATAGTGAGTAAACGAGCAGTGAATATGTCAGGTAAGCGGCTGTGAAAAAAACGCTTTGGCTTATCGTGCCTGCCGCTGGGCAAGGGCGTCGCATGGGAGCCGATAAACCCAAACAGTACCTGATGTTAGGTGAGCACCCGATACTGGTGCACACTCTGGCACGGCTTTACGAGGCGTTTCCCAAGGCGTCGTTAGTGCTCTGCCTGGACAGCGATGATCAGTGGTTTCAGGCTGAATGGGTTCCTTTTGCGGCCTGGCAGCGCGTAACCGGCGGCATCGAGCGCATGGATAGCGTACTCAACGCGCTACATGCCATACCCGCACAGGATGACGATATTGTGATGGTGCACGATGTGGCTCGCCCGTGTATTACCACGGACGACCTGCACGCCCTGTATCAGGCGGTCACTCATCACACCGGCGGGGCGCTATTGGCGATGCCGGTGGCAGATACCATGAAACGGGCCAATGCCGAACAGCAAAGTACCTGTACAGAACCCCGGGAAGGACTTTGGCATGCGCTGACACCCCAGGGGTTTCATTACGGGCTATTGCGCCAGGCACTTGAGAGTGCCCGGCATCAAAAACGCATGGTGACCGATGAGGCGTCAGCGGTCGAGGCGCTGGGTAGGCAGCCACAACTGGTTAGCGGGCGGCGCGATAATTTAAAAGTGACGCATCCGGATGACCTTGCCCTCGCCGCCGCCATTTTGTCAGCACAATCAGATACGTTTACTCAGGAGGCTTAATGCGAATTGGTCATGGCTTTGATGTTCACCGGTTCGGCCCCGGCGACCACTTAATGATTGGTGGCGTTAAACTGCCGTTTTCACAAGGCTTTGTCGCACACTCCGATGGCGATGTGCTGCTTCATGCGGTAAGCGATGCGCTATTAGGTGCCTGCGCGCTGGGCGATATTGGCCATCACTTTCCCGATACAGACCCTGAATGGAAAGGCGCTGATAGTCGTATGCTGCTGCGCCATGTGATGAGCCTGGTTCGGGCGGAAGGTTATGAGATTGTAAACCTGGACGCGACCCTGATGGCTCAAGCGCCCAAAATGGCACCGCATATTGCGACAATGCGTCAAACCATTGCTGACACCTTGAATGTTTCCTTGGGCCAGGTAAACGTTAAGGCCACCACGACGGAACGGTTAGGGTTTGCCGGGCGCGGTGAAGGCATTGCTGCTGAAACGGTGGTTTTACTCGGCCGGCCTGAGGCGTTGAATGAGTAAGCTGCCTCAGTGGGCACGCTCTTTGGATGCTGCGTTTGGGCCGCCCAAGCCGGGGCATTATCGGGCCCAACCTGAGGATTTTTTGGTTGATGAGCAGCTGGACTTCACGCCCGAATCGCATGGTGAGCATCTTTGGCTGCGGATTGAAAAACGCAATCAGACCACGCTGGATGTGGTGAAAAGTGTCAGCCGATTATGCGGTGTGACCCCGCGAGATATTGGCTATTCAGGCATGAAGGACCGAATAGCCGTGACGCGCCAATGGTTAAGCATTCACTTGCCGGGGCGTGACGCGCCTGCTGACCTGGTGTCAGCACTGGGCGGATTGGGCATCACGGTGCTTGAAAGCGTGCGTCACCCACGCAAACTAAAACGTGGCGTTCATCGCACCAACGCGTTTACGTTACGATTGAGTGGCGACGCGATAACAGCGGATGATTTCGTTAATCGCTGGCAGGCACTTTGCCAGCTCGGGGCGCCCAACTATTTTGGCCCCCAGCGGTTCGGCCCTGAGGCGCGTAATTTACAGCGTGCCGAGGCACTACTCGCACGGGGGTGGCGCAAACGTGACGACCGTCAAGGAATGCTGCTCTCTACTGCGCGAAGCTTTCTATTTAATGAGCTACTAAGCGCTCGCTTGGCGGACGGCAACTGGCATCAGCCTATCCCAGGCGATACCGTGATGCTTGACGGCACCCAAAGCGTATTCGGCGTCGACGCGGTGGACGAGTCGTTGATAACGCGTGCCGCTGAGCTGGACGTGCATCCAACCGCGGCGCTTTGGGGCATTGGTGAAAACGCCGTTGATGAGGCAGGGCGCTACGAGGCGCAGTTAGCCCGTCAGCATCCTGAGTTGTGTAAAGGTTTGGAAGCAAGCGGTGTGAAACGCTCCCATAGAGCACTGCGTATGCGATTAACGGCGCCCCAGCTCACTTGGGAATCTGATGCCGTGCTACTCTCGTTTGCACTACCCCGAGGCAGTTTTGCTACCGCCGTTATCGGTGAGCTCATTCATCACCCGGATATGGCGTAAGCCGCCAGGTTACGCTTGATCAACAAGGAGGCATCAATGCGGCGACTGCTGCTCTCTAACGACGACGGTGTTTACGCCCCTGGGCTGAAAGCGTTACATGATGCGCTGGAGGCTCATGCCAAACTGCGTGTCGTTGCCCCGGACCGTGACCGTAGCGGGGCAAGTAACTCGCTGACATTATCGCGCCCGCTCTCATTAACCGCGCTGGAAAATGGCTTCTATAGCGTGGATGGTACGCCCGCTGACTGCGTTTACTTAGGCGTAAATGGCGTATGGGATGAGCGGCCTGATCTGGTTATTTCAGGGATTAACCACGGTGGCAATTTAGGCGATGACGTGCTCTATTCAGGCACGGTGGCCGCGGCCATGGAAGGACGCAACCTGGGCATGATCGCGATTGCCATGTCGCTATGCGGTGATCGTTACTTTGACACCGCGGCGAAAGTGGCATCCAGCCTGATTGGCGCCGCCGATCAACTCTCCTTGCCGCCCAGAACGCTGCTCAACGTTAACGTTCCAGATGTGCCGTGGGAAGCCATCAAAGGCGTTAAGGTAACCCGGCTTGGATATCGTGGCCCGGCTGAAAAACCGCTTGCGGTTGAAGACCCGCGTGGGCGAACGCGCTATTGGATTGCGCCTGTTGCTGCCAATGCGGATGACGGTGAAGATACCGATTTTGCAGCGATCGAGGCAGGTTATGTATCGATTACGCCGCTGCAAACCGACTTGACGCGCCACCCCGCGTGCCGTGACGTACAGGATTGGTTGGATGCCTTTGCCTGATATTTCGCCCATTGAGCGGCGCGGGCGGGGAATGACCTCTCAGCGTACCCGGGATCGCATGATTGATCGGTTGATCGAACAGGGAATTCGACACCCGGATGTGCTCGATGTGATGGCTGGCGAGCCCAGACATCTGTTTGTTGACGAGGCTTTGGCACATCGTGCCTATGAAGATACGGCGCTGCCTATCGGTTTTGGGCAGACGTTATCACAGCCGCTTACCGTGGCGCGGATGACGGAGCTGGTTGTGAAAGCCGAGCCACGCCGTGTATTGGAAGTGGGTACCGGTTCCGGGTATCAAACGCTGATTTTGTCGCGCTTAGTGAAGGAGCTTTACTCCATTGAGCGTATTTACGCCTTGCATGAGCGAGCGAGTGATCGCCTTTGGCGCTTGGGCGCAGAGGTAACGCTAACCGTTGCCGATGGCGGCGAGGGCTGGTCAACGGCGGCACCGTTCGATGTTATTTTATTGACGGCTTGTGCGCAGACACTGCCTGAAATATTGCTCGAGCAGCTAAGTCGCGATGGGGTATTGATTGCGCCGTTGGAAGCGCCTGATGGCAGCCAATGGCTTACCCAGATAAAGCGCATTGGGAATGCTTTTGAGAAGCGGCGGCTTGAACCCGTGCGTTTTGTACCTTTATTGCAAGGAGTAGTGGATTGAAGCGTAAATCCTTGGGGGTTTTTTTAAAAGGTGCCGGGATGGGGGCCGCGGATGCCATACCCGGAGTTTCCGGGGGCACGATTGCCTTTGTTACCGGTATTTATGAAGAGCTGATCAATACTATTAAGCAGTTTGGTCCTGACGCGTTGGTGGTTTGGCAGCGTGATGGATGGCGTGCCCTCGTTAAGCACTTGAACCTGGCCTTTTTGATCCCTTTGCTGGCCGGTGTCGGCATTAGCCTGGTCAGCGTGGCGCACTTGGCGTTATGGCTGATGGAAGCGCACCCTCTGCTGCTTGATGGCTTCTTTTTCGGGCTGGTTGCCGCCTCTGGAATGGTGGTCGCCCAAGCGGGAGACCGCTGGAAATTTTGGTATTTATTTCCGCTGTTGGCCGGTTTACTGTTAGCCAGAATGTTGCCGAGCTTAATGCCCTTGGTACTATTGCTCGGTAATGAAGCCACGATTGTGATGGTGGCGGGATGTATTGCTATTAGCGCCATGTTGTTGCCAGGCGTGTCGGGCAGTTTTTTGTTGCTCACTATGGGGCTCTACGGCACGATAATGGGGGCTATTCGCAGTTTCGACATCACTATTATTATGCTGTTTGGTATGGGATGTGTGATAGGTCTTGCGCTGTTTTCGCGCCTATTATCCTGGCTGTTAAGACGTCATCATGGCTTTACGATGCAATTGCTTTTAGGGTTTATTATTGGCTCGTTGCCGGTTCTGTGGCCATGGCGCGAGCTGTTGCGTTATCAGGTTGGCCCAAGCGGGCAAATGATACCCTTGGAGTATCGTTATTTGCTGCCCAGTGATTATGCAGCGTTGACCGGCGCTTCCGCGCAGATTATCGGCGTGGTGCTGCTGATGGTCGTTGGTATATTGCTGGTCATGCTACTGAACCGTCGGGCAGGGAAGTCGACCACGTTAGATTCAACTAATACGGCTCAGCGCTGAAAAGGAGTAGGGTTTGCATGCGTAAAGTCTTCATGATGTCAGCCTTGGTGTTGGCAGTTAGCGGGTGTGCCAATCAGCAGCACAATACCCCGCAAGTACGTGACTTGAGTGAAGCGAGTCGCGTGGTGGAAAACTCGCCTCAATATACCGTCAAACCAGGCGATACCCTTTATGGCATCGCTTGGCAGCATAATCTGGATTACCGCCAGCTAGCCACCATCAACAATATTGACGCGCCCTACCAAATTCACCCCGGACAGATGATTGCATTACGTGAAGGGGCTGGGGCTGGCAATAATTCCCAGCCCGCAAATCAGGCGCAAAACACGTCGAGTGAATCGCGCGGCGTTGTCGCAACCGGGCTCAACCCGCAGGCGACAGCAGTAGCAAGTAACGACCAGGAACTTGATTGGCTACTGCCTGACGAATCGGCGATTGAACGCGGACAGCGTTTAAACGCTGAGCGCCCTGAACAACAAGCCGTTGGAAGTGCTCAGCAGGTAGCGTCAACTAACAGTGCGCCGCAAGAATCTTCCTCTCAACCCGAGGTGGCTGCTACCGAGCCAAGGCCTGAACCTGAGCCTGAGCCAGAAGCAGTCCCAGCATCGGAGCCTGAGGAACAGGTGGTTGCTCAATCCGAAACACCTGTGGCTGCTCCAGTGGAACGTTCGGACCGCTCATCGCGCACGTTCACGCCCGCAGAGACGATCAACTGGCAATGGCCGACAGATGGACAAGTCACGGGTAACTTCGGAGAAGGTGATTCGATTACCGCCGGGATTGATATCGCCGGACAAAAGGGGCAACCTGTCAAAGCCGCAGGCCCAGGTATTGTCGTTTATGCGGGTAGTGGTGTACGTGGGTACGGTAATCTTATTCTTCTTAAACACAACGATCAGTTCCTAAGTGCCTATGCGCATAACGACGGCTTAAACGTTAGTGAAAATGACGTGGTTGAAGCAGGCGAAGTGATCGCCACCATGGGAAACAGTGATGCAGAAAGCGTTAGACTGCACTTTGAGGTGCGCCGTGATGGTCAGCCCGAGGATCCTATGGAGTTTTTACCCGCACGCTAACCAGTGGAGTACCAGATAAGCAAGTAGCGGCAAGGTTTTGTTGAGCCAGCCCCTTACGAGCTGGCTCGCATAAAAATAATAACACCAGTAACGCACACGTAAGCGTGGTTACCTTTACATGTTAAAAGGCGGGCAGGCGATACTACGGGGGTAAGGCCATGAGTATGCTGGAGAAGGATCTACAGGAGGTTGACCTGGATGCTGCCGAAGAAGCGTTGGAAAACGCTGACGACGATGTCGCAGCGGAAGAAGAAGCTTTTGAGAAAGCACTAGGACGCGAGGACCGGCAATCGACTCAAAGCCTGGATGCGACGCAAATTTACCTCAATGAAATAGGATTTTCGCCACTCTTAACGCCAGAAGAAGAGGTCTATTATGGCCGCCTGGCGCGAAAGGGGGATCCGCTTGGTCGTTCTCGAATGATCGAGTCTAACCTGCGGTTGGTGGTTAAAATTGCACGGCGCTATCTAAACCGTGGACTGACGCTGCTGGATCTCATTGAAGAGGGTAATTTAGGGCTTATTCGTGCCGTTGAAAAGTTTGACCCTGAGCGTGGGTTTCGCTTTTCAACCTATGCAACATGGTGGATTCGACAGACCATTGAGCGCGCGCTAATGAACCAAACGCGCACTATTCGTCTGCCGATACATGTGGTGAAAGAGCTTAATATTTATCTACGTGCCGCGCGTGAGCTGACGCAAAAGCTTGACCATGAAGCGACCGCTGAAGAGATTGCTGAGCATCTCGACAAACCGGTTGATACGGTCAAGAAAATGCTTGGCCTCAATGAGCGTGTCTCCTCGGTAGACTACCCCATGGGTGGTGAGAGTGATAAACCGCTGATTGATACCCTGGCCGATGACGACGTTCAAGGCCCAGAAGGTTGTCTGGTAGATGGTGATGTGCGTGAACACGTGGATCTTTGGCTTGATGAGCTAAGTGATAAACAGCGCGAAGTGGTCGTGCGTCGTTTTGGTTTGCGCGGCCATGAGGCGGCCACCCTGGAAGAGGTCGGCGCTGAAATTGGCCTGACCCGCGAGCGCGTACGACAGATTCAAGTCGAGGCATTAAAGAAGCTACGCCGTACACTTGAAAAGCAAGGCCTATCGCTAGAGGCGATTTTCGAAAGCTAGCCAAGACAGCGTGGCTACGTAGGCACGGCCTCAACGCACCGAGTTTATACTCGGTGCGTTGTTGTTAGAGGGGCTATTTTTGATGACTTATTATGTATAAGCGAGATACGCAATGCGCCCGCTAGCGGCCCATATTGATTTGGATGCTCTGCGTCACAACTATCAGTTGGCGTGCCGCTGCGCGCCACAAAGCCGCTCGGTGGCGGTTATCAAAGCGGATGCCTATGGTCACGGCGCTGTAGCGTGTGCTCACGCGCTAGAAAGCCACGTTCCGGCGTTTGCAGTGGCGTGTATCGAAGAAGCGATTGCGCTACGTAACAGCGGCATCAGCAAACCGATTGTGCTTTTAGAAGGAATCTTTAGCGCCGATGAGTTACCGCTGGTGGAGCGCTACGCACTGTGGACCGCCATTCATAGCGCATGGCAGGTAGATGCGCTGCTAGCATTTTCGCCAAGCCAACCCATTCCCGTTTGGTTAAAAGTCGATTCGGGTATGCATCGGCTGGGGTTTGGCCTGGAGGAGGCGGAAGCGGTCTGGCAGCGCCTGGTCAATGCGCCTCAGGTCACGGCGTTGCATTTGATGAGCCATTTCGCGACCGCTGATGCCAGTGACGGCCTCTATTTTAATCAGCAGCTGCTGAGTTTAAAGGCCCTGGCCAAGACGCTTGATGCGCCTTTGTGTTTAGCCAATTCACCGGCAACGCTTGCCTGGCCTGATGCCCATGGTGACTGGAACCGACCAGGCATAATGCTCTATGGCAGTAACCCATTGGAAGTGGCCAACCCAACCACGCAGCAATTACGTCCGGTAATGAGTCTGCGTTCGGAAATTATCGGTTTGCGAGAGATTAACGAAGGTGAACCCGTCGGCTACGGGGGGCGCTGGCGCGCCCCGCGCCGGTCACGTATTGCAGTGGTGGCCGCAGGTTACGGTGATGGTTATGACCGCCATGCGGTGGATGGTACGCCGGTACTGATCAATGGGCAGCGCTGTGCTATCGCCGGCAAAGTGTCGATGGATATGTTGACCGTTGATGTGACCGATATACAAGATGCTGCCATTGGCAGCGAGGTGGTGCTCTGGGGAGCGGCCAGCAATGGGGCAGTGCTAGCCGTCGATGAGGTTGCACGCTACTGTGATACGATCAGCTATACCCTGCTTACTGGGGTGTTGCCACGCGTACCCAGACGTTATCAAGAGTCTTCAGTTTAGGTGGTACGTATGTCGAAAAAAGAGTATCCAGCGTCGTTTGCTCACCCACGCTACTGGGGGACTTGGCTTGCCATCGGTGCGATGTATATCGCGGCTTGGCTGCCTTGGGGTATTAAGCTTTGGGTAGGCAAGGTCATCGGGCTATTGGCATGGCGCTTTGCCAAACGGCGGCGGGACATTACTGCCACCAACCTGGCGCTTTGTTTCCCGGAAAAGAGTGCCGATGAACAGCGAAAGCTGGTGAAAGATACCTTTATTGCTAACGGTATTGGCTTGGTGGAAACCGCTACTGGCTGGTGTCGGGAGGTAGAAGGATTTCGTCATCGAGTGGCGTACCATGGCCAGGAACACCTGGCGAATGCCAAAGCCCAAGGCAAGGGGGTGTTGGTCGTCGGGATTCACTTCTCAACGCTTGATTTGGGTGGCGCGCTGCACTCGCTGTTCTTTCCGGCGGATGTGGTATATCGCCCGCATAATAATCCCCTGTTCGAGCGCTTTATGACGCGTGCCCGTTCACGTATTTTCGGCCAGGCGATTGATCGACACGATCTGCGCGGCGTGGTGCGACGTATCAAGGCAGGGCATATTGTCTGGTATTCACCCGACCAGGACTTTGGGCCGGATGTCAGTGTATTTGCCCCCTTGTTTGGTCAGCAGGCGGCAACCATTCGGCTAACATCTAAAATCGCCCGTATGACAGGCGCGCCGGTGGTGCCGCTGATGTTTCATCGCAACCCGGATAACCGCACCTATACGATTGAGTGCCTGCCCGCATTTGAAAACCTTCCCAGTAACGATGAAGTTAACGACGCAACGCGGGTTAATCAGTTTATTGAGCGTGCCATTCGCAAGCATCCCGAGCAGTACCTGTGGCTGCATCGGCGCTTTAAAACGCGCCCTGAAGGGGATAAAGGTTTCTATTAGATACGGTTTTTTAGATACAAAGAAGCCGGCGCGATGCCGGCTTCTTTGTGGCTGTTGTTAGCGACTCAGGCGTTACTCCAGGTTACGTGAGTAGAAGATTTCCAGCATCTCTTTACGCAGGCGGCTTTCGATATCGCGGGCTTCTTCAAACGTAATATCGCGACGCGACGTGCCGAACAGGTAATTGTCGAGCTCGAAGTCTTTCAGCAGCATCTTGGTATGGAACATGTTGTCCTGATACACGTTCACGTCCATCATCTGATACGCCTGCTTGGTATCTTCCGCCAGGTAATCCTGGATCGAGGCGATCTCGTGATCGATGAACAGCTTTTTACCGTCGACGTCCCGGGTGAAGCCGCGCACACGATAATCCATGGTGACGATATCTGAATCAAAGCTGTGAATCAGATAGTTCAGCGCTTTCAGCGGGCTGATATGCCCACACGTTGATACGTCGATATCCAGGCGGAAAGTGCTGATGCCGTTGTCAGGATGCGATTCCGGGTAGCTATGTACGGTGACATGGCTCTTATCCAGGTGGGCAACCACGGTTTCAGGCAGCGGACCAGGGCCTGGTTCTGTGTTTTCAGGATTGGCTTCATCAAGCTCATGTTCAGCAATGAGAATGGTGACGCTCGCCCCGTGAGGTTCATAATCTTGACGGGCAATATTCAACACATGCGCACCGATAATATTGGTGACATCCTTCAAGATTTGCGTCAACCGTTCGGCGTTGTACAGCTCATCGATATAGTCGATATAAGCGGTACGCTGCTCTTCGGTCTTGGCATAGCAGATGTCGTAAATATTAAAGCTCAGCGAGCTGGTCAGGTTATTGAACCCGTGGAGTCGGAGATTATCTGTCATGTCCGAACCTCCCTATGGCTGATGAAGACACCCCGACGAGCCAGCGTCGGAACCAAGAAAAAACCTAATGCCATACGTGGAGCGCATGTTCTAAAAGCACTTGCAGGGCAGTAGGGGGGTAATACAAGGAGGCGTATTATGCCCGGCCGGGGCAGGGGATGCATCCGGGCAGGGCATTTTTTTTTCGCGGTGCTGCATCGTAGGCCGAAAGGGCGAGCGCCGTCGCTCTGCCTCAAGCCTCTACAATCTCAAAGGAGTGCGTAATTTCAACACCGCCTTTTACAAGCATAATGGACGCACTGCAGTACTTTTCAGCGGAAAGCTCTACGGCACGTGCAACTTGCTTTTCTTTTAGCGCTCGGCCTGTGACCACGAAGTGAACATGAATTTTGGTGAATACGGCAGGCACTTCATCGGCGCGCTCAGCATCCAATTCGGCAACACAGTCGGTCACATCGGCGCGGGCTTTATCGAGAATATTCAGGATATCAAACGCCGTGCAGCTACCCATGCCCATCAGCAGCATTTCCATGGGGCGAGGCCCAGTATTGCGGCCGCCGTGGTCGGGTGGGCCATCGATCACAACGCTGTGCCCGCTGCCCGACTCGGCGATAAATTGACGGCCATCCGTCCATTTTACCCTTGCTTTCACGTGGCTCTCCTTATCTTGGCGACGACAGGTAAGTCGCGCAGCATAACACTTCTTTGCCTGGGCGCACTGTTTGAATGCCTACTCTGGGCCTACTTATAACGGGTGGTATTTATTGGCTTAAAAATTGCTCCAGGGCGGCAAGACGTTCGGGCGTTCCTACATCAACCCAGTGTCCTGCGAAGTGTTCCCCAGACACCTGCTGTTCGTTCATCGCATTTTTTAATAGTGGCGCGAGCGCAAACGCCTCGGTGGGCTGGCCAGCCAACAGCCTGGGATGAATAATGCTGACACCGGCATAGGTATAGCGCTGTGCGCCTTGAGTGAGCACGCGCCCCTTATCCAGGGCAAAGTCGCCTTTTGGGTGGTGGTCAGGGTTATTCACCAGTATCAGGTGCGCCAGATCGCCCCTTTTTAGCTGAGTGTTGGCGGGCAGGTAGTCGCACCACACATCACCATTGACCAGCAGAAAGGGTTCCTCGCCCAGCAGCGGTAGCGCTTTTTGAATTCCTCCGCCCGTTTCAAGCGGCGTGGCCTCATGGCTCCACTGAATGTTGACACCGTAGGCCCGGCCATCGCCTATCGCTTGAATGATTTGCTCGGCGCGATAGCTGACATTAATAATGACGTCTTCAATACCTGCCCGCTGAAGCCGCTCCAGGTGATGAACGATCAGCGGCTTCCCCGCGACCGGGAGCAAAGGCTTGGGGCAGTGGTCGGTTAACGGACGCATCCGCTTGCCTAAGCCGGCCGCTAATATCATCGCTTTCATGGATGCTCTTCCGCTAGGCGCTGCAGAATGGCTGGGCGCAGCGTGAGCCTTACCCAGTTGGCAAAGGCGGCGTGTTCGGGCAGGCCATTCAGGCTATCTTCAAGGTGATCCAGGAAGTGGGGTAAGCGTGCCAGGTAGCCCTGTTTGTGGTCACGCAGCGTTAACCGACAAAAAATGCCCAACACTTTTAACGAGCGCTGAGCGGCCATGGCATGGCACTGGGTAATAAAGTCGGCCTCTGTTAGTACACTGGACAGGCGCCCATCGCTGCGGGCCTGGCGATAGAACAGGGTGGCCAGTTCGGCGAATTGGGTCGCACTAAAGCGCCAATAGCGGCCTCGCAGTAAGGAAATAACGTCGTAGCTAATCGGCCCTGCCACGGCGTCCTGAAAGTCGATCATATATAAGCGGTCATGGTTGATCATGATGTTCATGGCATCAAAATCACGGTGAACGCTAACCGTCGGTTGTTGAAGCGCCCGGTGAATAAGGTCTGTGCGCAGTGCCTCCCAGCTTGATGGGCAAGGTAGTGTCAGCCACTTATCCATGCACCACTCCGGGAACAGGTCGAGTTCACGAGCCAATAGCGCAGCATCATAGTCGGGAAGTGCGGTTGGGCTGGCCCTGTTTTGCAGCTCGGCAATCAGGGCCAGTGCTTTTTCATGATACTGAATCACCGCGGCGCTATCGGTAAACCGATTCTGCATCGGTGTACTGCCTAAATCGTCCAGCAGTAAAAAGCCGTCGTCTAAATTCGCGGCATAAATTTTGGGAACGGGTAAGCCCGCCGCGTACCAGCGGTTGCCAATAGCGACAAAAGGGGCTGAATCCTCTTGAGCAGGTGGTGCATCCATGACTATTTGGGTGTCGCCATTAGGTAGCGTTAGACGAAAATAGCCCCGAAAGCTGGCGTCGCCGCCCGCTGGTGAGAGGGTAATCAACGCCGGATTTAGGCTGTTTTGTTCTGCGGCCCATTGGGTGAGGGCATCAATCCGTAAAGAGGACATGCAAGCTCCTTGCTGGTCGGGCATCATGCGGGCTGTATAATACCTATTCTGGATGCCAAGGATAACGAACATGGGCAAGCGATTTTCGCGCATCATACCGGTTGCGCATACGCTGATGGGCAGTTTGCTCGCTAGCGCCTCGTTCTCGGTGGTGGCTCAGAATCAAGCGCTGCCCGCACAAGCGCTTGACTGGCAGGCCTGGGAAGGGGATGAAGCGTCACAACAGTTGTGCCGTGGCCGATACGTGATGCCTAGTTACCGGTTGCCTGTAGAACAGAACCCGGAAACGCTGTCAGTTGAAACCCGAGATGCGGATTACGCCGCCGATGGCGAGGCATTGCTGCGAGGCGATGTGGTATTGCGACGTGGTAATACGGAATTAGAAGCCGAACGCATTTATTTACCCGCAAGCCGTGAGCAGGTGGATGCTGAGGGTAATCTCGCCTTGCGTGATGGCCAAGCGTTGGTACGCGGAGACAGCGCCACCCTAATGCTCAATGAAGACCGCGCGAGTGTGCGTAACAGCCACTATGTGCTGTATGAAGAGCGTTTGCGTGGCCAGGCAAGTCAGCTTGAGCAAACAGGCGAGTCTCAGTATCGCTTGCGAGATGCCACCTTTACGACCTGTGAGCCCGGCGCCAATACCTGGGAGCTGGTGAGCAGTGATATACGCCTAAATCAGGAATCGGGGTTTGGTACCGCGACGAATGCCCGCTTAAAAGTAAAAGACGTGCCTGTTTTTTACTGGCCGTGGTTGCGCTTCCCTATCGACGATAAGCGTCACACGGGGCTGTTGTCCCCGGCTATCGGGTTTTCGTCAGATGGATTTAACTACGCACAGCCATTTTATTGGAATATCGCCCCTAATCACGACGCTACCATTACGCCGCGTTGGATGAGTGACCGTGGATTGCTACTCAACGGTGAATACCGCTACCTGTTTTCGGAAAGCGAGGGTACCGTTGAGGGGGGCTACTTAAGTAGTGACGACGGCGGTAATAGTGGTAGTGACCGCTTTGCTGGCGAAACCCGCTGGTATGTCGATGCGCGCCATGCGGGCCGAGTCAACAGCCGCAGCAATTATCGGTTGCGCTATGGCGCTTCCAGTGACGGCCGCTATTTCGACGACTTCGGTGACGAGTTTGGGAGCAGCGACCGCGTCAGCCTTGAACGGCTTGCCCAGATAGATTATCAGGGTGACCAGTGGTATCTCGATGCACGAGCGCAAGGCTTTCAGCGTCTTGAAGATCCGCTTAGCGATAATGATAAACCGTTCTACCGCTTGCCCAGTCTGACTGCGAATTCCAATTGGCAGCTAGGCAGCGGCTTCTTCAGCGAATGGCGCTCCAACGCGACCTATTTTTGGCGTGATGTGGATGAGCGGCTGGTGCCGGAGCGCGAGGCAGCAACCGGCACGCGCTTACACTTGACGCCGGCCGTCGGCTGGCGCGAAGAAAAGCCTTGGGGATATATCGAACCACGGGCTGAGCTTTGGTATACCGCCTACGAGTTGGATTACGGTGATCGTGAAACGGAGCGCAATACCTCACCAAGCCGTACCGTGCCGGTTACGTCGGTGGATGGCGGCTTGATGTTTGAGCGTGAACTGGAGCTTGGAAGCCGCGGCTACCGGCAAACGCTGGAGCCGCGGTTTAACTATGCCTATGTGCCCCGCAAGAACCAGACCCAGCTACCCGATTTTGATAGTCGTGAGCGGGCTTTCTCTTGGGATCAGCTGTGGTCACCTCACCGCTTTTCCGGTGGAGACCGGGTCGGCGATCTTAACCGTGTGTCGGTGGGTGTGCAGACGCGCTTTATAGAAGATGACAGTGGCCGTGATCGCCTAACGTTTGGTATCGGGCAAAGTATCTATTTTGCGGACCGTCGTATTGATAGTGACGGGGACCCGGATACCCTGCCTGCGCGGCCCGAAGAAGATGCTTACGTTAACCCGCAGCGTTACTATCAGGCCACGCGTGATCGTTCGCCTCTGGTAACCCGGTTGGACTGGCAGATCAATGATCGCTGGAGTACCGGCTACGAATGGCTTTACGATGATCATCGTGAAAAGACGGAACACACCCGCTTTGACTTGCGTTACCGGCACCCGGAAGGTCATGTGGTGAACCTGGGTTACCGTTGGGAGATCGAAGGCTTCGACCCTGATACGTTACCAGGCGATGACGGCTTTCGTGATTACAACCGCGAAGAGTGGGACCTGTCATTTGCCTGGAAAACCAGCCCAAGGGTTGATCTGATAGGCCGATATCTTCACGACCAAACCAATGATCGTGCGCTTGAAAAATTGGCAGGGGTGCAGTGGAACGACTGCTGCTACGGCGTGCAGCTTGTTTGGCGCGAGTGGGTGGATGACAACGACACCGCGCGTGTTGCAGATGACTTCAACGATCACGGGCTATTTTTACGCTTTGTATTCCGTGGCTTGGGCGGCGTTGGCCAAGAGGCTGACAGCTATTTTGAACGGACCATTCCCGGTTACCGTCCTACTCCCTTGTAACGACGTTCTTGAATGGCGACTGAAAGAGACTTTTTATGAAAACCAGAAATATGCTGCTAGCTCATGCAAAAACGATATCGGCCGCGAGCGTTATCGCGCTGTGCATGGGCGCAGGCACGCTTGCCGCTCCACTGGTAACGCAAGCACAGAGTTTTGAGTCCACCCAGCGCCAGCCGATCGATAGCATCGTTGCCGTGGTTAACGATGGCGTCATTATGCGCAGCGAACTCAACGATCGTGTTGCTCAGATAGAGCAGCAGGCGCAAGCTCAGGGGGGCACGCTCCCGCCAGGCTCTGCGCTTCAGGCGCAAGTGCTTGAACGGATGATTCTGGATGAAATCCAGCTACAGCTGGCGAATCGCAGCAATTTAAGCATCGATGATACCGAGCTGAATCGTCAACTGCGTACGATTGCTGAATCCAACAATATGACGTTGGATCAGTTCGCAAACGCGGTGGAAGCCGATGGCATGACGCTTGCTGAGGTGCGTGAAGACATTCGTCGTGAAATGTTGATGCGCCAAGTGCAGCAGCGCCAGGTTGGCCAGCGCGTATCGGTCAGCGACCGTGATGTTCAGCGCGTGCTTGATCAACAGGGCAATCAAAATAGCGATCAGGCGTTTGTCGAAGAGATCCGTGCGCGCCACGTACTGGTTGAGCTAACGCCAACGCGCAGTGAAGAGCAGGCGCGTGCCCGGGCTCAGGATGTGCGTCAGCGTTTACAGCAAGGCGCTGACTTTGCCTCCGTAGCACGTGAGTTTAGTGACGACAGCGGCAGTGCGCTTAATGGTGGCGAGCTGGGTTGGGTGCGCCCAGGTCAAACCGTACCGGCATTTGAGGAAGCCCTGCAGACGCTGAACGTCAACCAAATATCCGAGCCGGTGCGCTCACAGTTTGGCTATCACGTGATTGAAGTTGAAGAGCGTCGTCGTCAGAACGTGACCAATGAGAGCCGCCAGGAGCAAGTGCGTCAGGCCATTTTCCAACGCCGCGCCAATGAAGAGCTGCAAGTCTGGCAACAGGAAATTCGCGCGGAAGCCTTTGTGGATGTTCGTCTTTAAATGAGCCCGATCGCTGACCTTCCGCTGCTGATCACCACGGGAGAGCCTGCGGGTATTGGGCCTGAGCTGGTGCTTATGTTAGCCGCGCAGGGCCATCTGCCGGCGCAGGCAGTCGCCATTGGTGATGTGGATATGCTGCGCAAGCGGGCCGCTGCGCTAGGGCTTGATGTGGCATTGTTGGAAACAAGCCCCGGCCAAGTAGTGGCTGCCTGCGCGGGGCAATTACCCGTTTGGCCTGTAGCACTGAGTGAACCCGCAACGCCTGGCGTGCTTAACCCGGCCAATGCAGGGTATGTGCTCGCCACCCTTGAGCTGGCCGTGGCTGCCTGTCAGGCAGGCCAGGCCGCCGCTATTGTCACCGCACCGCTGCATAAGGGCGTCATCATTGAGGGCGGCTACTCAGGGTTCACAGGGCATACCGAGTGGCTGCGTGATGCCTGCGGTGTTGATGAGGTCGTCATGATGCTGGCAACCGACGCCGCGTTACACGCCAACGCGCCGGATTGGCAAGGAAGTGGTGATCTGCGTGTTGCATTGGTCACCACACACCTGCCGCTGCGCCAAGTCGCTGATGCGATTACCGTAGCGCGGGTAACCCGGATTAGCCGCTTGCTGGCCGATGACCTGGTACGCCAGTTTGGTATTGCGTCACCACGTATTGCCGTGTGCGGGCTAAATCCTCATGCGGGCGAAGATGGCCATTTGGGCCATGAAGAGCTGGAAACGATTATTCCCGCGCTTGAATCCCTGCGTGCACAAGGGCTGGATATACAAGGACCTTTACCTGCCGATACGCTGTTTACGCCTCGCCATTTGGCGGGTGTTGATGCCGTACTTGCGATGTACCATGACCAAGGCTTGGCCGTGCTTAAGTATGCTGGCTTTGGTCAAGCTGCTAATATCACGCTGGGCTTGCCACTAGTGCGCACGTCGGTTGATCACGGCACCGCGCTTGACCTAGCGGGTAAAGGCGTGGCTGACCCTGGTAGCTTGCGCGTTGCGCTATCGCTTGCTCGGCGTCTGGCCGAACAGCGCGCCCAAACGGCCCGCCAGGCGTAACGCCTCCACGATTGAAAAATACCTCCAAGGAATCCTGTTAGATGTCTCAAGTGCCCCAGCAGCACCGTGCTCGCAAACGCTTCGGTCAAAACTTTCTACGTGACCTGGGTATCATCTCGCGTATTGTGCGCTCGATTGGGCCGCGGGAAGGCGACCGTCTTGTTGAAATTGGGCCGGGCCAAGGCGCGCTGACCGCGCCACTGCTTGAGGCGGCAGGGAAGCTTGAGGTAATTGAGCTGGACCGCGATTTGATTCCTGGCCTACGCGTGCAGTTCTTCAACTACCCCGACTTTATTATCCATGAAGGCGATGTGCTGAAGTTTGACTTCGCGGCGCTGAAAGGCGATGGCCCGGCCTTGCGTGTCGTCGGCAACCTGCCCTATAACATTTCAACCCCTTTGATCGTGCATCTGCTCACGGCCGGTAACGCGATTGCCGACATGCACTTCATGCTCCAAAAAGAGGTCGTCGAGCGGCTGGCTGCCCAGCCAGGCGGTACGGATTGGGGGCGGCTTTCTGTGATGGCGCAGTACTACTGCCACGTCGACCAGCTGTTTATCGTACCGCCCGAGGCCTTTGTGCCCCGGCCTAAAGTCGACTCTGCCATTGTGCGCCTCACACCGCACGCAAGTTTGCCGCACGTAGCCGACGACCCGGCACTCCTGTTTGAGCTGGTAAAGCTAGCCTTTGGCCAACGCCGTAAAACCTTACGTAATAACTTTAAAGGACGCGTCAGTCCTGAAACGTTAGAAGCGCTGGGTATTGACCCCACGCGCCGCCCGCAAACGCTAACGGTTGCTGAGTATGTAACCATTGCTAACCGCGTGGCTGCTGATGAAAGGCCAGGTAGTGATGGGAGTGAAAACGGGTGAGTGGTTTAGCCATCGACGTCAGCGTAACGCCTGAATACTGTGCCGAAGAATCCAGCGATGCGGAATTACGCTACGTATTTAGCTATACCGTGACGGTACATAATCAAAGCCCGCATAGCGTACAGCTTATGGCACGTTACTGGAAAATCACCCAGGGCAGCGGCGATAGTCAGGAAGTGCGTGGCAAGGGTGTGGTCGGGCAACAGCCATTGATCGGCCCCGGTCAGCGCTTTCGCTATACCAGCCGGGCGATTTTGCAAACACCAGTGGGCGTGATGGAAGGTGGCTATACGTTGTTGAACACCTATACCCAACGTGCCTTTGAAGTGCCCGTAGCGCCTTTTCGCTTGGCCGTGCCGCGCCAGTTGCACTAAAACAGGCTCGTCCCTAATGAGCTATCCTCTAGGCGGAGGTTAAACGCTGCTCCAAGTGATCGCATAAGCGAAGAGCGAGTTGCACTAGAGTGAGCGTGGGGTTGGCGTGTCCGCTGCTTGGGAAGACACTGGAGCCCGCCACGTACATGTTGTCCTGGCCAAACAGGCGGCAATCGCTGTTAACGATGCCGTCTTCCGGGGTATGACTCATGCGTGTGCCTCCCATGTGGTGGCGGCCAGCCAGCTCGCCATCGGTCGGTAGCGTAACGGGTAAGGCTGCAAGCCAATCGGCCAATTGTACGCGGCCAACGTCCTCCTCAAGCAGGTACTCCCCCAATAGCAGCAAGCTCTCGCGAATAGTGTGCCGGTCAAGCGGCGACTGTTGCCAAACTAGCCTGCTTCGGGGAATGCCTAAGGCATCAGGTTCTTCGGTTAGCTCAATGCGATTTTCAAAGCGAGGTTCCTGCTCCCAGGAGGCTCTTAGCATCACCCCATGCAGGATGCGTCCTTGCGTTTGCCACTTACTGATCAGCTCGCCGAGTGAAGGCGCCTGCAGGCCAAGTTCATCAATCAATGCTTGGGTTGCTTCGGGGCTCATGCGGTGCAAGCGTAATCCGCAGTTCAATATTTCTCGCGCGGTGATTGACTGCTCATTAGGCGAGAGGAAAACGTTGTATTCCTTATCCAGTCCTAAGGCTTCTGGCTTAAACAGAAGCGCCTGCCCAACCGTTGCATGGGGATGCTCCATCCAGTAACGCCCCAGTGTCTCCGCATGTGGAATCAGTTGGCCATTGGTTTGTTGGTTGCACCATAGCAGCAAACGCGCGTTATCAATCCCTCCGCAGGCGAGGACAAAGTAGCGGGCGTGTACTGTGTGTGTCTCGCCTTGGTAGTTGGCAAATGTAGCACTGGTGATACGGCCATTTTCGGTTTCAAGTGCCACCAGGTTGGCGGTCAGACAACAGATCAGGTGGGGTGATGCTTCAAGCATCTCGGCATACTTATGTTGCACGCGTACCGGCGTTCCCAGTGAAAAATGAATACGGTTGAAGCCTGAGGAGACGACAGGCTCATCCGCAGGAATCGGGTCCAGGTTAAGCAGCTCGGTGGCTGCTCTAAGGTAAGGGGTTAGCGCTTCCTGGCCAATAGGCCATACGGTCTCGGGGGCAGCCGTTTTGCCCGTAAAGTCATAAGCATCAAGTGAGCGAGAAACGCCGCCCCAATGATTGGTGGAGCCGCCTAAATAGCGTAGCCGGCTCGTCTCGAGCGGAATATACGTATCGCCAACCACTTCGCCGCGGTAACTATCCTGAGAGCGTTCGCTAAATACTTCATCGCCGCCTTCGCAGAGTAAAACCTGATGGCCTTGCCGGGCTAGCGTCACGGCAATTGACATGCCTGCAGCGCCGCTGCCAATAATACACACATCCAGCGTATCATCCTGCTCGTTGAGCTCCTCAAAAGGCAGGTACATTAGCAATCACTCGCTCGCAGTAGCCAACCGTTAACCAATGTGGGTGAAACGTTCGTTGCGTTGGCCACAGGGAGCAAGGCGGTAACGGGGACGAGAACAAGGCTCATGCCCGTAAACGTTGCGATTTTTAATAGCCAGCGCCGTGTATAGGTGGGCGTCATATTGGTTGTGTTGTCCTTGGCTGTGGCAAGTGCTTTACTTTGCAGGATGTTATTAACGGTTGTAATTAACGATAGCTATTAAAAAGTATGGGCGCGTTGTTAAAAGCAAAAGCACCCCAACGGGTATGCTTGATTTATATTGGTCCATATTTTCCCAATTCACCAGAGCAATTTAGCGGCTACAGTGCTGTGAACATGCAGCACGTTTTTTTATTTCGACGCTCTTTGTTTTCATATAAGGCCCGCGCATGAGTACCTACGCGATTGGCGATTTGCATGGCTGTTACGCCGAGTTTATGACGCTACTTGAAGCCCTGGACTTTAATCCCTCGCACGATACTTTGTGGCTGGTGGGCGATGTGATCAACCGTGGTCCAGGCTCCCTTGAGTGTTTACGCGAAGCGCACGCACTGGGCGGCGCGGTACGCTGTGTGCTAGGCAACCACGACTTTCATCTGTTGGTGGTCGCGCGTGGCGGCGGCAGGCAAAAAAAGCACGACACTCTCAACGATATTCTTAATGCGCCAGATCGCGAGCAACTGCTGGATTGGCTGCAGTGCCAGCCGCTTGCAGTGCAGCAAGGCAATACCCTAATGACGCATGCCGGTTTGCTGCCTCAGTGGCGCATAGAGCAGGCTGTCGCTTATAGCCGTGAGGTCGAGCAAGCGCTGGCCAGCGAGCAGTCAGGGCATTTCTTGACCGAGCTTTTTGGTAATCAGCCTGATCGTTGGCGAGAGGACCTGGAGGGAATGGACCGGCTGCGCTTTATTGTTAACGCTATGGCACGTATGCGCTTTATTGACAGCCAAGGGCAGCTGGAGTTTGCTGCTAAAGAGGGCCTCGCTAGTGCCCCATCTGGCTTTGCGCCGTGGTTTCAGTATGCGCGTGACGATGATCCGCACCTCCTGTTTGGTCACTGGGCCGCGCTAGAAGGAAAAACTCGGGGCGCCAAGGTTCGGGTAGACGCGTTGGATACGGGCTGCGTGTGGGGTGGGGCGTTAACCGCGCTTAATATAGATACCGGTGAGCGAATTAGCGTACCCAGCCAGCAACGAGGAGAGCGGTAGTGGTGACGCATTCGAATGATCCGCGCATTGTCGGGCTGGACGTATACCGCGTGGGTGGCGCTGTTCGCGATGCACTGCTGGGCTGGCCAGTGTATGACAACGACTGGGTGGTGGTCGGCGCTACCCCAGCGGCTATGCGCCAGCGCGGCTTTAAGCCGGTGGGGCGAGATTTTCCGGTGTTTTTGCACCCTGATACAGCGGAGGAGTATGCGCTGGCGCGTACGGAGCGAAAAACCGGGCACGGATATTCCGGGTTTGAAGTGCATGCCAGCCCCGAGGTAACGTTGGAAGAGGACCTGCTGCGCCGCGACCTGACCGTCAATGCCATTGCTCAACGGGTCGATGGGCCGCTGATTGACCCCTTTGATGGCCAAGGGGATATCGAAAAACGCATACTGCGCCATATTTCCTGTGCGTTTGGTGAAGACCCGCTGCGGGTGCTGCGCACGGCACGTTTTTTAGCCCGCTATGCGTCGCTGGGATTCTCTATCGCCTCTGAAACCCTGGCATTGATGACCGAGGTTAGCCGCAGTGGTGAGCTTGAGCATTTGGCGGCTGAGCGGGTATGGGTAGAAACCGAAAAAGCCTTGGGTGAACCCAGCCCCGAAGCTTACTTCACGACATTGGCGCAGTGTGAAGCGCTGGCAATATGGTGGCCGTTCTCAGCAGAAAAACTGCAGGACGGCTTGGCCGCACTACAGTACGTGCCTGACGATAGCCCAACGCTGCTGGCGCACTGGCGCTATGCATTACTGGTGAGCGTGCTGGATGACGTGGGCCGCGAGGCATTGGCGGAAAAGCTACGTTTACCCAATGCGGTAACGCAGTTGGCGCGCCATGTCGCGTTGACGCTTTCGCTACTAAAAGAGCCCTTAGAGGCGGTAGCCGTGTTGCATTGGCTGGAGCGCCTGGATGGTTTTCGTAAGCCTGACCAGGTCGCCACACAGCTCACGTTAGTCAGTGTGGTTGAAAGTGTCGGTGTTGTTGAAAGTGGCGGTGTTATTGAAAGTGACTATGCCCAGCCGCTACAGGCTGCTTGGCTAGCGGCACGCAGCGTTAGCCCGCAGGGGCTAATCGCTCAAGGATTCAAGGGGGCTGGATTAGGCCAGGCACTACGTGAACAGCGTCAGCAAGCGGTTAGTGATGCGTTAAGCGGATGATTAGGTAAACAGAGGTGATTAGCGAGCCTGGGACTTACAAGGCGCAGACTCCGCATGCGATATCCAAGCGCTGCCCCAGGTGAAATCTACCGCCCAAAGCCGCTGATTCCCCAGCGAAAAATTATTCCAAAGTGCGGCGTAAGGCGTGTTACAAGCCGGATGCCGTTCGTTAGGTAGCAGCTCCGCCAAGGGCTGTAACACGAATGCGCTTTCGGTAATCTCTGCACGGGGCAGTGCAACACCTTCAACGACGCCACGCAGGCTACCCACCGTTAGCAGGTCGATATCCAGCGCTTTAGGGCTGTATTTGGCCAAGCCCTGCTTACGGCCATGAAGAATCTCCAAAGCCTTGGCCCATGCCTGTAATTCACCCGGCGACCAGTTACTTTCGAAGGCCACGACCAGGTTGTAAAAATTACGGGTATCGCTAAAACCAACCGGCTCGCTTTCAAAAACGCGCGAGACGTTTAAAGGCCCAAAGGTATCGAAAAGTGCATCGAGACACAGGCGGATATGACGCACAGGATCAATATTGCTGCCTAAACTGACGGTAACCAGGCTCATGAGATTATATCCTTGTGGCCTCCGGCAGCTCGCCACGTGTAATTTCAAGGCCTACACTCGCCGCTTGCGGTACCGCGCCGGGTTTACGCACCCGCAAGCGTAACCAGGTAATGGAAAACTCGCTGCGCAGGCAGTCAGCCAAGCGTTCCGCGAAGGTCTCCACCAGAGCGAATTGATGCGCGTCAGCGAATCGCTGGATACGCTGGCAGATAGCCGCATAGTCTAGCGTTAAGCTTAAATCGTCAGTGGCTGCAGCCGGGCGAATATCGGTCGCCAGGGTTAAGTCCAGGCTAAGCGACTGTTGAATGGTGCGCTCCCAATCGTAAACACCAATCACGGTGTCTACCTTGAGTGCTTCGATCAAAATGCGGTCCACAAGCTCTTCCTCGGCGACAACAAGCGGGCGATTGTACGTTAGGATGAAACGAAACGACAGTAGGACGGAAAAGGCGCCATGGCGTGGTTAGTGTTCGGCTATTTAAGCGGCAGTTGGCTGGCGGCGATTAGTGTTTGCCGGATAGCGGGAGTGGGCGATCCTCGTCGCTGTGGCTCCGGTAATCCCGGTTTTTCTAACGTGTTACGCCTTTATGGGCCGCGCCTGGCGGGCGCCACGCTTTTGCTGGATGCGTTAAAAGGCGTACCCGTAGTGCTTGCCAGTAAATTAATGGCGTTACCGGTCAGTTGGCAGGGGCTGATTGGGCTGGCGGTATTACTGGGGCATAGCTACCCGGTATGGTATGGCTTTCGTGGCGGAAAGGCCGTCGCCAGCGCGCTGGGCGTGCTGCTGGTGCTGACCCCGGGTGTTGCACTGGTGAGCGTGGGGGTGTGGACCTTGCTGGCGTGGCGCTTAAAAACCGCGGCAATGGCTTCCTTGTTAAGCGCGCTGGTGGCGCCGCTTGCCTGTATCTGGCTGGCGCCTGCTTATGTGGGCGTAGTGGGCGGTTTGAGCCTACTGGTGCTGCTGCGTCATGGGCTTAATATTCGCAGATTAAGACGCGGCGATGAGCCGCGCCTGGGGCGTCGCTAATTATTCGGCGTTGGGAGGCGCCAACTGATCAAGCGGCCAGCGCGGCGTAGCCTGCATAATGCCATCCTTGTCCTGTTCGCCAGCGGCCAGGCGCTGCGCGCCCACATACGCGATCATGGCGCCGTTATCCGTGCAAAACCGGCCGCGAGGATAGTAGGCCTTTGCCTGACGCTTTTGACACTCAAGCGCCAAGCGCTCACGCAACCGGTGATTGGCACTCACCCCGCCAGCCACTACCAGCCGTTTTAACCCCGTTTGGTCCAGCGCCCGTCGGCATTTGATGACCAGTGTATCGACCACGGCTTCTTCAAAGGCGCGGGCCACATCAGCGCGCGCCTGCTCGTCAAGCTCGCCAGCCGCTTCCAACTGACGTATAGCCGTTAAGGTATGCGTTTTTAACCCTGAGAAACTGAAATTAAGCCCCGGCCGGTCGGTCATCGGACGTGGAAAACGAAACCGTTTGGGGTCGCCCTGTTCGGCAAGCTTGGCCACCATAGGGCCGCCGGGATAAGCAAGGCCGAGCATTTTAGCGGCTTTATCAAACGCCTCACCGGCCGCATCATCAACGGATTCACCCAATAGCTGATAGCTTCCAAGTCCTTGGACTTCCACCAACTGGGTATGACCGCCAGATACCAGTAGGGCCACAAAAGGAAACGCTGGCGCATCGTCTTCCAGCATGGGAGCGAGTAGATGACCTTCCATGTGGTGCACGCCCAATACCGGAATGCCTAGTGCACGGGCCATACCGTGGGCCGTGCTGGCACCCACCATGAGTGCGCCTACCAACCCTGGGCCTGCGGTATAGGCAATACCCTCTAAATCGTCTCTTGTTAGCCTGGCATCACTTAACACCTGCTCAATCAAAGGGAGCAGCTTGCGCGTGTGGTCCCGTGAGGCAAGCTCGGGCACCACGCCGCCATACTCGGCGTGCATGGCAATTTGGCTATACAGCGCATCGGCCAGCAGGCCATCGCCCCCTGAGCGGGAGGTGTCATAAAGAGCAACGCCGGTTTCGTCGCAGGAAGTTTCGATGCCAAGCACACGCATAGGAAATCTCTACAGAGGGCTAACAGATTGCATAAGGACAGAATTTTAACATGTCTAACGCCCATAAAGGTGGCATTGATTACACAATGTCATGGGCGCCAGTTTGCAATCATTGCCAACCACGACTAAACTATCGTGCGCTGTAAAAACTGGGTCGTACGCTATGTTCTTCGCAATCATGCGGTGATGGTGTACGTACTTTCGAACTCAAGACTCCTTAAGGTAGGTGAGTGCTTAATGCCTTCTGTAAAAGTACGTGATAACGAGCCGTTTGACGTCGCCCTGCGTCGCTTCAAGCGTTCTTGCGAAAAAGCCGGTGTTCTTTCTGAAGTACGCCGCCGCGAGCACTATGAGAAGCCGACTGCTGAGCGTAAACGCAAAGCGGCAGCTGCCGTAAAACGCCACGCCAAGAAAGTGCAGCGTGAGCAAAAGCGTTTCGAACGGCTCTATTGATCCGTACCCGAGAGAGCCAGAGCGGTTAGCTGGTTGTCTCAAGAGGGATGCCAAGCGGCCGCCACTAGGTGGCCGTTTGTTTTTCAGTTTTCTACGCTGTTTAAGGTGATTGGGCAGTCCGCCAGATGACGTTAAGCAAGCGTTTAGCGCACATGCGCGAGGGTGCCGTTGTAAATGGCAGGCCAGATTCCCCAGCGTTTTATTGACGATTTGCTCAGCCGCGTTGACGTGGTGGAAGTGGTTGGTGAGCGTGTGCAGCTTAAAAAAGCTGGCCGGAACTACTCGGGTCTTTGCCCTTTTCATCAGGAAAAAACGCCTTCGTTCACGGTAAGTGCTGATAAACAGTTTTATCACTGCTTTGGCTGTGGCGTGCATGGGAATGCACTACGCTTCTTGATGGAATACGACAAATTGCCGTTTCCTGAAGCGGTGGAGCATTTGGCCGGGCGGCTGGGTCTTGACGTGCCGCGCGAAGGCGCTGACGACCCGCGTGCACACCAGCGTGAAAGAAAGCGCAAAGAGGGCGTTAACCTGCTTGAGCTTGCGGCAAGCTTTTATCGCGAGCGGCTTAAAATGCATGAGGGGCAAGGCGCCCAGCAATATCTGGAAAACCGGGGGCTTTCTGCTGAGGTGATCAGTGCCTACGGCATAGGTTACGCGCCTGGCGGTTGGGAAGCGCTCAAGCAGCACCTTGGTGAGCGGGAGATATCAGAACCTGTCCAGATTGAGTATGGCCTGTTGATTCATCGTGAAGATACGGGGCGTACTTACGATCGTTTTCGGGATCGGGTGATGTTTCCGATCCGAGATTTACGAGGACGGACGATTGCATTTGGTGGGCGAGTGATGGGCGACGAGCAGCCCAAATACCTCAACTCACCAGAAACCCCAGTGTTTCATAAAGGTCGCGAGCTTTATGGGCTTTATGAGGCGCGCCAGGCATCCAGCAAGCTTGAGCAGCTGGTGATGGTAGAAGGCTATATGGACGTTGTGGCGCTTGCGCAGTACGGCATCCATAACGCTGTGGCTACGCTGGGAACCGCGACGACCGAAGATCATCTAAGCCGCCTGTTTCGTTTGGTCAGCCGAGTGGTGTTCTGCTTTGACGGCGACCGCGCTGGCCGCCAGGCCGCCAGCCGAGCGCTGGAAACCGCGCTGCCGTTGATGATTGATGGCCGTGAGGCGCGTTTTCTATTTCTGCCAGAAGGCGATGACCCGGATACGCTGGTGCGCCGTGAAGGCACCGAGGCGTTTAAGGATCGTGTTACCTGTGCGATGCCGCTGTCGGAGTTTTTGTTTGAGCAGGCGGCCCAGGGCCGTGATTTAAACACGGTGGAGGGGCGCGAGCGATTTGCAAGCCAGGTGCTTGAAGCGTTGAACAAAGTGCCTGATGGCATGCTCAAATCGTTACTGCTTGAAGCGCTTGCCAAGCGTAGTGGCTTGGCACAACAGCAGCTGCAAGCGCTGTTGGATAAGCGCACAGCGGCACCCAAGGGGCAAGCGTATTGGGAAGCTGCTAGCGAGCAGTTTCATGGTGAGTCGCCTGGACTGGAAAATGATAGCCTAGTCAATCGAACGGGTCGTCAGGGGGAGGTGTCTCAAGTTCTGTCGGCTGTTAGCCGTATTGTGCAACTTTTGCTACATGAGCCGCGTTTGATAGTGGCATTGCCGGAATCTCTGTGCTGGTTGCCAGAGAGTGAAGAAACATCGCTATGCCGTGCCTTAATTGCATTGCTACGCGCTGGGCGCTATCGCAGTCCACAAGTGATTCTTGCGCACTTTCAAGGCACTCATGAAGGGCGGTTATTAAGTGAAGTTGCGAAAAAAGAAATATTGCTTCCAAAAGAGCATCGCGAAACAGAGCTTAAAGATAATGTTAATTACCTCAAAGCCATAAAAGAGCAACATGACCCTCAAAACGAGCTTGATGCACTGATGGAGCAGTTCTCTGCGTTAGTAAAAAAGCAGGAATCTGGCGAGAAATTAACTGTTCAAGAGAGGCAAAAGTTTATGCAGATGTTGGAAGCAAATAAGCGGTTATAAGTTTAAACGCTACATCTGTGGGTTGAATTTATTGACTTCAGCACCACATAAAGGGGTTAGTAGCCAAGTGCTGGCCTAACCGAACAACCTAACACACCTGAATGACCGCGCAAATACGTTTCGCTGGAAAAAATACAGCTATTTACGCTATACTGTTCGGCTTGTTGAGTTTAATCGATTCAGCGCTCCAGGTGTTTCATTCTTCTTCGTCGAGATAGGGTTTCTATGGCTGGAAATGCGCAGCAGCAGTCACGTCTGAAGGAGTTGATCGCGCGCGGCAAAGAGCAGGGTTACCTGACGTATGCCGAGGTCAACGACCATCTACCCGAGGATATCGCCGACCCGGATCAAGTGGAAGACATCATTGGCATGATCAACGACATGGGTATCCGTGTCGCTGAAGAAGCGCCTGATGAAGACACTTTGATGATGTCGGATCACTCCACGGACGAGTCCGCTGCGGAAGAGGCCGTTGCGGCACTCGCTGCCGTGGAAAGCGACGTGGGTCGCACCACCGACCCAGTACGCATGTACATGCGTGAAATGGGCACAGTAGAACTCTTGACCCGTGAAGGCGAAATCGAAATTGCCAAGCGGATCGAAGAGGGTACACGTGAAGTCATGTCGGCACTGGCCTACTTGCCAGGGGCTGTCGCCTCCATTCTGGATGCTTATGATGCTACTCAGGATGAAGAAGCGCCTGGCCGTCTGTCGGATCTTTTCTCAGGGTTTATCGACCCCGATGAAGGTATACCTGGCGTTGCCGAAGCGGATGTGCCTGAACCTGAGGTAGCCACCGACTTAAGCGACGAAGACGGCGACGGCGATGGCGAGGAGGATGACGAAGATTCCAACGCCAGCGAAGGCGGCCCGGACCCCGAAGAGGCGCGGGCGCGTTTTGAGCAAATTCGCGAGCAAAATGCGTTAGCTGGAGCGGCGCTTACCAAGCACGGTCGCGGCAGCGCCGAGTTGAAAGCTGAGCAGGCTCGTCTTGCCGAATTGTTCTCGCCGATCAAACTGGTGCCGAAACACTTTGAACGCCTGGTAGGTCAGGTACGTATTAGTGTTGAGCAAGTGCGTGCCCAGGAAAAAGCGGTCATGCAGCTTTGTGTTAAAAAAGCCAAGGTACCGCGCAAGACGTTTATCAAATCGTTCCCAGGTAGCGAATCTAACCCCAAGTGGTTGGATGCTTTCCAGGAAGCGCAGCCTAAATACGCTGACCGTCTTGAGCCGTTACGTTCTGATATCGCCCGTTCGCAGCGTAAAATTGCTTTCGAAGAAGACATGGTGCAGCTCACCGTGGCGGATTTGAAAGAGGTGAACCGCAAGCTGTCGATTGGTGAGGCGAAAGCGCGCCGCGCCAAGAAAGAGATGGTTGAGGCCAACCTGCGCCTGGTAATCTCGATTGCCAAGAAGTATACCAACCGAGGTCTGCAGTTCTTGGATTTGATCCAGGAAGGCAACATCGGCTTGATGAAGGCAGTGGATAAGTTCGAATACCGTCGGGGTTATAAGTTCTCTACTTATGCTACCTGGTGGATTCGTCAGGCGATTACCCGCTCGATTGCCGACCAGGCGCGGACTATCCGTATTCCGGTTCACATGATCGAGACGATCAATAAGCTTAACCGCGTGTCGCGCCAAATGCTGCAGGAAATGGGCCGCGAGCCGACCCCGGAAGAGCTGGGCGAACGTCTTGAAATGCCGGAAGACAAAGTACGTAAGGTGCTCAAAATTGCCAAAGAGCCTATCTCCATGGAGACGCCGATTGGTGATGATGATGACTCGCATCTGGGCGACTTTATCGAGGATGGCACGATGCTGCTGCCCATCGATATGGCCACCGGCGAAGGCTTGATTGAAGCGACGCGTAACGTACTGGGTGGTCTCACTGCACGTGAAGCCAAGGTACTGCGCATGCGGTTCGGTATTGATATGAATACCGACCACACGCTTGAAGAAGTGGGCAAGCAGTTTGACGTAACCCGTGAACGGATTCGTCAGATTGAGGCCAAGGCGCTGCGCAAGCTTCGCCACCCTAGCCGCTCTGAGCCGCTACGCTCGTTCCTGGACGAGTAAGCCAGCCTAAGTTAGTACTCAGGCGCTAGTGTCTAGCGTAAAAAAGCCCGCCGTTTAAAACGGCGGGCTTTTTGCTATCTAGTGTCAAGCGCTCCACGAATCCTGATGCCTTTAAGCCTTTGTTATAGCGTGTAATGAGTAGCGGAACCAGGACCAACAGGCAGGCCCAGCAAAAACACCCACACAAAAAACAGTAAGCTCCAGCCGATCAACATGAATAACGTATAGGGCAACATTAAAGCGACCAGTGTGCCAATGCCCATATCGTTGCGATAACGGGTCGCGACAGCCAGTATCAGCCCAAAATAGCTCATCATCGGAGTGATCAGGTTGGTGACAGAGTCACCGATCCGGTAGGCCGCCTGAATCACCTCTGGCGCGTATCCCATCAGCATCAGCATGGGAACGAAAATCGGAGCGGTCACCGCCCATTGCGCCGATGCGCTGCCCAGCGACAGGTTGACGAACGCACACAGTAAAATAAACAGCGCAAACAGGCCCGGGCCACGTAGCCCAAGAGACTCCAGCAGATCAGCACCCGCCACGGCCGTCACGGTACCAAAATTGCTCCAGTTAAACAGCGCCACAAACTGAGCGGCAAAGAAGACCAGCACGATATACAGTCCAAGGCTGCTCATGCTTTTGGCCATGGCATTTACCACATCACGATCATTGTGCATCGTGCCTGCCAGACGCCCATAGATGAAGCCCAGTAGTGAGAAGGAGGCCGCAACAATGACCACAATGCCGTTCAGGAAGGGCGAGCCGCTGATTAGCCCTGTTTCTGGATTACGCAAAATGCCATTTTCAGGTACCACGGTCATGGCAATTAAGCCAATAAGCACCAGCGTGGCTAACCCCGTGCCTTTTAGCGCACGCTTCTCCCCTGCGGAAAGCCCTTGCATGGACTGCTGGCCAATGTCGCTATCGGCATCAGCGGCATCGTATTTGCCAAGCTTCGGCTCCACGATACGTTCGGTAACCAGGCCGCCGATCAAGGTCACAAAGAAGGTGCTGACAAACATGAAGAACCAGTTTGCTTCAGCGCCTACCACATAAGCCGGGTCCAGTAGGCGAGCGGCCTCTTGGGTAATACCAGAAAGTAACGGGTCGACGGTTCCAATGAGCAGGTTGGCGCTGTAGCCGCCGGAAACACCGCAGAAAGCCGCAGCGAGACCCGCCAAAGGGTGGCGCCCAAGCGAATGGAAGATCATGGCGGCCAGAGGAATAAGTACAACGTAGCCAAGTTCGGACGCCATGTTGGACATAATGCCCGCAAACACAATAGCGTAGGTAACGATGCGGGGTGAGCGGTTAAGTACCAACGCTCTCATACTGGCAGAAAGTAGCCCTGAGTGTTCGGCTACGCCAACGCCCAGCATGGCAACCAGTACAGTGCCTAAAGGCGCAAAGCCTGTGAAGTTTGTCACCATCTCGGTGACCAGTCGGCGTAAGCCTTCGGCATTAAGGAGTGAATTAACCGCAATCCATTCGCCCTCGTTAGCGGGGCGTGGGTCGGCAACCGACACGCCTAAGGCATCGGCAATACCGCTGGCTATCACCACAAGGACACATAAAATGGCAAATAGCGTGACCGGGTGAGGGAGCAAGTTGCCAAGCCACTCAACGCTATCGAGAAAGCGGGTAAACGCGCCACGCTTTAGGTTTTTTTCATGGTTTTTAGGGGTTGTCATAAGTTTTATGTCGTTAGAGTGAAAGTTTGTAGCAAAAAAAGCCCATTGGGGATAAAAGATGACCCTACGTTGAAGTGTATAAGGGCGCAAACGGCTTTACGTATAGCGGGATTTAAAAAATGAAATGCCGCAAGCGCAGGAGGGGCTATGGCAAGCGAAAGGTCGGCCCTGCCGCTAAATCGATGGCGTGTTCGGCAGTACCCGCGACATATTAGCCACCAGATAATCGACCAATTGACGAATCTTGGGGGACAAGTGGCGGTGGCGGGGGTAAACCGCCCAGACCGCCGTATCATGATGCTGAAAGGGCTCCAGTACGGCGATGAGTTCGCCACTTGCAAGGTAAGGTGCTACGTAATAGTCGGGCAGTTGGGCAAGGCCCAGTCCCTTAAGCGCGGCATCCAGCAGGGCGGGGCCGGAGTTACCAGTCCAGCAGCTTTCTACGCGTACTTCGCGGCGTTGGCCGTTGGTATCAAACAACCAATTAGGCCGTGAACCTACCAGACAACGATGTTGACCAAGTTCCGCCAGCGTGTGAGGAGGCGGTGTCTGGCGAAAGTAATCCTGGGAGCCGACAACATATTCTCGCCGGTCGCACAGGCGCCTAGCGATTAGGCTTGAATCCTTTAATACGCCCATGCGAATGGCGATATCAAAGCCTTCCTCAATGAGTTCAACGGGTCGGTTGGTAAAATGCATGTACACTTCAAGGTCAGGATGTAGGCATTGAAAGTCATTAACCAGCGGCGCGATATAACGCTCGCCAAAGGTAGTAGCTGATGTCAGCTTAAGCAGGCCCCGAGGCTTGGCCTGCAGTTCGCTAAGCGCCTGTTCGGCATCTTTCAATCCATCAAACAGGTGCTGACAATGCTCCATATACAGAGCGCCTGCATCCGTTAAGCGTATTTGCCGCGTTGTGCGGTAGAGAAGCTGAATGCCGAGCTGGTTTTCAAGTTGGCTCACCAAACGGCTAATATGCGAGGTTGATACTTTTAGATGGTTTGCGGCCGCAGAAAATGTGCCCAGTCTGACCACTTCAATAAAGGCTTCGACACGATCCCAGCGCTGCATAGAGGCTCTTCCGTTGTGGGTGATTGTTGCTCAGTGGCAATAATGTTATGAGTATATCCCGCTTTTTCTAGTACCTCTAGCTACCTTACACTGTCGCTATTGAAGCAATACGTTATCTGTTCTGGCGACTTACTGCGCCACTGTCTTAAGGAGTGACACTATGAAATCACGTGCTGCCGTTGCGTTAGAGGCGGGTAAACCGCTTGAGCTGGTTGAAATTGATGTGGAAGGCCCGAAAGCGGGCGAAGTGTTGGTAAAAATGGCGGCTACTAGCGTTTGTCATACCGATGCTTATACGTTGTCGGGGGCTGACCCGGAAGGACTCTTCCCTTCAGTGCTGGGTCATGAAGGCGCCGGTGTCGTTCAGGAAGTGGGTGAAGGGGTGACCAGCCTCAAGCCTGGCGACCATGTTATTCCGCTATATACTGCTGAGTGTGGCAAGTGCAAATTCTGTCTGTCAGGTAAAACCAACCTGTGCGGCAGCGTGCGTGCCACCCAGGGTAAAGGCGTCATGCCCGACGGTACCTCGCGCTTCTCGCTGGATGGCAAGATGCTGCACCACTACATGGGAACGTCCACGTTCAGCGAGTACACCGTACTTCCTGAAGTTTCGTTAGCGGTCGTTTCAAAAGAAGCCCCGATGGATAAAATCTGCTTGCTGGGCTGTGGGGTGACTACCGGTATTGGCGCGGTACTCAACACTGCCAAAGTAGAGCCAGGCGCTACCGTCGCAGTATTTGGTTTGGGTGCGATTGGTCTGGCGGTGATTCAGGGCGCGGTCATGGCGAAAGCGGGTCGAATTATCGCCATTGATGTTAATGCGGATAAGTTTGAGCTGGCCAAGCAGTTTGGCGCGACTGACTGTGTAAACCCCAAGGATTACAGCGACTCCATTCAGCAGGTTATTGTTGATTTGACCGATGGTGGCGTGGACTATTCATTTGAGTGTATCGGTAACGTCAATGTGATGCGCTCAGCGCTTGAGTGCTGCCACAAAGGCTGGGGCGAATCGATCGTGATTGGCGTCGCTGGTGCGGGGGAGGAGATTTCCACACGTCCGTTCCAACTGGTGACCGGGCGCGTTTGGAAAGGCTCCGCGTTTGGTGGTGTTAAAGGCCGCAGTGAACTGCCAGGCTACGTTGAGCGTTACATGAACGGTGAAATCAATATTGATGATTTCATTACTCACGATATGCCGTTTGAGAAAATCAACGAAGCGTTTGAACTGCTGCATGCGGGCAAGAGCATCCGCACCGTTCTGCATTACTAAGTCTGTATTACCCGGTCTGTATTGCTGGTTATGCATTCACGTTTGAATGACCGAGTGCTATCGCCAATCGACCATTGCTAATTTACTGATAAAGCGCGGCAGGCAGCACTGCCGCGCTTCTCTTTTCTCAAGGAGCCTGCCCCATGAGCATGAGTGAAACCCTGGAACTGGTGTCTGCCAATCGCAGTTTTGGTGGCTGGCACAAACGCTACCGCCATTACTCACGGGCGCTGGATTGCGATATGGAATTTGCGGTGTACCTACCGCCTCAAGCCGAAAGCGAGCGTGTACCGCTTTTATGGTGGTTGTCCGGGCTTACCTGCAACGATGAAAACTTCATGCAGAAGGCAGGTGCCCAGCGGATAGCGGCAGAGCTTGGGATTGCCATTGTTTGTCCGGATACCAGCCCGCGTGGCACGGACCTACCAGGCGAGCACGATAGTTATGACCTTGGCTCGGGGGCCGGCTTTTATGTCAACGCGACCCAAGCGCCGTGGAAGCCACACTATCGAATGTACGACTATATCGTTGAAGAGTTGCCTTCCGTTGTACGCCAGCACTTCCCGGTAAACGGGCGTGAGTCGATTAGCGGTCACTCGATGGGCGGCCATGGGGCATTAATTTTAGCGTTGCGCCATCCAGGTCGTTTTAGTTCGGTGTCCGCATTCTCGCCAATTGTGAACCCGATGAACTGCCCTTGGGGTCAAAAGGCGTTTACCAGCTATTTGGGTGAGGATCAGTCAACCTGGCGTCAGTACGATGCCTGTGAACTGGTCGCTAATGGTGCCTCTCGTCAACGGCTGTTTATTGACCAGGGCGAGGCGGACCAGTTTTTAGAAGAGCAGCTCAAGCCCGAGCGGCTTGAAGCCGTATGTGAAGCGCATGATCACCCGCTGACACTGCGTCGTCAGCCGGGTTACGACCATAGTTACTTCTTTATTGCCTCGTTCATTGAGGAGCATCTACGTTATCATGCGGAACATCTTATGAAATCTTAAGGATAACGATGCTTAAACGTACGCTGAGCCGCTTTCTTCGTCAGCTATGGCGTCTTGTGTGGCGCGGCGTGCTGGTTTTTGTGCTTCTTTCTGTGGCACTGGTCATCCTGTTTCGTTTTGTGCCCTTGCCAGGCTCCATGATCATGGTGGAGCGCAAAATACAGAGCTGGGTAAACAGCGAGCCTATACGCATTCAGCATCAGTGGCGAAGCTGGGACAATTTATCCAGCAACGCCAAGTTGGCGGTGATTGCTGCTGAAGATCAGCGCTTCCCTCTACATCGTGGCTTTGACCTTGTTGAGTTACGTCGTGCTTGGGAGACCAGTCGTGATGGTGGCCGTTTGCGCGGCGCCAGCACGCTGAGTCAGCAAACAGCCAAAAATATTTTTTTGTGGAGTGGGCGCAGCTGGACGCGCAAAGCGTTAGAGGCCTGGTTCACGCTGTTGATTGAAATTTTCTGGAGCAAACAGCGTATTCTTGAGGTGTATCTGAATATCGCTGAATGGGATAGCGGCGTGTTTGGCCTGGAAGCCGCCGCGCAACACTATTTCGGCGCCTCCGGCGGAGCGATGACGGAGCGCCAGGCAAGCCTGCTCGCGGCAATCCTTCCCAGCCCACGTACCCGCAGCGCCTCTCGACCTGACGCCCAAGTGGAAAGGCGTAGCCAATGGGTACGCCAGCAGATGCATAACTTGGGCGGAGTAGGGTACTTGGAACGGCTATAGAAGGCTGTTCGCAGCGATTAAAGAGCTAAAGCCATCTTCTTCCCTTGATGCTCTTCTTTACATAAATAAAAGTTCGCTAATATTGTTCAAAATACTAGCGGCATATTTTTATATAAGTGATTGAATATAAGCATTTTTAATATTTCTGTGCGCATGTTGTTATTATCATCACTTCATTTTGTTACGTTCTCTTACTTAAAAAATTGAACCTGTGCTGAATCCTTGCGTCACACCTACCACATTCATACCGCGTCAATGAGGTTTCTTACTATGCAACGTATAACTGCTCTATTCTCTGCTGCCCTGCTCGCCACTGGCTTAATGGCATCTACTGCCAACGCCCAGCAAGCACAGGACCCGGCTCAGGATCCCATGGCTACTCAGCAAGCAGCACCCGCCCAGGATTTTTCTGACCAGCAGCTACAGCAGTTCGCCGATGCTTCTCAAGAAATCGCCGTGATCTCGCAAGAGTACACACAGCGTCTGCAGGAAGCAGGAGATGAGTCAGCCCAACAGGAAGTTCGCGCCGAAGCTAACGATCGTATGATCGAAGTAGTTGAAGACAGTGGCTTGGATGTCGATACCTTCAATGCTATCGGTCAGTCTATCCAGCAAGATCCGGAAATGATGCAGCGTGTTCAAGAGATGGCAAGCCAGTCCTAAGCCATCACTAGCTGATACACCATCAAAGCCCGACACCTTGGTGTCGGGCTTTTTTTGCGTCCAGGGTTTACGGTAGTGATGAACCGAGCCAAACTCGGCTTATCTATTAGACACGTCTTGGGAGATCACATGGACGTAGAACTACTTGAAATACGCCAGTTTATGGGCCAGTTTCCTCCTTTTGATGGTCTCTCGGATGAGCTGCTTGATGCGATTGCCGAGCGCGTTGAGGTCAGCTATTTCAAAACGGGCAGCGATATCCTGGAGTTAAATGACACCGTTAGTGAGCTGTGCTTTATAAGAAGTGGCGCTGTTGAGGTGTATCGCCGCCAGGGCGAGCTTTATAACCGGTTGGGCGAAGGGGATATTTTTGGCCACTTTAGCTTATTGCGAAATCACAAAGTACGCTTTCCTGCTCAGGCGATTGAAGACACACTGATCTATTTTATTCCCAACGATGTCTTTCAGCGCTTATGTGAAGAGGATGATGACTTTGCTGACTTTGTAGAGCTTGAACGGCCCCGGCTTGAAACGGTTGCCGAGCAACAAAAAAAGTCGAACGATATGATGGTCACGCGTATTCGTAAACTGGTGACCCGTTATCCCGTGATGGTGGCATCCACCACCAGTCTTCAACAGGCCGCCCAGCAAATTAATGATTCTCAGGCATCGGCGGCCATAGTGATTACCCAATGTACTGGCAGCCCGCGCTACAGTTTTCAAGACAGCGAGGGTGTCAAATGGAAAATGGTGGGTATTTTTACTGATAGTGACTTTAGAACCCGGGTCGTGGCAGAGGGGCTTTCACCGCAAACCGCGATTGGCGATGTCGCGTCTTCTCATTTGATTACCATACAGTCGGATGCGTCGATATATGAGGCCATGCTGACCATGCTGCGCAACAATGTCCATCACTTGCCGGTGCTGTATCGGCAGCGGCCTGTTGGCGTGGTGCACCTTTCCGATATTATTCGCTATGAAACGCATAGCGGACTCTATCTGGTCAGCAATATTTTTAATCAGTCCAGCACACAAGGGCTTGCCAAACTGGCACCCGATGTTCGAGCGTCCTTTGTCCGAATGGTTCAGGAGGGCGCTAACTCGCAAATGGTGGGCAGCGCGCTTTCAACGGTGGGGCGTAGCTTCTTCCGGCGCTTGCTGGAACTGGCCGAAGCTGAGCTGGGGCCACCGCCGGTGCCTTACTGTTTTATGGTTAATGGCTCAATGGCACGCAATGAACAAAGCATTGTGACTGACCAGGATAATGCGCTCATTTTGTCTGATGACTTTATCCCTGGAGAGCATGACGCCTATTTTTATGCGCTGGCCAAGTTTGTTAGCGATGGGCTGGATGCCTGTGGTTACACCTACTGCAAAGGCGATATCATGGCCACCAATCAAGAGTGGCGTCAGCCGCTGGGCGTTTGGAAAAGCTATTTTGAAGATTGGATTTCCAATCCGACGCCTAAAAAGCTGCTGCAGAGTTCGATCTTCTTTGACCTTGATAGCATCTATGGCGAAGAACATTTTGTTGAAACGCTACAGGATCTAATTGCTCGTAGAGCCGCTGAGTCGCCGTTGTTTTTAGCGGCAATGGCGCGTAACGCGTTGAACCGCACGCCGCCGCTTGGCTTCTTTCGTACCTTTGTCATGGAAAAGGATGGCAAACATAACAATTCAATTAACCTGAAACGACGTGGCACAGCACCGATGGTTGATCTGATCCGCATCCATGCGCTGGCGTGTGGCTCCAAAGCGCAAAACTCGTTTCAGCGACTAAAGGATATCAGTGATACACAGTTATTAGCTCCGGGGGTCAGCGATAAGCTGAGTTATGCGTTTGAGTTTTTATGTATGTCGCGGTTGCGCCACCAGATGATCGATATTCAGGAAGACCGAGAGCCAGATAACAATATTGAGCCTGAAAATGTAGAGGACAGCGAACGGCATACGTTGAAAGATGCTTTCCATGTGCTTAGCAATGCTCAGAAGTTTTTAAAGTTCCGTTATCCGGTGCCCGCTCAACGGCAGAGGCAGTAACATGCTAGGCATTCGCCCGCGTCACCGCATCATCCAGCCCGACTGGACTGACTATATGGCACAGCGTGAGCACCATGCAAAAGACCCTGCTATCCAGCGGTTTTTTGCCACACCACTGCCTTCTGGTGATATCCCCATTGCTGACGTACCGATGGTTGCGCTGGATCTGGAAACCACCGGTTTGGATGAGCGGCGCCATGCCATTGTCAGTATAGGCGTTGTGCCGTTTACGCTTGATCGTATCAAGCTCGCGGAGCGCCGTTATTGGGTCGTCAAGCCCACCCGAACGCTGTCTGGATCCTCGATAGCTTTTCATCATATTACCCATTCCGAGGTGGCAGATGCCCCGGATTTGGATGTGGTGCTGGATGAGCTGTTGGACTCGCTCGCGGGCCATTTGGTCGTGGTGCACTTTCGTAATATTGAGCGGCCCTTCCTGGATACGGCGATTAAAGCACGGCGTGGCGAGGGGGTGATGTTCCCGATGATCGATACGATGTCGCTTGAGGCAAGGATACATCGACAAACGTTATGGGCACGTTTTCGCCGCTGGTTGGGACGCCCCCCGGTTTCAATACGTTTAAACGCTAGCCGCGCCCGCTATGGTTTACCTGCCTACCAGGGGCATCATGCGCTGGTCGATGCATTGGCCACGGCAGAGCTTCTCCAGGCGCAAATCGCCACCCATTATCAGCCAGATACGCCTTTAAAAAATATCTGGTGCTAGTACGGCACCCATAAAAAACGGGCAGCCCTTGGGCTGCCCGTTTTGGTCATGCGTACCGATTAATTACACTGCTTTTGGTTCGCTCATCAAACCTTTGACGATTGCGTAGCACGCCACCAATAGAATAATGGTGAACGGGAAACCGGTGGAAACGGCCATGGTTTGTAGCGCCGTAAGGCCGCCGCCCAGCAGCAGCGCAATGGCAATGGCGCCTTCAATGATCGCCCAGAACACGCGTTGCGGTGTGGGGGCATCCACTTTGCCGCCGGCGGTGATGGAGTCAATCACAAGCGAGCCTGAGTCGGAGGAGGTGACAAAGAAGATGATGACCAGCAAAATCGCCACGAAAGAGGTGATTTGTGCCAGTGGCAATTGCTCCAGCATCAGGAACAGCTGAAGGTCGACGCCCGCATCGCGCACGGTGCTAATACCCTGGCTTACATATTGATCAATGGCGGTGCCGCCAAAGGTCGTCATCCAAAGTACCGATACTACTGAGGGGATAATAAGTACGGAAATCAAAAACTCTCGAACCGTACGGCCACGTGATACGCGGGCGATAAACATGCCGACGTAAGGAGACCAGGAGATCCACCATGCCCAGTAGAAGGCTGTCCAGCCTTGGCTGAAGTTAGCATCTTCACGGCCGAACGGGTTTGAAAGCGCGGTGAAGTGAGTCGCATAGCTCCACAGGTTTTCAAAGAAGCCCGTCGCGATGAACAGAGTCGGGCCTACCGCAATCACAAAGAACAGTAGCAACGCCGCCATGGCGATGTTGATCTTGGAGAGCAGTTGCACGCCCTTGTCAACACCAGCAACAATGGATGCAATCGCCACCAGGGTAATGCCGACGATCAATAGAATCATCGTGACATCGCTTTCAGGCGCGCCAAACAAATACGAAAGCCCCGCTGCCGCCTGGCTGGCACCTAGGCCTAGTGACGTCGCCAAACCAAACAGCGATGCAAACACCGCCAGAATATCGATCACATGGCCTGGCCAGCCCCAAACGCGCTCACCCAAAATGGGGTAAAACACCGAGCGCATTGAAAGCGGCAAGCCTTTATTGAACGAGAACAGGGCCAGAGAAAGTGCCACGATGGCGTAAATCGCCCAAGGGTGCAGGCCCCAGTGGTAAATGGTGGCTGCCATGGCAAGCGATGTGGCTGCTGCAGCGTTGCCTTCGGCGCCACCCAGCGGTGCCCAATTACTGCCATCAAAGGCGGTGCCGAAGTGGGTGAGTGGCTCATTTACGCCAAAGAACATCAAGCCAATGCCCATGCCAGCGGCAAACAGCATAGAGAACCAGCCCATATAGGTGTAATCCGGTTTGGCGTCGACGCCACCAAGGCGGATTTTACCCAACGGGGAGAAAATCAAACCAACACATAAAATAACGAATATGTTGGCAGCCGTGATAAAAAACCAGGACAGGTTGCCGGTTAGGAAGTTGAAAATGGAATCGTATACCGGCGCAATGGTGTCTTGCAGCGCCAGCGTCAAGACCACGAATAGCAGTACAATAATCGCTGAAATGCTAAACACCTTGCCGTGCAGGTCAAGGTCAAAGCCCATTTTATTGGTCGTAATGTTGTCCTGACCAACAACGTAGTCGGTATCGATCAGATTTGCCGCCCCATCGGGAGCGGGTATGCCTTCAGGGGATTTTGGCTCCTCAGGGGAGCTATTGGGCTCTTGTTTATCCACGAGTACCTCTCCGTTTTAATTAGAAAACACGCGTAGTGTCGTTTTGCTTAACTATATATTAACAAGCATTGTATTGCTGTTTTATTGGAACTGTTTTGTAAGTGCAAACAAAGGTGCCGACCCCAGTATCAACTGACGTCGGCACAGTGATGGATAGCGATTAGCTATTTAGCCATTGCTCAACCACATTCTGGTTTTCTTCTACCCATTTCTTGGCGTTTTCGTAGGGGTCGCTTCCGTCTTCCTGATTCATCAGCATTACTTCACCCATTTGCTCTGGGGTCCATTCGAATGCATTGAGAATCGCGTAGGCTTCTGGCATTTCATCGGCAAAACCGTTACGTACAACGGTATGAATTTGCTCAGCGCCTCCAAACACGTTTTCTGGATCTTCCAGGTATTTAAGGTCCCAGCGTGCAAACATCCAGTGGGGCGTCCAGCTGGTGATCACGATATCTTCTTCATTATTAATGGCGTTACTAAGCGCTGCCACCATCGTGGCGTCGCTGCCACTGCGCAGGCGAAGATCAAGGTCATAGGTATCGACAACTTGCTCCGTCAAGCCCATCAGGCCTGCACCAGGGTCTATACCGATGATCTCACTGTTAAAGAGGTCTGCGTTGCTATTAAGGTCGGCAATCGAGTCAACGTCTGTGTAAGACGGTACGACGAGCCCCAGTTTGGTGCCGTCCAGGTTGGGGCCCAGGTCTTCGACGTGGTCACCAATGCGCTCCATGTACTCAGCGTGCGTTGTTGGCAGCCATGCGGCAACAATCGCATCGGCGTCACCGGTTGAAAGCGCCTGGAACATGGCCGCTGCGGAAAGCGAAGTCATGTCTACTTCGTAGCCAGCCTGCTCCAACACCGCAGCAACGACGTTAGTGGAGGCTACTTCTGACGACCATTCAACATACGCAAGATTGATGGTGCCTTGATCCTGCGCCTGAGCGGCACTGCCTACGACTAACCCAGTACCTGCAATCAATGCGGCAGAGGCCAGACGGATACGACGATTTAGCATACGTGTTTTCATTCACTTGCTCCCTTTTGTATTGTTTGCCTTAACATAACATCATGTTAGGCAATTCAGCATGGTCGTGAAAATAAAGCTCATCAAGTCAAAGGGGTTAACACCCCGTCAAGCTACTTCTCATCTTCTCGTTGTTGCTAGGTAGCTTAGTCAGCCTACTTAGAAGAGGCCTTGCGTAACGACTGAGTTAAACGGTCCAGCAGCATGGCCAGAATAACAACGGCAATACCTGCTTCAAAGCCGTCGCCTGGGCGCAGGCGCTGTATAGCACGCCATACTTCGCTGCCTAACCCATCCGCACCTATCATCGCGGCAATAACCACCATGGAAAGCGCTAGCATGATCGTTTGGTTAATGCCCGCCATCAAGGTAGGTAACGAGAGCGGTAGCTGCACTTTAAATAGCTTTTGGCTTCGAGTAGCACCGTAAGCATCTGCGGCTTCTATTAGCTCTGTTGGTACCTGACGAATGCCGAGCGTCGTAAAGCGAATGGCGGGCGGCATGGAAAAGATAACCGTGGCAAAAATAGCGGACACAGAACCAATACCGAAAAAGGGAATGGCTGGTATCAGATAGACGAACGCAGGCATGGTCTGCATAAAATCCAGCAGCGGCATGAACAAGCGGTAAAGGCGTTCCGATAAGGCCGCGGTGATGCCGATAGGCAGTGCAATGACAACGGCAACGACGGTTGCGATCACCACCAGCGTTAACGTCTCGATCATGGGTTCCCAAAGGCCCATATTCCAGATTAATGCCAAGCCAAGGACCGCCCCCAGTGCCAAGCGCGGGCCCGCAAGCCTCCAGCAAAGCAGGGCAATAATGGCCAGCAGTGCCCACTCCGGTAGCCACATCAGCCCATCATTCAGGCTGTTAATCCCGGTTTGGGTAAAGCGTGAAATGCCGCGAGTAACCACAGAGTATTCGCTGGTTAGCCAAGTGAGGCCACCTTCGATCCAACTGCCTAGCGGGATACGGGGAATGTCCATTACGGTTCTCCTGCTCGTGCCAATTCATCCAGTACCGCGCCTTTCACCACAACACCCAGTAGGCGTTGCTGTTCATCTACCACGGCAATAGGAAAGCTCTTTTCACTAAACATGGCGAACAGGTTCTGCAACGGCTCGTCGGGGGACACTTTGCGGAAGTCCTGAGTCAGGTAGTCGGCGATTTTTTCGGCGCCTTCCTTGATAGCCGTACTCGCGGACTCGGCTTCCAGTAGCCCGAGCAGACGGCGGTCACGGTCAGTTACGTAGATAGAGTCAATTGCGTGGTCCCGCATGCGGTGAAGAGCCGTGCGCGGGCCATCACTGTCACGCGCGGTGCTACGCAGTGGGCGCATGGCGCTCTCGGCCGTTAGAATACGCGAGCGGTCGACCCCTTCGATAAAACGACGCACATAATCATCAGCGGGTTGGGTCAGAATTTCTTCAGGGGTTCCAATTTGAACTACTTCGCCATCTTTAAGCAGCACGATTCGGTCACCGATATTCAGCGCTTCATCCAAATCGTGGGTAATGAAGACGGTGGTCTTTTGCATTTTTGTTTGGAGCTGCAAAAGTTCCTGTTGCATGTCCTTACGAATCAAGGGATCAAGCGCTGAAAATGCTTCATCCATTAACAGTACGCTGGCATCGTTAGCCAGTGCGCGGGCCAAACCAACGCGCTGTTGCATTCCCCCTGAAAGCTGGTGGGGATACGCGTTCTCCCAGCCTTCCAGGCCCACCTGTTTAAGGGCGGTATGGGCGATTTTATGACGCTCGGCTTTATCAATACCGCGTATTTCCAAGCCAAACTCTGCGTTTTTTTGCACCGTGCGATGCGGAAACAGCGCAAAATTTTGGAAGACCATCGAGAAATGGCGGCGTCGGCATTCCAGCAGCGCTTTTTCACTCAGGGTGGGGATGTTTTCATCATCAATGATGATCTCACCTTCCGTTGTGTCAATCAGGCGATTAAGACAGCGGATCAGTGTCGATTTGCCTGAGCCCGAAAGGCCCATGATGACGAGGAGCTCACCTTCATAAACATCGAAGGATATATTGGAAAGGCCGAGCGTCTGGCCTGTTTGCTCTAGGATTTCTGGACGCTTAAGACCCTGGTCGCGTAGCTCTAATGCTTTTCGAGGTTGTTTACCAAAGACCTTACTTAAGCCTCGGACTCTAATTTTAACAGGACGTTGCTCATCCATAGGCGATGCCTTTTATGTGTATGAGGCGCTTTGTATGGTTGCTCTTTCTGATTTGCCGCCATCTATATAAAGCAGCCACACAAAGCATTCATAATGAAAAAAACAGTATATGGTCGTGTATTATTAAAAAATATTATACATAAATGAGCTGGTTGTGTCACAACGCCTCTTTAAGCGCGGTCCAGAAATGCCACATGTGTCATTTTGCGTCCACGTTTGGTTGATTATCAATAATGTTTTTTTGTTTTTAAAGTGTTGATATTAAGTGTTATTTTTTATAAATCATTGAGTTGGCTTGAAGTGTGCTTGGTTTGGAGTAGTGATTCAGGATGTTTTTTGCAGGTTTCAAGGAGATGAATTTTATGAACAAGCACGCGGATGTAAAAGCGAAGCGCCCACGTCTACTTTCTTTGTGCATGATCGCAACTGCTGCCAGTGTCCTCTTGCTTGCTGGCTGCGGTGACAATGAAGAAGAATTGCCGCCTGCCCAACAGCCTGAAACCATGGAGCAAAGTGCAGCACCTGACGTTGAGCAGGATGCCACCATGACCCAAGAGCCCTCCACGATGGATCAAACCGCAGATCCAGCTGATCCTGCAGACATGGGCTCAGCAGATAACGGTGAAGCAATTGTCCCGCAAGAGTCAATACAGCCTGAAGATGAGGCGCGCACCCAGGATGTTGAAGAAGAGCCCGGTTTTGGTGAAGGTACAGACCCCATGCCAGGTGCCGATGAAGAAAATGATGATGAGTTAACTAACGGCTAATACCTACGTATCGTTCCCTACGATGATAAGCCGCTTCAGCTGTTCGTTCCCTGCGGCTGCTCCACACGGTTTATCATCTTTACCCTCGCGCCTGCGAGGGTTTTTTTTGCGCTGAAGTATAATGCTACTAAGGGTCGCTAGCCGTGTACCCGCGCTATCGCAGCCAGACGCTTGCATCGTAGAAGCGCCTGGCTATGTCGATAAAACACGCATCAAGGCACTGTTGTTGGCCTTTTCATACAGAGTCCTGTTGGTCTAGTCCCGTTGAACCAGTCCTATTGCTCTACTCTTCGCTATCTTCAAGACGGCGATAGAGTGTGCGTCGAGCGATACCCAAAAGCTCCGCTGTTCGGCGTTTGTTGCCTCCAGTCGCTTCGAGCACTTTTCGAATATAGCGCTTTTCCACTTCCTCCAGGCTAGGCCATCGAGTAGGCGAGGGCGTCGGTAACTGTGTACCAGGCAGTACTTCTCCGCTTAACGTCGGGGTGATCTCGGCACTAGCTTCCGTATGCGAATTTTCGCGCAACCGTTCAGGTAAGTCCTGGTGCTGCAAAAGACCCTCTTCACTGAGCGTTACCGCTCGCATAATGGCATTTTCCAATTCGCGGACGTTACCTGGGTAAGTGTAATTCAGCAGGCTGTTGAGTGCCTCGGGCTCAATTTGCTCAATCTGTTTGTTTTGCGCTTCCGAATGTTTATCAATCAACGCAAAAATCAGATGTTCAATATCACTGCCCCGTTCACGCAGGGGGGGAATGCGCAGTGAAAAGGTTTCCAGACGATAAAACAAGTCGCTACGAAAACTCTCCTGCTCAATCTCTTTATCCAGATTGCGGTGGGTCGCCGCGATGATGCGCACATCCACAGTTTCTTCGCGCTCGCCGCCGACCGGGCGCACGGTTTTTTCCTGAAGCGCCCGAAGCAGCTTGGCCTGGAGGTTGATCGGCATTTCGCCTATCTCATCTAAAAACAGGCTGCCACCTTGAGCGGTATGAAAAAGTCCTTTGCGCGCTTCATTGGCCCCAGTAAAGGCGCCTTTCACATGGCCGAAAAACTCACTTTCCATCAGGTCAGCAGGTATGCTGGCACAGTTGACGGGTATAAAGGGGGCCTCATGGCGAGGGCTTTCCTGATGAATGGCGCGCGCCAAAAGCTCCTTGCCGGTACCGCTTTCCCCCAAAATAAGAATGGGTGCATTACTTTTAGCCAACCGCGATGCGTCATGAAACAGCGACTGCATAACATTACTTTTGCCCACAATGCCATGAAAGTGGCTGAGCTCTGTATCGTGTGAAAGCGACAGACGCTGGCGCTCCAGCACCCGAAAGACCGCCTCACGGATAGCGTCAAGGTCAAGTGGCTTGGTCAGGAAGTCGTTGGCGCCAAGCTTGAGCGCTTCAACTGCCTGATCGATAGTGCCAAAAGCGGTAATAACGATGATCCCCAATTCGCTGCCACTTTGACGAATTTGCTGCAGCAACTGAATGCCCGTCATCCCCGGCAGGCGTACATCGGTAATCATCATGGCCACAGGGGTATGGCTTAGTAGGGCAATGGCCTCTTCAGCACTGGGCACGCCAAGCGTTTGATAGCCCGCATCGTTCAACTCTTCTTCTAAAAGCTCTCGGATAGCGGGGTCATCTTCCACTACCAGCAAAGGTAAAGGATGTTCCTGATGGGTCACAAATGTTGTCCTCAAGCGGATGCGGTTTCACTAAGTGGAAGTGTGATTTCAAATCCAGCGCCACCAAGAGCGCTGTCAAACACACCAATCGTACCGCCGTGGTCATTAATAATACGGTGCACCATGGAGAGCCCCAAGCCACTGCCTTGACCCACCGGTTTGGTAGTGAAAAATGGGTCAAAAACGTGCTGATGGTTGCTAGCAGGGATGCCAGGGCCGTTGTCTTCTACATAGAGCGTTAATTCATGCTTATGCGTACGTACTCGTACGCGAATATGGCTTACGTTAGGTGCTTGCGCTGCATTACGCAGTAGATTGGTAAGCACCTGAACGATTTGCTGTTCGTTTGCCAGTAAATGAGGCGTGGGCGAGGGAAGATGGGTATCCAACCGGATATTTCGCGGTTCAAGCTCCTCTTCTACTAAATCGCTGGCAGTTTGAATTAACCGGTCTAGCGCCAGCTCGCCTTTTTCGACATTATGCTGTCGGCCTAATTCCATCAGTTGACGAACTATTTCGACAATTCGCTCAACTTCGCCGCGAATGCGTACAAGTTTCGCCCGTTCCTCATCGCCAATGACATTTCGGCGAGCTAGCCGCTGGGCCTGGCCGTTAATAACCGTAAGGGGGGCGCCAATTTCGTGGGCGACGCCGGCCGCGAGAACACCCAGTTCTGCCAGTTTTTTGGATTTACGCAGGCGCTTTTCAAGCTCAATTTCACGCTGTTGACGCTCTTCAATATCGTGATCTTTTTCAGCCATGGCGTCGAGCATGCCATTTAAGCCTGAAGCAAGCCGACGATACTCATCCGGGCCGTCTATCGTCGCACGCTGGCTACGATCACCGTCTTCCACCAGCAGCATAACGTGCAATAAACGATTAAGCGGACGTTCGATATAGCGCCTAAACCCCCACCAAATGCTAAAGACGATGCCAGCCGCGCCAATGACAAACACCAGAACCGCCACAATGCTTATAAACCCGGTGTAATTTTCGATGCCGGTATTTAAGCGGTTAACCTGAAGCACACCATGAACGGTACCATCCTGGGTGCGTAGTGGGATGATGGCCGAGTAATAGGTCCAGCCATCATGCTGGCGATAATTACTGTAAAGGTCATCACGCTCAATCACCTGGCGGATCTCTTCGGGAGAGAAAAGGTCTTTGCCTAAGCCCAGCCCGTAAACTTCGCGCCCCTGAAGGTCAAAGACGTAAGCGCCATAAATTCGATGGAACGAAAATGCCGATTGCAGCGCTTCTTCTAGCGGTGTTGGGCTGTCTCGGGAAACTGCACCACTCAGCGAGGTGCTAAGCGCCCGAGTAATGATCTCGACTTCCGTTTGCAATTTGGAGCGAACATTGTCTTCCAGTGATTTTATGGCCACTAAGCTGAACACCACCAATACAACAAACAGCGGTACGATGACGGTGATGATAATTAAATTACGAAGTCGCATGCTGCTTCCATGGTGGCATTAAGCGTTTCATCAGTGAAAAGCATTATCAGTAGAAACGGCGGTTGATGAATAGAGTTATGAAAATAGGGCCATCAAAGAATCGCCAGCTTAAGGCAATTCAGCAGGCAGTAGCCGATAAAGGCTGCCTTGGCGCTCATCGGTTAGCAAGTAAATGGCACCGTCTGGGCCTTGGCGCACATCACGAATACGGCCAATATGACCATCAAGAATACGCTCACTTTCAGTAACTTCATCGCCATTAAGCGTGAGGCGTAGCAGCTGTTCGCTGCTTAAGCCACCTGCGAGCAGGTTGCCTTCCCAAGCGTTGAACGTGCTTCCTCTGACTTCGGCTAAGCCGGATGGTGCAAAACGCCCTTCAAAGTCATAATTCGGGTCTTCCATGCCTGGCAGCGACTTTTCGCCCATGGGTTGCTGAGTAGCGTAATCGTTGCCGAGCGTAACCTCAGGCCAACCGTAGTTAGCACCGGCCTTGATGTGATTCAGCTCATCACCCGTGAGCGGGCCATGTTCCGATACCCACGGCTCACCGTTTTTCAATACGGTCATGCCTTGAATATTACGATTACCCAGCGAGTAAATCTCATCTCGGGTGCTGGCATCATTCACAAACGGGTTGTCTTCCGGCACACCGCCTGTTTCGGTCAAGCGCAGCGTAGAGCCTGCGTGGTCATCGCGCGCCTGCGCTCTGGAAGGCTCTGAACCCCGGTCGCCAACGCTCATAAGCAGCGTACCATCGTTTAACCAGGCCAAGCGTGAGCCGTAATGGCGACCAGGAGCCGAGGCACGATCCTGCTCAAACAAATGCTCTACATCGCCTAATTGGTCATCTTGCCAGTAAACACGCGAAAGCGCTGTACGGCTGTTATTAGCGTCGGGTTTACTCCAGGTAACGTAAATCCAGTCGTGTTCGCCGCTGCCGTCTGCAAAACCCGGGTGTAGTACCACGTCAAGCAGGCCTCCCTGGCCATAATGATTGACCGTTGGCATGCCCTCAAGCGCCTGATATTCACCGCTGCGCGGATCCACCAGATTTAGTCGCCCGTTGCGCTCGCTCACCAGGAAGCGGCCATCCGGAAGAAATGCCACCGCCCAAGGGTGTTCAAACCCCGAGGCTACCCGCTCAATGGCAACGGCTAGGTGCTCGGTTTCGATAGATTCATGGACAACGTCAGCGTGCGCCGTACCCAATGCACTTGTTAGCAGCAGTCCGCCCAAAACGGTTGATAGCCATGAATTAACCGGCCAGGCGTTTTGTTCCACATGCATAGCGCATTCTCCTGTAGTGATGAGCCCAAGGGGAACCTCAGCGGGGCGAACCTTGCAATAAGGCTTTCATCAGTCTAGCAGGGACTTTTCCTATTGGGCTCATTCCCCACCAAGAGAAGGCATTAGGAGTGCTAACAGTATCGGTAGGTAGATCAGTGCTAACAGGGTCGAGCAAAATACCAGGCTGGCCACATAGGCTGGCTCACGCCGGGCACGCTGGGCAAACAAATAGTTAAACACCGCCACGGGCATGCACATTTGTAAAACGAGAATGCCTTGCGCCAGCGGCGGAAGCCCTACCCAGCCTGCGATGAACCAGGCCGCCACCGCCGCCAACGGTATGCGTACAAGGCTAAACCCTAACCCGGAACGCAGGCTTTTTACCTGAATGCTCGCCAAGGAAACACCCAAGGTGATCAGCATCAACGGTACGGTAAAACCGGACATAAGGCCCACGGTGTTGCCAAGCCAAGGCGGCAGTGAGGTATTGGTTAGTAGTAGCACCATGGAAATTAAAATGGCATATACCGTCGGGGTCTTAACGAGCGTTTTTAGCGGGTTGCCCTGGCTGTTGAGAACAGAGCCCAGGGTGAACTGGAACAGCGAGACCGTCACCATCACCGTGATGCCATAAGCAAAACCAGCGCTACCAAATGCATAAAGAACCACCGGTAGCCCCATGTTGCCGGTATTGGGGTACATCATGGGAGACAGCAGAACGCGCCAGTCACGGCGCAGCAGTTTGGCAACAGCAAAGGTCGCTAGCCCCATGGTGATGATCACCAGCGCAGTCGCCAGCATGGTGCGACCAAAGGTGTCGGCATCTATGTCGGCACCCGCAAGCGAGGCCAACACCAGCGAGGGCGTACCGATGTTGAAAACTAGTCGAGTAACAAAATCGACAGGATAAGGGTGTCCTAGCCGAATCCACAAAAAACCTAACCCCGCACCGGCCAGTACGGGGGCCATAACAGCAAACAGTTCGGCAAGCATTAACGGTCCTTGGCAATCGCGGGTTGCCTATTGTCGTTAATGAGCCTGCTAATAGGCAAGGCGAATACGCAAAATTCGTTAAGCGTTTACTGCTGAGCGCTGCCACTGCACGGGAACGTGCTGGCGCAAAAAATCAAGCAATGCGTTGGTTCGCCGGGGTTGGTGGCCGTAAGCGTAGAGCAAGTTAATGGGTAACGGCGTAGGTTCCCAGCCTACCAGGCAAGGGACCAGCTCGCCAGGGTGATGTTCTTCACGCCGTTTAACTAACCAGTGGGGCAGTAGACCTATTCCTTGGTGACCAGCAATGGCGTCGATATGCAGCGCGGTCAAATCGACGCGCAGGCGCGAGCGTGGCGGGTCGAAAAGATAATCACCGTGCTTGTCGTGATGAAGCGTTAGCCCGTTGGATGCCGTGTTGAGCAAGTTGATCCAGGCGTACTGGGGTAACTCATCAGGATGGGTTGGCGACCCGTTTTCGGCCAGGTAGCGTGGGCTGGCATATAACCCGCGGGTTAAATGGCCCAGACACTCCTGGTTAAGCCCGCATTCATTGGTAAAGCCCAACCATACATGCACGCTATTGCTGTGCATTTTTGTGGGCGGCGTTTCGCGGGTTCGAAGCTCTAGCTCTACTTTTGGGTAACTGTTTAAAAAAGCATTGACCACAGGGGCCATCCAGCTTCGCGCCAAGGCCCCATGGATTTCCAGAGTGACTTTGCCACTGATTTCTTCGCGCAGCTCGGCCAAGGCTTCCTGGCTGTGGCTTGCCATTGAGAGCAATTCAGTACAGTAAGTATGAAATAGCAGGCCAGCCTCGGTAGGAATTAAACGATTGGCCTGGCGCCGCAGTAATGGCTGATTAAGCCGCGCTTCCAACTGGCTGATACGACGACTCAGTGTTGATTTTGCTAACCCCAGCTTTTGCGCACTGCGTGTCACGCTACCTGTCGCCATTACATCCGCGAAAGCAGCCAGTTCGTCAAAGTCATACATGGTCGCGCCACAGGTCAATTAAGAAGCGTCTATTGTGCCACTTTAAAGGTGGAATGAAAATAATTGGCATTTATGTTTCGTATTACCGAACACGCCGTACCGCCCCTTGAAGAAACTTTATAGGTAACATGTTAATGACAATGCTTATCATTTTTGTTTATGTTTTGACAAGGGAAGCACATGCCAAGCTCATTTCGTCTAACGTTACTTACAACAGCGGTTACCTCGCTGGCAACAAGCTCCGCGCTGGCCCAGCAGCCTGAGACATTAAGCAATATGGTGGTGACCGCTTCGGGCTTCGAACAGCAGATAAAGGACGCTCCCGCTTCCATTAGCGTATTATCTCGCGAGCAGCTGGAGCGAGGCCATTACCAAAATATTACGGACGCGCTGCGCGATGTTCCGGGGGTAACGGTAACCGGAGGCGGAGGGGGGGATGGCGGGCACGACATTTCCATTCGCGGTATGCCTGCCCAGTACACGCTGGTTTTGGTAGATGGTCGTCCGCAGAATTCTCGAGAAACGCGTCCGAACGGTAGCGCTGGTTTCGAACAGGATTGGCTGCCGCCCCTACAAGCCATTGAACGTATTGAAATCGTGCGTGGGCCCATGTCGACTCTATATGGATCAGACGCTATTGGTGGGGTCATCAACGTGATCACTCGCAAGGTAGCCCAGCAGTGGCATGGCAACCTTCAGATCGATACCGTGCTGCAGGAAAGCAGCTCTTCTGGCGATAGCCGTCAAGGTAACTTCTACCTAAGTGGGCCGCTGGTGGGCGATACCCTAGGGCTTCAACTCTATGGTCAAGCCTCCCAGCGTGATGAAGACAACATCATCAATGGCTATGAGGATAAAAGCCTGCAGAGCCTGACCGCGCGTTTAAGTTTGGCGGCCAGCGACAACCACGACGTTACCGCCGAGGCGGGTATTACGCCAAGCGTTGATGGGGCGTTCTGCGCCTTCTGAAGGTTGCCGTGGCGGCTGCTCTGACAGCCTCAACAAATTTACCAATCGGCATATGGCGGTGACCCATAGCGGTCGTTTTGATTGGGGTACCAGCGAAACGTTCGTTCAGCGCGAAAATAGCCGCAACGACTCGCGGGATATCGAAATTACCAACACGACAGCCAAGGCCAGTGGCGTCATTCCGCTTGGCACGCACATGGTGACGGTGGGGGCCAGCTACGAGGAGGAGAAGCTGGAGGATGGCACTACCAACCAGATTTCCGACCTTACCACGCTTGATCAACGCCAGTGGGCTGTGTTTGTTGAAGACGAATGGATGTTGACCGATAGCTGGTCGCTAACAGGCGGTATACGCCTTGATGAGTCGGATAAATACAGCAGTCATATAAGCCCACGACTTTACAGTGTCTGGAACATGACGCCGGACTGGACACTGAAAGGGGGCGTGTCTACCGGGTATCGCTCGCCCAATATCCGCGAGACGGCGCCCGGCTGGGGGCAGGTCAGCCGCGGGGGCAACGTATATGGCAATCCGAATTTAAAACCGGAAACCTCGCTCAACAAAGAGCTGGCGCTTTATTATGGAAATGAAAATGGATTTAATGGAAGCTTGACGGTTTTCCATAACGACTTTGACGACAAGATCACCCGCATTGCATGCCCTGTTTCAATTTGTGATGCAGGCGCCAACGACTTTGGCAGTGACCCGACGTACCGCATTAACGTTGATGAAGCGATAACGCGTGGGGTGGAAATCAGCATGGCCGCACCGCTTAACGAATCGCTTGATTTAACCGGAAGCTACACGTTCACCGACTCCGAACAGAAGAGTGGTGAGTACGCCGGTAGCCCGCTGACGCAACTGCCCCGCCATCAAATTTCAGCATCGCTTGATTGGCAGGTGTCTGCTCGGTTAAGCCAGTGGACCAGAGCAACCTACCGGGGTAAGGAGAGCCAGCCGGTCACCGGGCCTTCCTCAAGCTCCACTATCGCGCCTTCTTACACCTTTGTAGATACAGGTCTTGGCTATCAACTGAATGCCAATACGCAGCTTAATGCCGGTATCTATAACCTGCTGGATGAAACGATTACTTACGATGAGTATGGCTATGTGGAAGATGGCCGTCGGGTATGGTTAGGCTTGAGCGTGGATTTTTAATTCTTCTAAAGCACATTAACCAAGCGGCCATTTTTAAGTGGTCGCTTTTTTTATAGCGGTTATATAAGAGAGCGCTATAAAAAAAGCCCCGGCAAAGCCGAGGCGTAAAGAGAGCATTGAAACAGCAAGCAGAGCCGTTCAAGTAGGAGGCGATTAGAACTCGTAGGTGGCTGAGACCCAGAAATTACGGCCATCCAGGGCGACGCCGTCGGTGGAACGACCTGTCTGAGTATAGTGATAGGCGATATAGGTATCCCCTTCATACTCGTAGGTATCGTGACCTGAGAAATCCTTGTCGAACAGATTGTAAATGGCGCCCGTTAGACGAATGTTATCGGAGAACAAATAAGAGCTTTTCAGATTGAACAGTGTGTAGCCGTTCAGATTATTACCTAATTGGTCAACAAGTGCGGCGGACGAGCCGGTTACATTGCCGCTAAAACGCTCCCGTGAGGAGTAGTACTCTCCTTCAAGGGTGGTGCTCCAGCGATCATTAATTGCCCAGTTAAGATCAGTGGTCAACTTATGCTTGGGTGCATTGGTAAGCGGTTGACCTTCATTCTCACCGGAAGTGATTTCGGTGTCAGTGTAGGTATAGCCACCGCTGATCGCCCAGGCCGGGGCTATTTGGTAGCTGCTGCTTAGCTCAATACCACGGGTTTCCGCACGATCAATATTGATTGATTGGTCAAAGCTGGTTTGCTGAGTGAAGTTCCCTACACTTAAGCAGTTAGCGGCATTGGCGTAAGGCTGATTGCCATTATCGTCAATATACTGGCAGTTGGGCAGGCTGTCGCCATCAGCGATACGGTCGCGAAACTGGGTATAAAAGACAGTTGCCCCGGCAGAGAAGCCGCTAAGGTTGTCGTAGATCGCACCCACTTCATAGTTGGTACTTTTCTCGGGCCCGAGGTCTGGCGAGCCGAGGCTGATTGATTGACCTTGATTGGTAAAGCCATTAACGCCATCGTGTAACTGGTTCAGCGTGGGCGTTTTGTACCCTTGGCTAATACCCCCTTTAAGGGTTAACTGGTCAGTGGTATTCCACACTAAGTAACCGCGCGGGCTAAAGTGACCACCGAACGCATCATGGTTTTCATAGCGACCGCCCAGGGTTAGCGCTAAGTCATCGGTTAGCAGCCACTCATCTTCGGCAAAAAATGACCAGCTTGACTGAGAAAATTTCTCGTTGCCTGCAGTGCCTTCTTTAAGCTCGGCATCAATATACTGAACGCCTACGGTCACCATGTGGTCATCCAGCGGTGCAATGAATTTGCTGTCGACCACAGTGTCACGATTTTCCAGAAGGCGTGGTTCGCCTCCTTGAGCTATATAGCCATAGTCAGGTGCGTTTCCGGCAGGCAGCGTACGCCCAAGTGTCTCCGTAAAATTATGCGTAACGCTACTCTCAAGGGTGCCTGCGGCGTAGTGGCCGGTATGCCCTACGGCAATTTGGTCGCGGTTAAAGCGCAGCTCATCTGAGTAGCCGAAAAACTTACCCGGTTGGGGTGTGGAACAGTCATCACGCTTTAAGCCATCCAGGCTGCCCAAGCGACAATCTGAGTTGTCGTACACCTGGCGGGAGCGTTCGGCATCCAGCCAAAATTCGTTGGTATCATCGGGCGTTAGGTTTAAGCGCCCGCCAATTGAGTAGATGCGCGCTTCGGAAGGACGTGGGTCACGCCCCACACTGTTTTCTACCATGCGCTCAGAGCTATCGCGGTCAAACAAGCGCCCACGCAACTGCAGGCCGAGTGTATCTTCAACCAGCGGGCCTGAGGTGTAGAGATTAATTGCTGAGTTGTTGCCCGCATCACGATCTTGCTGAAAGGTGTTCTCAAGCGTTACTGAGCCTGCCCATTCAGTACTAACGCGACGAGTAATTATATTGATAACCCCGCCCATGGCGTCCGACCCGTAAAGAGTGGACATTGGGCCACGGATAACTTCAATACGCTCAATCGCTGAAAGGGGCGGCATAAAGCTGGTTGAGGTCTCACCAAAGCCATTCGGCGTTACATCGCCTGAGGCATTTTGGCGGCGTCCATCAATCAGGATGAGCGTATAAGCACTTGGCATGCCACGTATGGAGATGTTGTAACCGCCTGTTTTGCCGGTGCCGGAGCGAATATCGACGCCTGGTATATCCTTGATTGCCTCGGCAATGTTGGAAAACTGATTCTGTTCCAACTCTTCCCGCGTTACCACAGAGATACTCGCAGGGGCACTATTTAGCGTTTGCTCATACCCGGAAGCGGTCACCACCATGTTATTAAGCTGGGTATTTTCCTGAGCATTGGCCGCGCCAGCGGTAAGCCCAAGAGCAACAGCGCTGGCTAAAGCATTCCGAGTAAAGCGTGGCATAGCGATTCCCTTGGTTAATGATTCGGTAATGATATTTATTATCAAATGAGGGTGGAATTCTAAAAAGAAAAGTTCCCATGCGCGAGTCAATGTCATGGAACAATACGTTGCTAAAATCGAAACACAGGGAGGCCCGGTTTAGGGGCAGGGGGATTACACAAGCGGTTTTCTTTGTGTTGCGTAAAATGGAACGCTGGGTTCTATTTAATATAGATGCAAATGTTTTTGAGAATCGTTACTATTCGAACGAATGGTCTAAGAATAGAGGTTCACTATGCTGCGTTCGGTACTGCGTCTTGGCTTGGCCGGTGTGCTATTGAGTAGCTTGATTACCAATGCACAAGCCCGAGAGCTGGATACTGCTTTTGGAGAAATTGAAGTGCCTGATGCGCCGCAGCGTGTAGTAACGCTTTATGAAGGCGCGTTAGACGCATCGTTGGCCGCTGGTGTCACCCCGATAGGCGCCATTGCTTCGCGTGGCAGCAACGATGTCGCTGCTTATATTGGTGAACACACCGATGTAAGCACGCTGGAAATGGTCGGTGTTACCCGTGAACTCAATATCGAAGCTGTGCTTCGTTTACAACCGGACCTGATCCTTGCAGCCCCTCAGCTTGCTGAAGAGCAGTACCAGTTACTGTCACGTATTGCCCCCACGATCGTGCCCAAAACAAGCGGTTTTTCTCGCGACAGCTGGAAAGCAGAAACGCAGCTGTTTGGCCAGGCGCTGGGTAAAAAAGCAGAAATTAACGAGGCGCTTGAAAATGTGGAGCAGCGTGCCGCAGAGCTTAACGAACGTTTGAGTGATGCCAATGTCGGCGGCACCGCTTACCTGGTGCGGTGGATGCCTGCTGGCCCCATGGTCATGTCCTCTGAGCTGTTTTCAACCGGCGTACTTGCTTCGACAGGGCTGATAGTGGAAGACGAAGGCCTGGTCAGTGAGGGCAGTGCCCATAGCGATGTATTAAGCCTTGAAAACCTCTCATTGATTGACAGCGACTGGCTATTTCTTGCCACACTAAATGAAGATGGCCAGCAAGCGTTGGATGCTGCCGAACAGAGTAATGCCTTCACCCGTTTGAATGTTGTGCAACAAGAACACGTTGTGCCTGTGAATGGCCAGGTATGGAGCAGCGCCTCAGGGCCGCTGGCTGCCCAGGCCATCCTGAATGATATCGAACAATCGCTCTTGCCTTAAGCGTCCTTTCTATCAAGGTACGCCTGTGAAGGAACGAACATGACAGTAAGTTCGCTAACGCAGCGCTTTGAACAACGAACGCTGCTGTTAAGCCTGCTCACCGCCCTAGTGGCGGTGAGCGTCGTTAGTTTGTTGGTGGGGGCTGGTAGCGTTTCGCCATTACAAGCGCTCTCTATGCTGTTGGGTAGCGAAGACAGTGACGCGCATTTTGTGGTATGGGAGCTGCGCGCACCACGCACCTTGATTGGCATTGTGGTGGGGATGGCACTGGGGGTTTCAGGTGCGCTCTTGCAAGCCGTTGCGCGTAACCCGCTAGCGGAACCGGGGTTGCTGGGCGTCAGTGCGGGAGCGGCGTTTGCTGTTGCGTTGGCGCTAGTGCTGGGTTCAAGTGCGGCAACCCTGCGTATTTCCGTTGCGCAGTTGGGTGCATTGATAGGCTGCCTCTGCGTATTGGGCGTAGCGCGTTGGCGCGGCGTGGGTAATGACCCAGTGCGCCTGGTGCTGGCCGGTGCTGCTTTCTCGGCGTTGCTGGGGGCGATGACCGCGCTACTGCTGCTGTTTGACCAGCGCTCTGCTGACGAAGTGCGCTTCTGGGTGATTGGCAGTTTGGCGGGCCGTCGTCTGGAAGATCTAATAGCCGTATTGCCTTCTATCGCCTTTTGCACGCTTTTGGTTGTGTTGATTGCGCGCCCTTTATCCGCATTAGCGCTCGGGGAGCGGATGGCATCGGGGCTAGGGCATCGTCCCCAACTGATTCGTGCATTGGTCGTACTTTGCGTAGCGCTTTTAGTCGGGGCCGCAACGGCCATTGCCGGGCCTATTATTTTTGTCGGGCTGGTAGTGCCTTTTGTTGCTCGCGCGTTTGCCGGGCCGGATATCCGACGCACCCTATGGTTTTGTTTACCGATTGGCCCGTTAATCGTCGTCTCGGCCGATATTATTTCCCGCTTGGTGGTCGCTCCCTCTGAACTACCGCTGGGTGTTCTTACGGCATTGTGCGGAGCGCCTGTGCTTATTGCTGTTGTACGCGCCCGCCGTTTACCCATGTTATGAGTTTGTTATGACGCCTCGCTGGTTAAAAGCTGAATTCAAAAAACAGGGCGCCACGGCTGTGGTTGCGAGAACACCCGGTATGGGCATGGCGCATTATGAAAAAGAGCCGGTAGAGCCGCCAGCGGGATACTGGCGCTGGGGCGAGCACCGAGGCGATGGCTACAGTATTCTGCTTGAGCAGCGAGCCGTTTGGGTTAACAGTGGGTTGGCGGTTGTACTGTTGCTTGCCTGCATTGCCTACCTTAGCCTTGGCACCGTCACCCTGGACCCGCGTGATGTAGTACAAGCGCTGGCTGGGCAGGGCGATATGATGACCGGTTTTATGGTGCAGGAGTTACGCTTGCCACGGCTTGTGGCCGCCTGTTTGACCGGAGGCGCCTTTGCGCTGGCGGGTATTTTGATGCAAACGCTGGCACGTAATCGCTTGGCCACGCCCGGTATTATTGGTATTGATAACGGTGCCACTGCCTTTGCGGTGGCCTCCGTTGTGGGGATGAGCGTATCACTGGCGCCTTCCGCGATGGCCTTGACCGGCGCCGCCACGGCTGCCGTGATTACCTTTGGGCTTGCTGCTGGCAGCGGCACGCAAGGGTACCGGTTTATCGTTGCGGGGATTGGGGTAGGAGCCATCTTTGGGGCCATCACGCAACTGATGTTGGCGCGCGTGGCTATCGATACAGCCAATGCTGCTTATCCCTGGACTGTCGGTTCCCTCAATGCCCGTTCCGGCGGCTCAGTCCAACTGCTGGGAATTGGCTTAGCGCTGGGCTTTGTTGCTGCGCTGGTGCTGGCACGCTCACTCACAGTGTTACGGTTTTCCGACGCTACGGCCAGCGGTTTGGGCATCAACACCACCGTGCGCCGTATCCAAATATTACTGCTATCGGTTGCTTTAACGGCCTTGGCCGTTGCGGTGGCGGGGCCCGTAGGCATGGTGGGGCTAATCGGCCCTGAAATTGCCCGTGCACTTTCCACTCCGCGCCATGTGCCGGTAGTCGCGGCTACGCTGGCAGGTGCGCTCGTGATGGTGTTAGCGGACCTTGCGGGACGAACGCTACTGTCCCCAATCGAACTGCCGGTTGGTATTGTCACCGCCATCATCGGCGGCCCTTGGCTTTTATGGATTTTGATGCGCCCGAAACGGAGTCACGCATGAACGATTTTCGAACCCCGCCCACACTAGCCACTCACGCATTAAGCATGGGTTATGGCACGCGGCGGGTGATCGATGGCCTGGAGGTGACACTGCCCAGTGCCAAAGTGACAGCTATTGTAGGGCCTAACGGATGTGGTAAATCGACACTACTTGCGGGCCTGGCGCGTTTGCATAAGCCCGATGAAGGTAGCGTGTTGCTCAACGGTGAAGATATTCAACGCTTACCGTCTCGCCAACTCGCCACGCAGTTGGCGCTGCTGCCCCAGGAAGCTATCGCCCCAGAGGGGCTAACGGTAACGGAACTGATTCGCTTTGGGCGTCAGCCGCATCAGGGTTGGTTGCGGCAATGGTCAGCCGAAGACCAGCGGGTGGTACAACACGCGCTTTTAGCGGCAGGGCTTGAGGATTTAGCGGATCGCCCCATTGACGCGCTTTCGGGTGGGCAACGCCAGCGTGCGTGGATCGCTATGACCATCGCTCAGCAAACGCCGCTTTTACTGCTGGATGAGCCGACTTCCGCGCTTGATTTAGGCCACCAGATCGAAGTGTTTGAACTGGTGCGCCACTTGGCTGGGCATGGTCGCACTGTGGTGATGGTACTGCATGATTTAGCCAGCGCTTGCCGCTACGCGGACCACTTGATCGCCATGTGTGATGGGAAAATTGTTGATCAGGGCGCGCCTGCGAATGTGGTCACGCCAGAGCTGGTGCGCAAGCTGTATCAGGTCGACTGCACGTTACTTTCCGACCCGGCGACCGGTAGCCCGTTACTGGCGAATGTGCGCCGGGCTACCGAGCCCGCTTAAAAAGATTATTCGCTAAAGGCTTAACGGTTAATCAGCAAGGCATTCAGCGTAATGGGCACGTTATCGTCAATCTGTTGATAGCCAAGCATGGATAGCAGGGTACGGACCGTGGTGTTTGCCATTAACGCCTTGCCATCCAGCGTCATTGGCTCTGCGTGAGTCACCCTCACTTGATTCAAGCCTTCGCGGGTAAAGCGCAAGGGCACCGACTCCTCCCGGTTCACCATTTCGTTTTGTACGCGAAAGGTAATGGTCTCGACCAGCGACTCATTAATATCCAATGCATCCAGCCGCTCCGGAGACATCTGCCCAACCAGCGTGACCAGGGTGGTATTCGACAGCAGCGCGACCCACGGCGGTAGATCATTAAAGCGCGAAAGCAGATCGGTCTGGCTCAATTTGAGTGGCAGGCGCAGCGTGCCATCGGGCGAAATATCACCTTCTAAATTACGCACCTGATGATGATGCGTTTGAGGCGTCGCCCCGTTGAGCTGGGTAATCGCGGCCTCTACATGCGACTCACCAGGATCGAGCTGCCAATCGGCCTGAACAGGCGCCGTTAGCAGCAACGGGAAAAGAGCAATCAAAGCTTTCAAGGCGCGTCTCCGCATAAAGAACTCCACTTCAAGACCCGCAATCCCGAAAAAAGTGCCATTCCCGCACGAAGATACGTGCGTAGGGGTAGCCTCGCCCCGCCACATTCGCTATTATATGCACGCTTTTCGGGCCTATAGCTCAGTTGGTCAGAGCAGGGGACTCATAATCCCTTGGTCGTAGGTTCAAGTCCTACTGGGCCCACCATTTCTAATTTTTGCTTGCTTCTGGCAAGTGATTTTAAGTCCCATAGCTCAAAATCAATCTTCCTTCCCATATGTCTCTCCGCGTCCTTTGAAAGTTACCCATCTTTGCGATGTGCTTCGCTGTTAGTTCGAAAGTAGCCGGCTGTTTTGCGTTGACGATCAACAATAGTTGAAACATGTGTGAGCACGACTCAGGTAGCCTGCTAGACCTAAAGGAAGGTTCCAGATAGCTAATCTGGCACCTTCCCAAAGCGTTTTCTTGCTAGCAGGCGAATAAGTAAGCCTCGCCAACTTATTTCACTGCTAGTCAATTTTGAAAAGAAGTGCGAAAGAGCACAAGACTCCTTAGGAAAGACGGCGGCGAGTCTGCAAATGGCGTTGTGGCTAAGAAAACTTGACATCGTGTGATTGTTGTAGTTGTGAATAATAATCCGTATCATTCGCCTTCCTCTGTTTGCTTACTATAAAAACACGGGCTCCTCTTCCCCTCCGTTCTGCCTGTCAGTGAGGTCTGTTTAACATGCGTCGTTCGCCTTTTTCCGCTACACCGTTGTCTGTCGCTATTCGCCGTGCATTGGCTGTGTCGTTAGGGGGTACGTTGTGTGTTGTGCCTTTTGCTGCACTGGCGCAGGAAGAGGCCGTGAACATGGGGACCACCGTAGTGACGGCGACCGCACTGAAGGTGGATACGCCAGATGTAGAAACGCCTCGCGCTATTTCAACTGTTAGTGCGGAGGAGCTTGAGGGTCGAGGCGTCAATAAGTATGACGAGACCTTCCAGTACCGCTCCGGTGTTGTGTCTCAGCCTTACGGTAATGACAACAATGCCGACTGGTTTTTCCTGCGTGGGTTTAGTGCGGAAGGCGCTACTTACCAGGATGGTTTAAGGCTCTTCCGCACAGGAGGCTATTTCTGGTGGATGAGTGAGCCCTTTGGCTTTGAACGTGTTGATCTTTTGAAAGGGCCTGCGTCAATTCTCTATGGCGAGGCGCCCCCTGGCGGTATGATCAACGGGATTAGTAAACGGCCTACCCGTGAACCGCAAGGAACGCTGCAGGTTGAAGCCGGTAACCATGATCATCGCCAGGTAGGGGTGGATGTGTCTGGCCCGGTGGGGCAGCGCGATGACGTGCGCTATCGCCTAGTGGGTCTCTATCGCGATGGCGAGGGCGAGCTCAACGGGAGTGAAAAAGAGCGCTATTACTTTGCGCCTAGCCTGGCGGTCGATGTTAGCGATGATACCACCGTCACCTTTCTTGCTAGCGTTCAGAAAGACCAAGGCGTGCCTACCACTGGGTTTTTTCCGGCACTGGGTACCCTTGAAGACTCTCCGTTTGGGAAAATTGACCCAGCGACCAATTTTGGTCAACCGGATTATGATCGGTTAGATCAGCGCCAGATTGCGATTGGCTATGAGTTGGAGCACCAGATAAACGATACCTGGGAGTTCCAGCAGAATGCCCGCTATACCCATTTGGATTTGGAACTGCGTAACGTTTACCCCAATTCGTATGTGACACCGCCACGCAGTATTTCCCGTGGGATTATTGACCGGGACGGCCAGTACGATGCGTTTAATATTGATAACCGACTCATCGCGCGTACTTATACTGAGAACACAGAGAATACGTTATTGGTCGGCGCGGGTTATCAAGAGCTGAATTTAAATTACACCAACCGTGACAGCTTCCGCACCTTGGGCGATGGCTCTAGCTTCTTTACAAATATCGATACGGTGGATCTATATAACCCCGATTACTCGGCGTTTACGGCGCCTGATACTGGCGACCCAACCGAGCATAATGTCGATCGCCGCCAGGTGGGGCTCTATGTTCAAAATCAACTGCGCATAGCAGACCAATGGGTTCTGCTTGCCGGGGCGCGCTACGATAATGTCGATAGCAGCGACGATTTTAGCGATACCACGGGCAGCTCCAGCGAAGGGTACGATGACGAACACCTCTCTGTTACGGCCGGTGCGATGTACCTGGGCGAAAACGGAGTTTCCCCCTATGTGAGCTATAGCGAGTCGTTCACCCCGGTGGCGGGTATTGGTCCAGACGGCGCTAGTTACGAGCCATTAGAGGGCCGCCAGTTTGAGGCTGGGGTTAAAATTGCCCCGCTGGAAGTCGATGGTTACCTCACGATTGCCGCCTTTGATGTTGAAGAAAATAACACCCTGATCTCGACCAGTGCGCCTGTTCAGGAGCAGGTAGGTAAGCGCCGCTCGCAGGGGGTAGAGATCGAAGGCGTGGGCTATTTAACAGATGAGCTAAAACTGATTGCGGCCTATACCTATACCGATGCCCGCTATGATGTGAGCGATGCACTGCAGGATGAGCGCGTTCCTTTGGTGCCAAGGCACATGGCGTCGGCGTGGTTGGATTACGATATGAGCCGCACCCTGGCTGGGCTTTCGGTAGGGGCTGGAGTGCGTTATATAGGGGAAACAGTACCCAGCGCGGATAGCACTATTGAGCAGAATGTCCCTTCTACAACGCTCTATGATGCCATGGCGAGCTATCGCATTAACGACAGCTGGACTGCCCAAGTCAACGTCAACAACCTTACTGACGAAGAGTATGTCAGTGGGTGTGACTTTTACTGCTATTACGGTGCCTCACGCAGCGTGGTGGGTAGCCTGAAATATAGCTGGTAGGTTGCTGCTGGCGAGTGGTTAACGTCAGTTGCTGAGTCATTCAGCAACTAACGTGTTGGTACATTTGTTAAAGCATGGAGGCGCCTACTTGCACCAGCCCAAACATGCCGACGCCTGCTGCCACCGGCCAACCCAGTGAACGCACGCGCAGCCATACCAGTAGGGTAACCAGTAGTCCAATCGCGGTTGCGGTCCAGGAAATCGTACTTGGGTTAACCGGTACAATAGAAACGCCCAGCACCGCTGCAATCATTAGCGGCCCTAAAATACCCAGCCACTGAGGCATGTTGTTGATACCGCTATCACTGCCTAAACGGCGCTGCATCCACAGAAAAGGGACGACGCGTATGAGTAGCGTACCCAATGCCGAGGCAATAACCGCTAACCAAAGTCCTGTACTCATAACGCACCTTTGCTGGATTCAAGCTTGACCATATAGAAGCAGAGCGCGCCGCAAGCAGCCGCAAGCGGGATGGCGACGTTGGCCCAGCCATATAGCGTAAAAAAGAGTGCGGATAATATGGCCCCGCTGAGTGCGAGCGACCAGCGTTTGTCGGTAAATCGCGGTGCTACCATGGTTAAAAACAGCGCGGGCAGGGCGAAAGGCATAATCTCACCCAGCAGAGGCCAGCGAGCGGTGAACGCCTCTCCTGCCGTCGCCCCTACGATAGTCCCTATTATCCAGGCGCCCCAAGCGAGGAGCGATGCTCCCAAAAACCAGCCGAAGCGCTCCGGTTTATCCAAGTGAGGAAGCCGCGTTAAGGCTAAAGCAAACACCTGATCAGTAAGGCCGTGCATAAGCCAGGGCCAGTGACGGCTCTGAGGCAATAATGCGGCCAAGTTAGGGCCATAAACCACATGGCGTACGTTGATCAATAGCGTCATGGCGACAACCAGCCAAAGCGGCGAACCCGCCGCGATCATACCAACAAAGAGAAACTGCGAAGCTCCGGCGTAGATCAACAGTGAAATAGCGGCGGCCTCCCATGTGGTGAATCCCGCTTGTGTCGCCACCAGGCCGAAGGAGAGTGAGACCGGTATATAGCCGCCCAGTAGCGGAATGGCTTCTCGCGCGCCTTTTAGCGCTGAGTGAGTTAATACTTGGCTCATGGTGTATCACCTTTTTCACCATAGGTGATGGTCAGAACCATGGTGGCTTCTGCCGCATGGGTACGATAAATGTGCGGCTGGTCGGCAGGGAAGGTCAGGGTTTCACCGGGGGTAAGCTGCGTGGTGTTACCTTCCGGCCCAGCTTCCAGCCAGCCGCTAATAAGGGTAAGTGATTCTTGGGTGCCTGGCGTATGCGCTTCAGCCAGGCGCAGCGTGTTGGGTGTGCAGCGCATCCAGTAGGCATCCACTTGGGGGGAGTCTTTGCCTTGGTCAATGAGGCGTACCTGCACGCCGTTTTCGCCTAGCGGAACGGTAATCGGCGCTACCAGAGTGCCAAAGGGAATGTTGAGCTGAACGGCCAGCCGCCAGATGGTATCCAGCGTTGGGTTGCCGTTGCCTTGTTCAAGCCGACACAAATTGGATTTAGCCATACCGGCGGCGTTCGCCAACTGAGAAAGCGAAAGGCCTTGTTGCTGACGCAGCGACTGTAAATGCTGGCCCAACGTATTAAGTGAAAGCTTATCCATGAAGAGTGTCTCGTTGTTCTTTATATAGAACGTTCTATATAAAGAACACTTGTTTGTCAACCTGAGCGTTATAAAGCGCTTCGCCGCTTGAGCGAGTGGTGGGTGATGCTAACCGCAAGAAGCCAAATACCAAAACGGCCCGTTTTGAAGTCATGATCCAAAACGGGCCGTTCGTATTTATTGGCCTTCTCTTAACAGCGGGAGCGTGGCTGTTAAGAGAAGGCTGAACGCTCTAAATTTAGGCGCTGGTCTTTGCCTCTTTAGCTCGGCAAGCAGCCGCGGTAAACAGTACGTCGGTTGAGGAGTTAAGCGCCGTCTCTGTGGAGTCCTGCACCACGCTGATCACAAAGCCAATCGCAACCGCCTGCATAGCCACTTCGGTAGGGATGCCAAACAGGTTAGCGGCCATCGGGATCAACATTAGCGAGCCGCCCGCCACGCCTGAAACACCGCAAGCCGCCAGTGCGGATACGATGCATAGCAGTAGCGCGGTGGGGAAATCGACGTTGATGCCTAAGGTATGTGTCGTGGCCAGCGTAATGACAGTGATAGTGATGGCCGCGCCACACATGTTGATGGTGGCACCCAGCGGAATAGAGATGGAGTAGGTGTCGGGGTCTAGCTTCAGGCGGCGGCAAAGCTCAAGGTTAATCGGAATGTTGGCAGCAGAGCTACGCGTGAAGAAGGCGGTGATCGCGCTGCCACGCAGGCAGGCAAAGACCAGTGGGTAAGGGTTTTGACGAGTGGCGATGTACACCAGCAGTGGGTTGCTCACCAGCGCGACAAACAGCATGCAGCCCACAATAACGGTTAATAGCTGAGCATAATTAAGCAGCGCTTCGATACCTGACTCGGCCAGCGTACCGGCCACCAGGCCAAAGATACCCAATGGAGCAATGCGAATAACCAGCGCCACAATCCGTGAAACGGCGTCAGAAAGATCGCTAAGGGCAAGGCGGGTGGTTTCGCTGGCTTGGCGCAGCATTAAACCCAAACCGACGGCCCAGGCAAGAATAGCAATAAAATTACCTTCCATCAGCGCAGTAACAGGGTTAGCGACCGCATTCAGCAGTAGGTTTTGCAGTATCTGAAAAATATTTCCGGGCGGGTTACCACTTACCTGTTCTGCGTTAAGAGACAACTCAGTGGGAAACAAAAAGCTCGCGGCTACCGCAATCAGTGCCGCTATCAGCGTACCGACGATATACAGCACCAGCACCGAACGAATATGCGTAGGTTGCCCCTGCCTATGCGCGGAAATAGCGGCTGCCACCAGAACAAAAACTAAAATAGGCGCAACGGCTTGAAGGGCGGCAATGAACAGCTGACCCAGTAGCGCTACATCACCGGCAATCGCGGGTGCAAAGATTGCGAGCAGCGTACCTGCCACGATGCCAATTAAAATCTGCGGGATAAGGCCCAGCTGTAAAAGCGGGCGGAAGAAGCCAGTGGCGGTTGCAATCATCGCGCGTCACTCTGGTAGTCGAATAGGAATGGGCATACGTAGACGCCTCCGGAAAGGGGCAGCATTCTATCACCTGCCGCTATCCTGCGGGCTTTTCGCGAGTAAGTTTCTTCGAGTGGGGTATTAAGGAGAGTAATCACTGCGCTTGGCAACACTGGTATTGCTTTGTATGTCAGCCCAGTAAGTGCAAAAAGCTGGGAGGAGGATGTGCTGAGAGACGATGTTTTAATGAACGGAGATACGCAGAGGGTAAGACTGACCGATTAAACGAATACTACCCTTGCCGCCGAATAAAAGAGGCAAGGGTAGTGCTGAAAAGCAGTACCTTGATAAGTAAATAATTAGGCAGCGACTATTGCCTGACGAGGTGTCTTGCTAGAAACCGCAGCAACGGCATTGGCTATCATGGCATAGCCTTTGTCAGTTAGCTCAATCACGTCGGGGGAGGAACCCCATTTCAAAAGCATTTCGTCTAGCTGACGCTCTGCTGTTTCAAACTGGCTACAGTGGCAGAGCAGCTTAGCGATGGTGTAATCGCATTCTGGGGTGTCGAACATTTCATCCTTGATTTCTTGAATAGCAAGTTGAAGACCTGCTTGGGAAATCTCTGCTAGATGGATATGTTGCATGCCACTACTCCTTGTGAATGCTGAGTTTATTTGTACGTAAATTGTACTCTTCAAGAGTAATATAGGTTTTCTTCAGAAGCAAACCCCTAAAGGAATTATTGCCTCTTCTCGATCTTATGCTTTCGCCCAATAAAAAATCCGCTACGATGAGTAGAGGGATTTCGCTGCTTTCCCCTATCGCTATTACAGAGGTAACGTAGCGATCAATGTGACTACGCAGCCCGATAAAAAAGCCAGTGAAGCAAGTTTTATCATTTCTGCTTCTTGGTTTTTAATGCATATATATATGTTATGTAAGGTATTTTTCAAGGTTGTCACGACTGAATGGTTTTGCTCCATTGAAAGATGTTGGCGTATCATCTTGACTCTTTGAGCGTTGCAGTTAGTAACCCCTGATCCCCGCTAATCCAAAGCCCGTACCCTTGGGCCATTTCACTACATTTTTAAAGTATCGTTCCTGAAAGACCGCTTCAGGTTTCAGCATAGACCACGACAGGTAAAAAACGACTTAATAAAAGCTATACAAAAAGTTAATTTTTTTGCCATCAATATGTCACCAAGGCAAAGCCTGTGTTGATGGGTGACGCTTGAAAATCAGATGTTTTTTCCAGATTTGCGACTGACAGCACACAGCGATAGACATTTTTGGCAATAACCAAGGTGCCTGCTGTTTCAGGCTATACGACTAACGTTGTTAGACTTTGGTTGTAATTATGAGTGATTTACTGGACTAATGTCCTATTGCAGTGAATAAAGGGCGCCACGAAATCGTTGAGCCCTTCTCAGTCTGGGTAAGTTGCTCACTATCAATCTACTTTTTTGCTCACCTGACGGCGGTGTTTTTATAATGCGCAGAGTTGCCATGATGACCGTGTGGGACCAGCTATGGTATTCCCACGATCAAGCCAAGAAACTGCTGATGTGTGCGTTACCCTCAACGCATGCTCCCAGCACCTCACGTCCTTCCGCCGCATCCGGTAGTGGTCAGTCCCAAGGCAGCGGGCCATCTCCACGCCCACCTGCCTACAATAAGCCCCAAACAGTAGGGCTTGTACTTGGGCCGCTGCTGTTTGCTTTGGTTGCGCTGTTTTTTCATCCTGCTGATTTAAGTTTTGAAGGCCGCATGGTCTTGGCAACTACGTTGTGGGTCGCTGTTTGGTGGATTACTGAGGCTATCCCTATCCCGGCAACGTCGTTATTACCCATTATATTGCTGCCTATTACGGGCGCATTGGATGGAAGTACGGTCACGGCTGCTTATGGAAATCCTATTATTTTTCTTTTCCTGGGCGGGTTTATGATCGCACTGGCCATGGAAAAGTGGGACCTGCACAAGCGTATTGCACTGACGATTATTTCCGTGTTGGGCACCAGTATTAACAGTATCGTGTTTGGCTTTATGGCTGCCACTGGGTTTCTTTCCATGTGGGTGTCGAATACCGCCGCGGTCATGATGATGCTGCCGATCGGCACCGCGATCGTCTACCAGGTGAGCCAGGAACTGGGTAAAAACGGGGGCGAGGTTGATAGCAAGGAAATTGACAAGTTCAGTAAAGCGCTAATTTTTGGTGTAGGTTACGGCGGCACTATTGGTGGGTTAGGCACGTTGATTGGTACACCGCCGAACATCATTTTAGCTGCGGTCGTGAATCAGCTTTTTGGTGTTGAAATCTCCTTTGCCAGCTGGTTAATGTTTGCCTTCCCGGTGGTTATCGTGCTGCTGGTGTTGGGTTGGTTGATGCTTACCTATCTGATTTATCCGATTAGTTTTCGTAACCTTCCCGGCGGTAAGGAGCTCATCAAGAAAGAAAAGGATGCGCTAGGCAAGATCTCATTTGAAGAGAAGGCCGTTCTGGGGGTGTTCATTTTTGCAGCGTTTTTCTGGATTACGCGCTCTTTCTTATGGCAAGGCCAGATTATTAATATTCCAGGCATCAGTGATGCCATGATAGCGATCAGTGCTGCGATATTACTGTTCCTGCTTCCCTCCAAAAACAAAGGCGGCTGTCTGCTCAACTGGGATATCGCGCGGGACGTACCGTGGGGTATTTTACTGCTATTTGGAGGCGGCTTGGCCATTGCGGCAGGATTCGGGTCTTCAGGTCTGGCTGGCTGGATTGGCAACCAGATGAGCGTGCTCCAGGGAATGAATTTCATTCTGGTCATTCTGCTGGCGACCGGTATAGTGCTGTTTCTTACGGAAATTACCTCCAATACAGCAACGGCAACCATGATTTTACCGGTACTGGCATCGCTGGCGCTGGCGCTAAATATTCACCCGTTTGCTTTGATGGTACCTGCTGCCATGGCGGCCAACTGTGCCTTTATGTTGCCGGTGGGGACGCCGCCCAACGCAATTATCTTCGCAACCGGCAAAATCAAGATCACCGAAATGGTACGTAACGGTTTCGGCCTGAATATTATCTCCATGCTCCTGATTACGGCGGCTGTATACTTCCTTTTACCGATGCTATGGGGGGTTGATCTGACGGTCTATCCCGAAGCTTTCCGTCACTAAAGCGCTCTTTTAATCGCTTTTGATCAAAGCCCTTATCCATCGATAAGGGCTTTTTTTATGCACATCGTTCGTACTCGTTTATTGATGACGCTATTGTTGTTGAAAGTTATTGTTGGAAAAGACAACTTAATATTTTAGAAAAAGAGCGCGGCGGTTATTGGGTTGACACTAAACCTGTCAGGATGAAGAATCGATTCATAAATGATAAGTGCATGTTGGGAATGTAAGGGAAAGAGGCCGCCTGCAAATATTACGTCCTATAACGATGTGGCTCAGGCGTCTGTCGTCTTTTGTTCCTGTTCCATATCATCGCCTCAACAAGGAAAAGAAATGGATAGCGCTGGCGTCTCGACTTCATAAAAGTGGCTGGAGTGAATAAGAGACGTTTGCTGACCGCTTCTGCCCGATTGCTTACAACCGAGCCCTGTCAATAATGGTGATTAGACCTTACGATTTCGCAACCTGTGCTCTTGGCCGTTTCAGGCTGAGTATTTTGACGTCTGACCCTGGCCGGGTTCGGCTTCGCTTGGCTGTGCGCACAATGCTCACGATGGGGCTTGTCTGCCTGGCGCTTCTCCTTCTTCATCGCTGGTTTCCCATGGCGGCACCCGCCTATGCCGTTGCGATGCTCACTGCGCTTCAAGGAGCGGTGGCGATAAAAGATGCGACGGCTGGCAAACGCGCTGTTTCCCGCGTTTTTGCCGCACTCTGCGGCTTCGCCGTCATTGCGGCGATTTCGCTAGTTGAACACTCGATTCTTCACATTAGTGCCGTGCTGCTTGGGGTCATTTTTTGGGCAGTATTTATACGCCAGTTTGGCGCTCGCTGGCAGGGCATCGGCGCGTTCACCTTTATGTGCGGTGTCATCGCTGCCTTTTTGAAGGCGCCTGATACGGACCTAATGGATATCGCTATTTCATTAGCGTTATCAGGCTTTATCGCTCATTTCGTCCGCAATTTTGTGCTACCGGAACGGCCCGTTCAGGATTTTGAGCGGGCGATACGCGCCTCCCTGCTTTCTGCAGACCGGTTGCAGGTCGGGGTCGCACGTTCGCTGCAGGCTGGCATGGCGATTGACTTGCGTGAAACGACCCAACTTGCGCGCCGGGCGCAGGAGGCGGCTTTCTTATGCGAAAGCTATCTACCCGCAATGCCGGAAGCAGTCGATGTCAAATTAGCCGACCTACTGGCGATGCGGCTGTTTGACCTGAGACTTGCTATCGAAAGGGTGCTAGATGACGCACTAAAAGTTGATCATAAGACATCCGGCCCCGAGCTTGCCGTGCTTGAAAAGCAGCTCACTGAGCTGCGGGATATTGAAGTAAAAGTGCGTGCCGATGTCGCTTCTATCGGTACTTCCTCTTCGGCTTTATCCCCCAAACGCCCGCCCTCGGTGCCTGCCGCGGCCCCATCGCCGCGCGGAAGCCTTCTGGCTAATCCATTCTTCAGGCAAGCTGTTCAGGTAACACTGGCGTCCGCCATTGCCATGACAGTGGGTCTCGTGTTGTCTCCGGAAAGATGGTTCTGGGCGGTGATGACGGCCTTCTTGATCTTCTCCAATACTCAGTCGCGGGGTGCTGTCGCCGTTCGTGGGCTTAATCGGGCACTGGGTACTGCCGTGGGCATTTGCGTGGGTATTGGGCTTGCTACCCTGGTGCATGGCAATCTCTACTGGACCATTCCGCTGGTGACGATCTCGATCTTTGCAGCGTTTTATCTGATGATGCTCTCTTACGCGATGATGACGTTTCTAATCACCATCGCTCTTTCGCTCATCTACGGAATTCTGGGGGAGTTTACGCCGGGGTTGCTTGTCCTGCGTCTGGAAGAAACGCTGGTGGGTGCCTTCGCTGGAATCATCGTCTCGCTTGCCGTCTTGCCGCAGAGTACTCGCGGGCAGGCACGCCAGGCATTTGATCGCTTTCTATCCGCGTTTGAAAAGCTACTGGGGGATATTATCGCCGAAGAGGGCGACGCGAAGCGTCATTCACGCCTGATAGCATCCGTCACCGCGCTTGATACAGCACGGGCGAGCTTCGTTGATGCTGCAAGCCCTATGCAAAGCTTCATATCGTTCGGAGCGACGCACCGGTGGGCCTACCAGAATTTGAAATACGCCTCGACCCTGGCGTACGCCGCGCATCTGCTGGAGCGTCGGTTTAGCCATGCTTCGCCGAATGAGAAAGAGCAGCAAGCAATCGCCGGTATTCGCGCTCGGCTTTCCCACCCGGCCGAGAATAATCTTGAGACGCCCGCTTTAGAAAACCCTGTTCAAAATAACCTGTCGGCGTCAGTGGTGAACGACTTAGCGGCCAACGATTTGGCGGCTAACGACTCTGCGGATGACACAGCCGCTTATGCGATCACTCTGATACATCAGACGCTGGATCGGCACGACAATGCGCCATGAGGCTTGGCCTGTGATTCAATATTAAAACGCCGCCGTGGGTTCACCGGTTTATACCCAAAATGTCTTAACGGCTCTATTTGGTTTAGCATCTACAGCAGGAGCAACATCTAACATTTTTGCATGAGAAAACCATGTCCATTCAGCACATTCAGTTCAGCCTGCGTGAAGCACATACTGCCCTTGAGAATCTCTTATCCAATCAAGCGGCATTGGCGACTATTGAGCAGGCCGCAGGCATTTTGATTGATACCTTTGAGAGAAAAGGACGCGTTTACTCGTGTGGTAATGGTGGCTCGATGTGCGATGCCATGCACTTTGCTGAAGAGCTAACGGGGCGTTACCGGAAAGATCGAGCAGCACTGGGTGCCGCAGCTATTAGTGACCCCGGCCACATGAGCTGTGTGGGTAACGACCTCGGCTATGAACAGGTGTTTTCACGCTACGTTGAAGCGCATGGTCGATCAGGCGACTGCTTGTTGGCGCTTAGCACCAGCGGTACCAGCAAGAATGTTGTAGCGGCCGCGCATACTGCTAAAGAGCAGGGGCTTAAGGTGATTATTTTATCCGGTAAACGAAGCCCTGAGCTTGAGGCACTCAGTGATGTGTATATTTGCACGCCAGCAGGTGATTTTGCCGACCGGGTTCAGGAGCTTCATATCAAAATATTACATATTCTGATTGAGCTTATTGAGCGGCACTTTTTTCCGGCTAACTACGTATAAGAGACGTTATTAGCGAGGGTGCTTATATCAGCTAAAAAACGCCGTATGGTCAGCAAGTACCCCAAAACCGATCCCGCTCAGCACAATTACCGAAAGATAGAAGCTAAGTAGTTAAAAAATAAATTTTATTTCAGTAAAATAGTATAGCTTTGGCTAACTATCACTGCATGGGGTGAGTTAGCCGCAAAAGCCTATAAGGTAAATGCGGGCCTGGCCCAGTTAACATGCCGTAAACGACACGCTGCGAATGAGTGCCGTGACCTGCATGCCTTTTGCTAACCCCATCTCATCCCATGATTTACGCGTTAGCCGGGCTCGTAAGAAAAAACGGCCGATGCTTAAACGCAGCTCCACTGTGTAAGGCGCTTCAGGGAGGGTGATGAAATCAGTGATGGTGGCGCTGAGCTGGTTGCGATAACTGGTGTTGGCCGGTGGGGTAAGCGCTAGGGCAATATCCCGGGCCAGAATACGTACCCGTAAGTGGCTGCCAATCGGCGCTGAAGTACCAGGCAGTACCAGCTGATAATTGTCATCAAGCGCTAAATGGGTAAGGCCATACGCGGTTTCATGGGCGACTACTTCGCCTTGCAGTAGCGAGGCCGCATCAAATCCCCCCAGTTCATGGGTTAGATCAAAGCGCTGGAGCAGGGCGCCTAGTTTGTCGCTGGCGCGAACCTGTCCGGCTTTCATTACCACCAAGTGATCGGCAATCGCCGTGATCTCTTCGGCATCATGGCTAACGTAGATCACCGGAATATCCACCTGCTGGGTGAGCCGGGTGATGTAGCGCAGCAGCTCCTCTTTGCGCGCGCCATCAAGCCCGGTAAGCGGCTCATCCATGAGGAGTAGTTGGGGCTCGCTCAGTAGCGCTCGGCCAATTGCCACACGGCGAGCTTCACCACCTGAAAGCGTGCCGGGCATGCGCTCCAGCAAGGCTTCGATACCCAATAGCTCCACTATCTCAGCAAAGCGCTGCGCGGCCGGCTTACGCATGCCGTAGGTTAAATTGCCACGCACGCGGTAGTGCGGAAACAGGCGCGCTTCTTGAAACACAACGCCAATACGCCGACGGTGCGGCGGTACGAAGATGCCTTGCCGAGTATCCAGCAAGGTCTGCTCGCCCAGTGTTATGACGCCCTGTTTTGGCCTTTCAAGCCCGGCTATCAGCCTAAGCAGGCTGGTTTTTCCGCTGCCGGAGGGGCCAAAAAAGCCGCTTACGCCTGTCGCGGGCAGGTTGAGTGCAACTGAAAGATGAAAATCCCCCAATTGCTGTTCAACCTGCAGTTTGAGTCGTGGGTCGCTGGCCTGAGGAGTAGTCGTTACGTTAGCCATCGCGTTCCTGTAGGCGTTGTCGAGTGCGTCGGGCCAGCCACTCAGAAGCAATCAGCGAAACCAGCGCAATGGCAATGGCAATTAAGCATAGTCGCGCGGCGGCGGATTCCTGGCCGGGGGATTGAATCAGGGTGTAAAGCGCCAGTGGCAGGGTGCGGGTTTCTCCAGGAATGTTGGAGGCAAAGGTAATCGTTGCGCCAAACTCGGAAAGCGCCCGGGCAAAGGCGAGTACCGTGCCGGTTAGCAGGCCAGGCACGGCGAGCGGCAGTGTAATAGTGGTAAATACCCGCCATCGGCTAGCGCCCAGCGTGCTGGCAGCGGCCTCAAGCTTGGGATCAACTGCCTCAAGCGAGAGCCTGAGGGCGCGCACCAGCAGCGGAAATGCCATTACGCCGCTGGCGACCGCAGCGCCTTGCCAGGTAAACGGCAGCGATACTCCCAGTGTGCTATACAGCCATTGGCCAATAACGCCTTGTCTACCCAGCGTCACCAGCAATAAATAGCCGACTACTACAGGCGGTAACACCAGTGGCAGGTGAATCAAGCCATCTACCACCGCTTTACCGCGAAACTCAAAGCGCGCCAGCCACCAGGCTACCGCAATACCCGGCGGTAGAATCCAGGCGATGGCGGCCAGCCCGATTAAAAGGCTCAGGCGGATAACTTCCCACTCAGCAGGCGAAAGGCTCACCGGGCATCCATACCTGTATCAAATCCGTACTGTGCAAAGATGCTCAGTGCTTCTTCGCTCTCAAGCCATTGGCGTAAAGCAACCGCTGCATCGTTCTGCTCGGCGTTGATCAAGGCAATCGGGTAGGTGATAGGCGCATGCGTTTCAGGCGGGAAAAGCCCCAATACTCTTACTTGTTGGCTGGCTAATGCGTCGGTTTGATACACAACACCCGCAGGCGTTTCCTGGCGTTCCACCAGTGTAAGGGCTGCGCGTACGTCGTTGCCACGCGCAAGCCTTGGGAGTAGTTCCTCCCATTCTCCTAGCGCTTCAAGCGCCTGTTGGGTGTAGATGCCTGCCGGCACATGGTCCGGGTCGCCGACCGAGAGTCGATCCCGCTCACCCAGCAGTGTGGCGATGCGGGCGTCTTCGCCTGGTGTAAAGTGCTCGGGCAAGTCAGGGCTCGCTGAAACCAGCGCCAAGCGGTTGTGCAGTAAACTACTGCGCTTTTGAACATTAATGTCTTGGGCTTCCAGCCAGTCCATCCACTCAACGTTTGCTGAAATAAACAGCGCCGCTGGGCTACCGTTGGCAATTTGGCGGGCAAGGGTGGAGGAGGACGCATAGATGGGCGTTACGGTCACGTCGTGCTGCGCTTCATAGGCCGCGATAGCTTCGTTAAGCGCATCGGTAAGCGAGGCTGCCGCCGCCACTTGAACATTTGCCGCTGCATAACTTGCGGTAGGTATAACCATCATGAGCAGGGCGGCTATCAAGAGGCGGTAAATGGCGAGATTGATCATACTGTTACGGTCCTTGTGCGCATCTTCTTGATGGTTAATGTAACGCTTTTATCGTGATCTAATCCAGGAGACGGTATCCAACATTGGCCATACGCACGGGTGGTGTGCCCTTGGTCATTGCGTCAGCAACGTTTAAACTGAGTAACAACCGCGAACTGCCTGGCATTTTGTGTATCTAACCCTCGATGAGTCAGTATTTATCAAATGAGCTGTTATAGGGAAAAACATGAAAAAAAACATGATTCAGGCAGGTGTTGTTGCCTTATTGACAGGTATGTTGTTACCACCGGTCGCTACTGCCGCCGATGATTTATGTGAAAGCAAGGCAGCCAATGTTCGTGAGCAGTTAGCGCATGCGCAGGCTCAGGGTAATCAGCATCGAGAAGAAGGCCTGCAGCGCGCATTAGATGCGATTGACGATAACTGCACGAATGAAAGTGTATTAAATGATGCAACGGATGAAGTAAAAGAGAGCCTTGCAGAGGTTCAAGAGCGCCAAGCGGAATTTGAAGAGGCGCTCAATGAGGGGGAAGAAGATGACATTGAAAAAAGGCGCGTTAAGCTGGAAGAGGCAACGCTTGAGCTAGAACGCCATACCGAAGAATTGAATACGTTACAGCAGCAAATTAGCGAGTAAATCATTGGGCGCTATGCCAAGCATAGCGCCCATCAGTAGCAGGGTAAGTAACGTGCAGGCCATTAAAGTGCTTAGCGTCGGCGCTGTTGATAAAGCCACCAGGTGTCGATGCCAAAGGAGTAGGCAAGTGAGAGTAGCGCGCTAAACGCCAACAGGCTCGCAACGAGCGTGGGCGTCAGTGGGGTGAGCGCCAATAGCAGGGCGGATACTTGCCAAACGCACACCACTTTACGGCGTATGCTGGCAAATAAAGGGGCTGAAAGCCACGTAAAGTGCCAGCTAGCCACCACAAATAAATAGCGCATAACGCCAATCAAAAGCACCCACAGCCCTAACGATTCAAGTTGAATTAACCCCACACAGAGCAACAGGATAAGCAGCGCATCCAGCTCCATATCAAAACGAGCGCCAAACGTGCTATAGCTCTGCGTTTTTCTGGCTATCCAGCCGTCCACGCCATCCAGCATCAGCGCGGTGGTCGCGGTAACAAGCCATAGCCAAATGGAATGAGTGAATACATTGTCGGCCAGCGCCCCCGCCACCAGCGCGACTAATACGGCGCGCAGTAACGTTATTCTGTTGGCCCAGCCAAGTGCGCCACCCGACCAGAAAATCAATACGAAAAGGCTAATAAACGCATACGTGCCAAACGCTAGCCCCCAGTTCAAAGCCGTTACCGTCAATGTGGGTAGCAGGCTGCCCAACCCCAGCAATAGCAAACTGCCCACCGCTAGTTCGCTGGCGCTGTAGAGGCGGCTCGATAAAAGATGGCTAGAAGCGAGCGTGGTAATTCGAACCATTGTGTCTCGCAAAGCGGATACCCCGCCCGCAGTCAATTGATGGGTGAGCCTGTTTTATATATACGCTTCTTGTACGTGGCTCTGCGGTTGTCTACCCCATTAATCATAGCGTATTGATGTCCCTGAAAAGTACCTACGCACATTTTTAACCGTTCTTAAACGAAATTGGCGCTCGCATTCATCGACCTGTGCCTTTTCTGGGCTAAGCTTTAAGGTACGCCACAAAAATTTCATACGTTGGCCATGCCAGATTAACGGTAGAGGCGCCCAACTGATTGGATGAAAACGCGAATAATAGGGAAATGTCATGTCGGCGAACGATACGGCCACTGCCTTCTGGGTAACGCGCCCAAGGGTCGGCGAGCTTAAAAAAGAGGCGCTTACCAGCGTAGGGGAGGAAGACGTACGAGTACGTGCCCTGTTCAGTGGCGTTAGCCGTGGCACTGAGTCGCTGGTATTCAATGCCCGCGTACCCGAAAGCGAAGTGGAACGTATGCAGGCCCCTTTTCAGGCAGGTAGTTTTCCCGCGCCGGTCAAGTATGGCTACTGTAGTGTCGGCGTTATTGAGCAAGGGCCTGCGCACCTGCTTAACAAAACGGTATTTTGTCTCTATCCCCATCAGGATCGCTATGTCGTTCCTGCTTCCGCCGTATTACCTATTCCTGACAATATACCGGCACAGCGCGCCGTGCTGGCCGCCAACATGGAGACGGCCATTAATGGCGTTTGGGACGCCGAACTTATGCTTGGAGAGCACGTCAGTGTTATCGGGGCCGGTGTTGTAGGCGCCCTGGTGGCTTACCTGTGTTCACAGATCCCCGGTGTGAGCGTCACGCTTATTGATATTAACCCGAAGCGCCAGGCGCTTGCCGCGCGTTTAGGCCTTGCCTTTTGTGCCCCCGAACAAGCGCCCGATAATCAGGACTGCATCATTCATGCCAGCGGCCACCCCGAAGGCTTACGCCAAGCGCTAAACCAGGTAGGCAACGAAGGCCGAATTATCGAAATGAGCTGGTTTGGCGAAGGGGAGGTAAGTATCCCCCTAGGCGGCGCGTTTCATTCACAGCGCCTTAGCCTGCGCGCCAGCCAGGTGGGCCAGCTACCTGCTAAATTGCGCCCGCGCTGGGGCTTCCAGCGCCGTTTAATGTTGGCCTTGAGCCTGTTAAACGATAGCCGATTAGACGCACTGATTAGTGGCGAGAGCGACTTTGACGCCTTTCCCCAGCTTGCTCCCGAACTTTTTTCTGCGGGCAGTGATGTGTTATGTCACCGCCTTCGTTATCCCTCTCGCGTTTAATCACGACTACTGACTATCAGGAGCGTTTATGTACCGTCTATGTGTTCGTGATCACTTTATGATTGCGCATAGCTTTAAAGGTGACATTTTTGGTCCTGCCCAGCGCACGCATGGGGCAACATATGTTGTTGATGTGGTCTTTCAGCGCCCGGAGCTTGATGAGGACGGACTAGTGATTGATATCGGCCTTGCCAGTGAAACGCTCAAAGAGGTGTTGTCGCACCTGAACTATCGCAATCTGGATGACGAAGAAGCCTTTAAGGGTAAAAACACCTCAACCGAGTTTATGGCCAGCGTTATCTTCAGCCGTTTGGCCGATGCCATCGGCGAAGGCCGAATGGGAAAAGCCGCGCAAGGCATCGCTCGTATGGAAGTCAAACTGCATGAGTCGCATATTGCCTGGGCAAGCTATGAAGGCGATCTATGAGTGAACCACTGACGTTTATTATCGCGGGGGCGCTTGATCAGCGCACCGGCGGCTATATCTACGATGCACGCATTGTCGAAGCGCTGCGTCAGGAAGGGCGCACCGTCGATGTCATCAGCTTATCAGGCCGCTTCCCTAATGCTGACCAGGAGGCTGCCGAGCAATTGGCTACGGCACTAAACAATTTGCCCGAGGCTACGGACGTTGTGATCGATGGTCTCGCCATGGGGATGTTACCGGACATCATTGTTCAGCAGGCCAAGCGGTTGATGATGACGGCACTGGTGCATCATCCGCTGGGTGATGAGCAAGGGCTAAGCGAGTCCGAGCAGCAGCAATTTCATCAGTCCGAGATGACGGCGCTTGCCGCAGTCTCACAAATAATCGTGACCAGTCGGTTTACTGAGCGCCGGTTGAAGGTGTTGGCAAACCACTACGCCATGCCTATAGCGGCTACCATTAGTGTTGTCGAGCCAGGGGTGGATGTTGTCCCAATGAACGCCGCCCCAATACCTGGCGAGCCGTTACGGTTTGTGTGTGTGGCAACGCTTGTTCCGCGTAAGGGGCAGGATGTATTGGTCCAGGCGTTGGCGGGATTAAACCAGAAAAACTGGCAGTGTGACTGTTATGGCGGCGCACGTGATGCGGCGTTTGCCGAGCGGGTAGAGCAGTTGATTGAAGCGCATGGGCTTGCGTCTTGTGTGCAGTTGCACGGCGAGTGCGACGCGGCGACCTTAACCCAAGCGTATAAAAGCGCGCATGCCCTGGTACTGCCTTCCTGGTACGAGGGCTATGGCATGGTGGTCACCGAGGCGCTGGCGCGAGGCCTGCCTGTCATTACCACGACCGGTGGCGCTCTTGATGAAACCTTGCCGGAAGGCGCAGGCCTTAAAGTAACACCTGGGGATGTAAAGGCACTGACACAAGCACTGAGCCGTTTTTGCGATGACCCCGAGCTGCGTGCGTCGCTTAAAGCCGGTGCAGAAGCGGTACGTGAAACGCTTAGCGATTGGCAGCATGCCGGTGCTGCGTTTGCTAAAGCGCTGAACCCGGCTCCCTCTTTTCATAATGGCAGCCAGTTTGAGGCCGATTGGCTCACGCTACGTGAAGAGGCGGACGTTACGTTTAGAAGCCAGCAGCTCCCTCAAAAAGCCGCTATATGGTTAAACGAACGCACTCAGACGCCGAGGCTGGTCGATTTAGGGGCAGGTAGAGGAAGCAATATGCGTTTCCTAATGCCTTTTCTACCGCCCCCGCAGCACTGGACGCTCATTGACCATGACGCTGAACTACTCAACGACGCCCGCGACAGCATCGGCAAGCTGGAAAATGCCCAGGCTGGCATTCGGGTAGAAACGCTCTGTACGTCGCTTGATTCGCTTGTTCATGTGCCTCTGCAGGATGCGGATCTGATAACCGCATCGGCACTGCTGGATCTTGTGTCTCAAGATTGGATCGAAACGCTCGTAACGCACTGTCAGGCACGTGACCAGGCACTTTTAATGGCCCTTAGCGTGACCGGAGAGTGGGGCTTTACCGATGCCGATGATGAACCGTTGTCCGATGATGATGACCACTGGCTACAGGCGCTGTTTATGGCGCATCAGCATCGCGACAAAGGATTAGGTGATGCCTTGGGCGGGCAGGCTCACGAGACGCTGGTTAATGCGCTTGAACAAGCGAATTATCAGGTTGAACAGGTTGCTACCCCTTGGCTGTTGAGTTCGGCTAACCGTTTACATCGGCCTTTAATGACGGCGCTCATTAATGGCTGGGCGGAAGCGGCGACAGAACAGGCACCAGAGGCCGCTACTCGCATTGGTGAGTGGCGTGAGCGACGTACACACTCGGTGGCTTCCGGTGAGGTGGGCATTTGGGTGGGGCATTGTGACCTGCTAGCAACGCCAGAAAAAAGGGCGTAGCCCGATGAACATGCAGCGGATATGGCGCTCTCCTTGGGTTCAACGCGGGCTAATGAGTGCTGGCTTGCTGGGGGCGATCGCGTTATTTGTAGAGCCCCGTGACATCATGGGTCAGGTACAGCGCTTATCGTTGGGCTGGGTCGTTGTGGCGCTGCTGATTAGCGTGGTTCAAATTATGCTCAGTGCGTGGCGATGGCAGTTGACGGCCAACCGAGTGGGGGCTCCGCTGCGGTTTAGCTATGCATTGCGGGAGTACTATCTTGCTTTGTTAGTGAATCAGATATTGCCTGGTGGCATTTTAGGCGATGCTGGCCGCGCTCATCGGCACGCTCAACAAGCAGGCTCACGGGGTAGCGCATGGCGGGCGGTAATTATCGAGCGCACCTCTGGGCAGGTGGCTGTGGTGGGTTTAACCATTGTGGCCTTGTTACTTTCCCCGCTATGGCACGCCGTGCTTGGCTGGCCGGTTAGCCTCACTATTATTGGAGGGCTGTGCCTTGCAGGCGTGGCCGTGTGGCAAGGGGTAGTACGCTTGCCTTCATCACGGTTACCGGCGTGGTGTCATTCGATGGGAGTGGATATCAAGCGAGGCCTTTTTAGCCCCGGGGTGTGGCACCTACAGCTGGTATCTTCGCTCGTTATTGTCATGAGCTATGGGATAGTCATGGTCTGTGCGGCGCGTGCAATTGGCGTCGAGCTTGCGGCGTCGCAAATTTTGGCATTGGCGCCGGTGCTTCTATTCGCCATGTTAATTCCGCTGTCCGTTGCCGGGTGGGGGCTGCGTGAAGGGGCCGCCGTGGCCACTTGGGCGCTGGTGGGGCTGCCCACTGCTCAAGGGGTTGCGGTATCCCTTGCTTATGGCGTGCTAGTACTGCTTTCAAGCCTGCCGGGCATTTGGGTAGCACTGGATAAACGTCATCGCTCCCAGCCGTCAGGTGAAGGTGGCGGCTCTCAGCAACACGTCAAACAGCGTATCGTCTCCACAGCGAAATGTTCGCATCGCCGGGCGCAGAGCACTTCCAAGCGTCTCGATAGGCGTCATCTGAAGCCCCGGCCTGCCCGAGCCGATCAGCAGTGGGGCGACCAGAAGATGCAGGCGATCGATAACATTTGCTTCAATAAACCGGGAGACCGTTATGCCGCCCCCCTCCACCAGAATGCGCTTCAAACCACACTGATTAAGCAGCGTGATCACATCATTTGGGGCAAACTGCCCCTGCGCATTAAGCGGCAGTACACGGCGCTGAGCCCGCGAATTGGTCGGCAGCGGTGCATCCGGCCCCACGATGTGCAGCGTGGGCGCCGAGTCGGTGTGGAACAGCTTAATGCCTGCGGGCACACGGCCGCGTGGATCAAGTACTACCCGCGTGGGATGCGTGCCGGTGACATGGCGCACTGTCAATTGGGGGTTGTCAGCACTGACCGTACCGGCGCCGACGATAACGGCATCCACCAAAGCCCGAAGACGGTGCAGGTGAACCAGGCTCTCATGGCCGTTGACGTAGTGCGAGTGGCCGCTCTCCGTCGCAATACGCCCATCCAGGCTTTGCCCCAACTGGGCAATCACCCAGTGGGGGCGGCTTGCCAGCGGCACCAGGCAGTCCAGCAGGTCAGTGGCCGCCGGTGTTATAGCGTTCTGACTGTGCCAGTTGCCCTCAGCGTCGAGCCGCAATGGCGCCTCGGTTGTTTGGCCTTCACATATTGCCAGCAGCCACGCCCACGCCGTGTCTATATCCAGCGACGCCTTCTTCTCCAACAATGTTTTAGGACCAGAGCAGCCACTATGGTGATGAGTGTCGGACATAACGCCTCCACGCTGAGAAAACAGTCTTATCTTGCGGGGCCGTATAGTTCAACGCAAGCGTACGCTACCCGCTGCACCAGGCAATTAGGAGGCCTGTATGTATCATATTGAACGCGCTATTTTCGATATTCGCCGTGGACTGCCGGTTGTGCTTAACACGGGGGAAAAGCGTCTGCTGGTACAGGCATTAGAGGGCATTGAGTCGGTCGATATGCTGGCCAAACTCGCAGGGACGCGACCATCTCTGGTATTAACGCGCCATCGTCTGGAGGCGATGGGCATGTCACTAACGGCGGAGGCAGCCTGTTTGCCCTTGGTTGAGCATGTGAACGAAGATGATTTGCAGGCGCTCGCGGTGGTTCAAACGGCAAGTCGACCCGCACATTCCTTATTAAGTGGCCTTAAACCCGCAGGACCTGGTGAGCGTGGCGCGGTTGCACTCATGCGCCGTGCTTTGCTAATTCCAGCCGCGCTATGTGCCGATGTGAGTGACCAGGCGGCTGAATCGGTGGCGCAGGAAATTGCTCAAGGCAAGCTGTTGGAAGTTGATTCGAGAGACGCTGCAAAGTGCCTGGCCGGTGCACCGGGTATGCTGAAACGGGTGAGCGAAGCCAGGATTCCGCTGGAAGACGCTGCTGAAAGTCGCTTTGTGCTGTTCCGCGAGCCGGACGGGCTACGCGAGCATGTGGCGGTAGTGATCGGACAGCCTGAAACGCTGGAAGGGGCGGTTCCTTTACGCCTGCATTCTGCATGCCTGACCGGCGATTTATTTGGCAGCCTGCGCTGCGATTGCGGTGAGCAGTTGCGTAATGCCGTGGCGGGCATTCAGGCCATGGGGGGAGGTGTACTACTTTACCTGGCTCAAGAGGGGCGGGGCATTGGGCTTGCCAATAAGTTGCGCGCGTATACTCTGCAAGATGGTGGCCTGGATACCATGGATGCTGACCAGGTGCTGGGGTTTGGTGACGACGAGCGCCAGTACGCCGTGGCGGTGGACATGCTTAATGCGCTGAAGATCTCTCAAGTGCAGCTACTGACGAATAATCCATTGAAGATCGCTGCCCTGCGTGAAGGCGGGATTGAGGTGGTATCGCGTCAAGCACTTTATGGGAGCGTCACCGACCAGAATCATCGCTACCTGAGCGCAAAAGCCAATCGAGCCGGCCATCTTTTCGGCGACGTATTAGGCCGACATGGGCGCTAACGCACCAGACCATTGCGGGTAGTAAGTAATTAACACGCTTAAAAAGCAGGCAGCCGAGCCGTTTCCGTGATCACGGTTGCCAGGTGTTCAGCGTAATGTTGTACCAGACGCTCGCCCAATGCCGACGTGGCTTGGCGGGCATCACCGGCCACGCCGTGCTGGCTTAAGTCCTCGGCGAGCCAGGCAAACGCGGCGGCCCCTTCCGGGCCTACCAGTCGGCAATTTTCTAACGCGCCGAGCGGGGCAGCCTGATAGTTGTCCAGGTTGACGGTTGTTGGCGCCAGGTATTGCATCATGGCGGTTTCAAGCAGTCCGCCGTGTAATCCATAACGCAGCTCCTGAGCATCAATCGCACCTTCAAGCGGTGGTAGCCGCGTATACGTCGCTTTAACGACGCGCATATTAAACTGCTGGCGTAGGGTGAGTGCGGCCAGGTCCATAATGGCTTTATTGCCGCCATGGCTGTTGATGAGTACCAGCCGGTTGATACCCGCCTGAGCGACGCATTTACCATACGCTTCAAGCGTGGCAATCGCGAGCGACGCAGGAAGGCTAAGCGTGCCAGAGAAATTAGCGTGCTCGTCGCTTGCGCCCACCGCAAGAGAGGGCAAGCAAACGACCTCTAGAGCGGGGTCAAGAACGCTCAGCATAGCAGCCTGCAGCCCTTCGCCAATAATAAGGTCCGTGCCTAACGGTAGGTGTGTGCCGTGCTGCTCAATCGCGCCCAGCACTAAAACGGCGACAGGATCGCGCTCGGCGACCGCCGCTAACTCGGGAGCGCTAAGCGCTTGCCAATCGTAAATCATAAATCCTGAATCCTTGGCGTAAGCTCCTTGTAACGGAGCTTGGTATGGAGGGTGTGATAACCGGTCCTGATGAACGTTTTAGTAAACATGTTTTAGTAAACGCGTTTTGGTAAACATGTTTTGGTAACCATAGCGCGCCTGCGCTTGAAACCACACCGCTGTTGGCAGGTTAGGTCGAAAATTAACGTTTGAAAAGCTGCAACACGTCATCACCCACTACGGGTACGCGCCAGTAGGGGATGCTCCACTCGGCAGGCATACAGGTCGCCCGAGGGCAGGCCATCTGCACCTGCAGCGAACCACAGGCTGCGTTAAACCAGCATCGAGCTGCTTAGCCGATGTGCTAGCTGGCCAAGCATTAATGGGGCTCCTTCGTCTGGGTAGCCGGGGACGACAGCGCCTGGATGCTGAACTGGTTTAGCGACTGAGGTGGCATCTCGCCAGACAATTCAGAAGGCAGCGCATTAAGAACATACGGGGACCCATCGGCCATGGCAGGCAAGGTTGAACTGTCACGCGACATAAGGGCGTTAAATTCATCCAGCAAAGGTGGGCTCAAACTCGTGCTAGGCGTTTGCAGCAGCCCTAAGCGCTGATTGATAACGCCACCCCACGTGCTGCTACTGGAGTACTTGATGATCGGCACAGCTAACAGCAGGCCCAGCCATACCGGCGATAGCCATCCAAAGGCTGAGGCGGAAAACAGCATGACAGCTCCCGCCCAGGCAAGGCCACATAACGTCATCCAGCCAGCATGCTGCCACACTTCTCCCCATGGTAAAGAGCGCTCGCCTCGGGGTTGGGTTTGCCACTCAATAGAGCGTCCTAGCAGCACGGTGATAATAAACAGGCTGTGCCATGCCATCATCAAGGGAGCAATCAACGCGGCAAAGAGTATTTCCAATACCATGCTGGCGAATAGCTTAAGCCTGCCACCAAAAGCATGAGGACACTGTCCGAGTGCTAGTAAAAACCCCAGAAACTTGGGTGCCAGCAGCATCCCCAGGGTAACAGTCAGTAGCCCTACTGATAATGATTTGGACAGCATCTGCTCTGTCGGCTCATCAATCGCCTGGTAGCCGACCAGGAGGCTCGTACACAACAGCAAAGCGAGCCACACAAGCGATGATAAATAGGCAAAGGCGCCGAAGAAAAAATGTAGCCGACTGATTGGGTGAAAGCCCGCGCCCGTTAGCAAACGTAGATGCTGTAAATTTCCTTGCAGCCAACGACGATCACGCTTGGCAAAGTCGAGCATATTGCTGGGCATGGCCTCAAAGCTGTTATGCGAGGCGCTGGCATACGGGTCATGGCGTGAAACGGCGGTGGTGGCCGTGGTATCAAGAAGTACCTGCCAGCCACTTCTTTTTAACAGTGCGGCTTCAACGAAATCGTGGCTAAGAATTTCCCCGCCAAGCGGCGGTTTGCCGGGAATGGTAGGCAAGCCTGCGCTGGCCATAAAGGCGCGCGTGCGCACAATGGCGTTATGCCCCCAGTAGTTGGCAGCATCGCCTTGCCAGAAGCTTTGGCCTGCGGCCAGCATCGGGCTGTAAAGTGCAGAGGCAAACTGCGTGAAAAGGCCAAACAGCGTGCGTTGGCCAACTGGAATCGGAACGGTTTGAATCAAGCCGACACCGGGCTCGCGCTGCATACGGTGAACAAGCGTTAACAGCGTCTCGCCACTCATCAGGCTATCCGCATCCAGAACCACCATATAGTCGTAGCGGCGTCCCCAGCGGCAGCAAAAATCGGCAATATTACCTGCCTTACGCTCATGGTTGTTCTCTCGGCGACGGTAGTGAACCGCCAATTGGCCGGCAAGGCGCTGCTGAAGTGCTGCCACGTGGGCGGCCTCTTCCTGGGCTTTGTTGAGGTCCTGCGTATCACTCAGAATAAAGACGTCGAAGTGTTCGCTTAAGAGCGTCTCAGGACGGTTCGAGGAGGTGTGTGCCTGCTCAATTAGCGAGCGACAGGTCGCTTCGAGGCCTGCAATAGTGGGGATGGGAGGTTCTGCATAAATCGGCATGACCAGCGCTGTTTTACTCACCAGTAAATTGCCGTTAGGCGAAAGCGGCACTTGCCGACGCAGGCTTAAGGGATCTAGCCGCAGGGCGCACACAATAAAACCGAACACAGCGCCCCAAAACGCCAAGGCGATCCAGCTAAACGTTAGTGCAAACAGTACCAACATGGTGATTTGCCAGCCTATTTCCAAAAAGGAAATAACCTTGAACATCACCACACAGCCAGCAATGCTGGAACTGATGACGAGCACGGTCAGCAATGCGCGACGAAAGGCCAACCACGGAATCAACGGGGTAAGTTCAATAGATTTACGCATCGGGATACCACACATAGTTCCAGGTTTCGCTAATGGGCTGGTTGTTGAGCATTAAACGCAGGCGGATATCACTTGGTTCAGTTGTCGGCGGAACTCGAAAGCTGGCGCGCCACATGTTATCGGGGAGCGACATAACATGGGGCTGCGTGACGTTGCCGGTTTGGGTGCTAATGTCGAGCTTGACGGGTTGGTCTGGGGCAATGTCGTCAAGCGCACCGCCTTGAAAATCGACAACAAACTGGCGCTCTAATGTAGCGCCTTCACTGGCGCTCCCCTCAATGGTGGCCTTGCCATGACGGGTGCGAATGACTCGGCCTACGTCGTGGTCCTGGGCATCATTGAGTGTGTGGGTATGATAGTGAAGGTGGCGTGAGTCCCCAGCGTTAAGCGGCTCATCGTCGACCCAATAGGCAACAATATTGTCGTGGGTTTCATCCGGAGTGGGTATTTCTACTAGTTCAACATGACCTGCGCCCCATGCATCAATAGGCGCTACCCATTGGCTGGGCCGTTGATGGTAATGCGCTTCCATATCCAAATAGCGGCTAAAGTCACGCTCACGCTGCATCAGCCCAAAACCGTGGGGGGCGTTATCCACAAAGCTTGAAATATGTGTCTCTTGAGGGTTGCTGAGCGGGCGCCAAATCCATTCACCAGCGCCTGTATGTATCAATAATCCGTCAGAGTCGTGTACCTGCGGCCGAAAATCATCAAACCTTTCATGGCTAGACTCGCTAAACGTGTACATGCTGGTAAGCGGGGCTATACCTAGCTTGGCGACATCGTGACGGGCAAATAGCTCGGCTTCTACCTCGGCATTGGTTTGCTCACCAGGACGCAGTGTTATTCGGTAAGCACCGCTTAACGATGGACTGTCGAGCAGCGCGAGCAGCGTGATTTCATCGGCATCTTCGCCTGGCTTATATAGCCAAAACTCCCGAAAGGCTGGAAACTCTTCCTTTTCAGATGACGCTGTGTCGATCGCTAATCCTCGCGTTGATAATCCGTAGGTTTGGTCCTGGCCCACCAAACGGAAATAGCTGGCGCCTAAAAAGACCGCGAACTCATCCGCGTAATCGTCATTGTTGAGGGGATAGTGCAGCCGAAATCCGGCATGGCCACTGCCGGTTAAATCCTGCTCAAGAAGCGCCTCAGCATTGTCATCGTACTGAAAATCATCGCTGGAGAAGGGCAGCGGAGTAACGTCATCGCCCTCAATGATATTCAGCGTGATAGGCGTTTGAAAAATAAATCCGCTATGAAATAACTGTAAATTGAAGGGGCTTTCATCACGCCAGTAGGCCTGGTCGGGCGAAAAGCGGATTTGTCGATAGGTGTCGTAATCAATCTCTTTTAGGGCCGAGGGTAGTGATTCTTCAGGCGCTTGATACGCCTGTTCAGCAAGCTGTTTAGCCTGCTCAATGACCGCATTGAAATGGTCATCTGTGTGGGCACTGGCTGGCAATGCCGTAAAGCAGCCAAGCAGTAATATCCACTTTCCGATCTCCGGGCTCTTCAACGTCGTACAGCGCATAGGCGAGTTCCTTTCGACGGCTGACTAAAACAGGGTGAGCTAACATCACTATCAGCATGTTTGAACAAATTTTGTACACTAAATCCTTTATGCACACCGTTCATTTAACGTATGGTCGTTAACATGGCTATGCTGAGAGAACCAAGAGCATGCTATGTTGCGACTATTTATAGGTGCTTTCGCTCTTAATATCCTCCTTGTTGCGCCTTTATGGTGGCACGTTGGCACGCTAGGCCAACCGCTTATCGCTTGGGAGGCGTGGGTCATCGTGCCGCTCATGTTATTGCTCCCCGTTGGCTATGGTCGCCGCGTTCTTGGCGTGGCCATAGCGGGTTGGGTGGTGTTAGTCACCGCTGCTAACCTGGGTAATGCCACCACTTATACGGCATTTGGACGCCCGCTTAACGTATATTTAGACCTGCCTTTGTTGCGCTCAATCTTTCACTTGTTAGTAGGTAATGTAGGCCAAATATGGGCATTTTGCGCGATGCTTGCAGGCGCAGCTGGGCTAATGGGCATTTTGTGGGGGCTTCTTTACGTGCTGCTTCCGGCGCTTTCCTGGGGGCTGGATCGCTTTAAGGGAAAAGTGGCGCTAGGTGTTTTACTTTTGGCCGCGGGCCTGGCCATCGCGGATAATGTTGGCAAGCCATTATCTCGTCTCTCCACACTGCCCGCCGTGGAGTCAACGCGTTTTCAGTGGCAGCAAATACGCGTGACCCATCAGGCACAGCTGGACTTCGCTGAGCAGCTTGATTCGGTGTCGCTTGAAGCCCAGCCGTTGCCAGGCCTTGAAGAGGTCAACGTGCTTGTCGCCTTCGTTGAATCTTATGGCGTGTCCGCGCTCAATGATGTTCGCTATAGCGATATATTGTTGCCGACGCTGGCAGCCATGGAGCACCGCTTGGCAGCGCAAAATCTTCACGTGGTGTCGGGGTTGCTGCAAGCGCCTATCCGGGGAGGACAATCCTGGCTGGCACATGCCACGTTACTCAGCGGTCGCTGGATTGATAATCAGCTTTGGTACCGGCTGATGCTTAACAGTGAAAACGCAACGCTCATTGATGACTTTAAGGCAACCGGGCAACAGACGTTGAGTATTATGCCCGCGATTACGCTTGCCTGGCCGGAAGGTGAAGCGTATGGCTTTGACACTATCGTTGCCGCTAAAGATATCGATTATGCAGGCCCCGCATTACATTGGGTCACGATGCCTGACCAGTTCACGCTTGATTATACGCAGCGCCATTTGCTGGGTAATACGCCCGTATTTGCTCAAATGGCGCTGATTTCAAGCCATGCCCCCTGGACGCCTATTTTGCCGGTGATTGATGACTGGGAAACGATAGGCGATGGCGCTATTTTTGCGCCTTGGGAGCACGCTGGTGACCCACCGGAGGTGGTCTGGCAGGATGTTGAGCGGATACGAGACCATTACGCTTGGTCTGTCGACTACGCTGTAGAGGTGATCGGACGTTGGGCGGAGCGCGTGGTAGACGATAAAACGTTGCTGATTGTGCTTGGCGATCATCAGCCAGCACCGCTTATTACCGGTGACGATGCCAGTGCGGCAGTGCCGGTGCATATTATTAGCGGTGACCCAGCGTTATTGGCGCCTTTTCGCACGTATGGATTTGTGGAGGGCACGCTGCCGTCATTGGATAACCCTGAAAAGGCTGCGCGAATGAGCCAGCTTCGCCACTGGTTACGGGAAGCATTTGGCAGCTGGTAACGCTTTGCCTACAAGGACGAGACTATGATTCAGCCGGTGATTCTATGCGGGGGAAGCGGCACACGGCTGTGGCCGCTTTCACGCGAGCAAATGCCCAAACAGTTTTTGCGCTTAACCTCGTCGAAGAGCCTGCTTCAGCAAACGCTGGATCGCCTGGAGGGGATAAGTACGACACCGCCGTTTATTATGGGCCATCAGGCGCACCGGTTCCTTATGGCTGAGCAATTGCGTGAAGCGAACCAGGCGGGGCGTATTGTGCTAGAACCAGAAGGGCGTAATACGGCGCCTGCGATTGCCTGTGCGGCGTTGTTAGCCAAGGCCGCAGGAGACGATCCGTTGTTGTTGGTCTTGCCGGCGGATCATGTCATTGGCGATGTGAGCGCTTTTCAACAAAGCGTCGAGTGGGCCGTGCCCTTGGCAGAGCAGGGCTATTTAGTCACCTTTGGCGTTGTGCCTACGCATCCTGAAACGGGATACGGCTATATCGCCTGTGGTGACGTGTTGAAGAGGGGGTATCAGCTCACCTCGTTTATTGAAAAACCAGATGCCGAACGCGCCGCTCAACTGCTTGAAAAAGGCGATACGCTTTGGAACAGCGGCATGTTTTTGTTACGCGCTTCGACATATCTTGAGCAGCTAGCGGACCTCCAGCCCGAGATGCTGTCTGCCTGCCAGGCCGCTGTTGATGGCGCTCACAGCGATCTGGATTTTCTAAGGCTCGCCGAGGCGCCGTTTCAGCGCTGCCCCTCCAATTCGATTGATTATGCCGTCATGGAGCACTGCCGTTTTGCGGCCGTCATCCCATTTGATGCTCAATGGAGCGATGTAGGCAGTTTCGATGCGCTTTGGGAGATGGCCGCAGCTGATGAAGCGGGAAACGTGGTGCAAGGTGATGCGCTTTTGCATTCGACCACGAATTCACTCGTGATGGCCGAACACCGGTTGGTGACCACGCTGGGTGTTAACGACTTGATTGTGATTGAAACCTCTGACAGCGTGCTGGTGGCGCACCGGGACCAGGCCCAGCAAATAAAACAATTAGTGGCGGTGTTAGCCAGCAAAGGGCGCCGCGAGCTTCAGTCAACGCCCCAGGTACATCGCCCCTGGGGTGACTTTCAAGCAATTGATAGTGGTGAGCGCTATCAGGTTAAGCATATTACAGTGAAACCCGGCGGCCGACTCTCCCTTCAACGCCACCATCATCGCGCCGAGCATTGGGTCGTGGTGAGCGGAACGGCACAGGTAACCGTGGGAGCGCGCAGCTTTTTAGTCAGTGAAAATCAATCGACCTATATTCCGATTGGCACACTCCACCGCTTAGAGAACTCCGGTAAAATCCCGTTAGAGCTGATTGAGGTTCAGTCGGGTGCCTATCTGGGGGAAGACGATATCGAAAGACTCGATGATGTCTATGCACGTCATGACGATGAGTAGGTGCTGATAATGTCTATCAGCACCTCTCAGGAAGAGTTTAGTAAAGCCGGAAGTCGTTGGCGTTGGGGTTTTGCTGCTGCTCTTCGATGACTTTGCGGTAGCGCTTGTATTCCCACTGGTACTGGGCGGGTTCCAGCGCAATTGACGCTTCGACACTGGCGTTAACCCCGCTCGCAGACTCTGTTTCGTCAGCACTATACACCCGCTCGTCGGCGTCCAGAAAATGGATAGCAAAGCCGCGGCCAGGCAGGCGCAGGGCAACGCCTGTGACAACGCGTGCTTGGGTGCGCGCCACCAGTTTGGGGAGTAGTGTGGCGGTATACGCATCGCGTGAATAAAACGGCGCAAAGACGCCGCTGCCCCAGTCGGGTTCCTGGTCAGGCAGAATGCCAATGGCCTCGCTGCGCTTAAGTGCTTTAAGCAGTGCTGCAACGCCCCGCGGGTTAGTGGGCACTAACTGCGCGCCCATCCGTTCGCGGCCATGGCGAATAATCGGCTCAAGGTTGGTTATTTTGGGAGGCTCGTACATAGCGGTGAAAGGGAAATGGCTGGAAAGCCAGAAATTCAACACTTCCCAGTTACCAAAATGCGGCGCCAGAACAATAACACCACGGCCCTGCGCGCGTGCGCTGTCCAGCTTGTCGCGGCCATGCACTTCAACAATACTTGCTTCAACGCGATCAGGCTCCGCCATCCAGGCATAGCCCAGCTCCATCATGGTGGCGGTGGAGTGACGAAGGCTCTGTTTAGCGAGCGCCCTGCGCTTACGCTGGTCAAGCGCGGGGTATACCACCTTAAGATTAATATCGGTGACGTTTCGCTCACGGCGGCTAAAGCAGTAAACGAGAGGACCAAGCGTGGAGGCAAAACGCCACAGGCGCGGCAGGGGCCAGCGCGAAAGCCTTCGCCAAAGCCACGCAATCGCCGTGGCTCGGGAGAGTCGCTTGTCTGATGTCGTTGCATGTTCCGTCATTCGTTAGATTAACCAGCTGTCCACATTACTCGGAGCACGTTTATCCTGTAAGCCCTTAAACCCTTTAACGCAGCGAACAATAAACCAAACCGCCAGCGCGAATAAAAGGGGGAAGCCGATCAGTACAAAGGTAAGCAGGAAGCTAATGCTTGCGTACAGCAAGCCAATCCAGAAGGTGCGAACCTGATAGCGGTAGTGTTCGTCCAGCCAAGCCGGGCCTTTGCCTTGATAGACATAGGCAATGATGACGCCTACCACTGAGGTGAAGCCGACAACAAAGCTTGCCAGATAAAGCGCATAAACCACCATGGCCATTGTGGTGTCGTGCTGCTTGCTTGGCTCGACGGTGGAGTGTTCTGAAATAATTTCGCCTTCAATCGGCGAGTCATGACGGTTATCTTGCATGTCTTTTTACCTTTAATACGGATGAGGCAATAAAGCGAAGGCTCTTAACGCACTATAATACCTTGCACGACGCCGCTAAGCATTAGTCACTGGCCTGCAAGATACTGACGGTAAAATTAGCGAGCCGGGCGGCAAATTTCCAAAAGGTTACCATCGGGGTCGCGCAGATAAACGGACTCGATCGCGCCATTGGCGCCCTGGCGAGCCACCGGGCCAAGTTCAACCTCAATGCCCAGCACGTCTAGATGCTGCTTGAACTCATCCAGCGGCAATTGACAGCGTAGGCATAAATCCAGGCTGCCGGGCGTAGGGGTTGCAGAAATAGGCTCGATGTCGGTGTCGGTTTGATGGAGTCGTAGGGCGGTATCGCCCAGCATTAAATCTACCCGTTGGGCATCACGATAGCGTACGTCTAGCCCTAGAACTCGCGAGTAAAAATCAACCGCGCGACCCATATCTGTGACAGTAACAACAAGATGATCCAAGCCTGAGAGCATGCCTCTTTCCTTAAATACAAAACCGAAAACCAGAGAATACGACGATGCAATGTTGTCCGCTATGCGGTGAAATTAAGGTCTCGCTCTATCATCAAAATCATCGTCGTGAATATTACCAGTGTGCCACGTGTTGGCTGGTGTTTGTGCCGTCCGAGCAGCATTTAAGCGTAGCGGATGAAAAAGCAGAGTATGACCAGCATCAAAATTCACCGCAAGATATGGGATACCGGCGGTTTTTAGGGCGCTTGTTCACGCCGTTGCTAGCCAAGCTGCCGAAAGGTGCCAAAGGGTTGGATTTTGGTTCAGGGCCTGGCCCTACGTTGTCTGTGATGTTCGAGGAAGGTGGCCACCCCATGGCGATCTACGACATTTTCTATGCGTCCGACATGTCCGTTTTGCAGAAAACCTATGATTTTATAACCGCGACTGAGGTCGTTGAGCATTTAGCCATGCCCGGAAAGGTACTGGCGCAGTTGGTTGATCAGCTACTCCCTGGTGGTTATCTGGGCATCATGACCAAGCGAGTGACCACTCATGCAGCATTTGCCAACTGGCACTATATTAATGATCCCACCCATATCTGTTTTTTCAGTGAGGCAACCTTTGAATGGTGGGCCGCACAGCATCAACTAACAGTCGAATTTCCTGAAAAAGATACGGTAATTTTGAGAAAACACTAATCGATACGAACAGGCTATGAAAAAGCGTTGACTTTATGCTATCCAGGGCAATAATTGCGCGCCCGTTTCTTGCCTATGGTTGTGTAAAAGGTGGTAACGGCTATTAAACAGCTACGCCCGCTTTTTTTGACAACGTGTTTGGCAAGGTGAGGTTTTCATGTCGCGGCAATTACTGGCTATGGCGTTTGCGCCTCTGTTGGGCCTGTTTATTTTAGGCATTGGCAACGGCTTTTTGGCTACCTTGATCACGGTACGCCTGGATGCGGCAGGCGAGTCTGCGACAGTGATCGGGATTGTCTCGTCAGCGTACTTTATTGGCCTGGCCTTGGGCGCCTTGTTTAACGACCGGTTATTGCTGCGTATTGGGCACATTCGCGCCTATGGCAGTTTCGCCTCGCTGGTTGCCGTGACAGTGCTTCTTCAAGGGCTCTTTTTTGACCCTTGGGCCTGGTTTGCATTGCGCTTGATTGGCGGCTGGGCAACGGTCGGCGTCTATCTGGTCATTGAGAGCTGGCTGCTCACGGCAGGCGAACAAAAAGTACGTGGCCGCCTGTTGGCGCTCTACATGATTTCGCTTTACGCCGCCGGTGTCATTGGTCAGCTATTGCTGGGCGTCACCAATGCCATGGGCGGGACGGCACCGTTTATGGTGATCGGCATGCTGGCGTCGCTTTCTGTGTTGCCAATGGCGATGATTCCGCGTGTTACCCCTCTGATTGAGCATGCCGAACCGCTGCCTCCTTATCGATTAATCATGTTAACCCCAACGGGCGTGCTGGGTAGCTTGGGGTCGGGCATGGTGGTCGCGGCGGCGTACACCTTGCTGCCCCTTTATTTGCAGCGCATTGGAATGAGCGTGAATCAGGTCGGCCAGATGATGGCGCTGGTGGTGCTGGGGGCCATGCTGCTGCAGTATCCAATTGGGCGCTGGTCAGACCGTCACGACCGCCAAATGGTACTTATCGGGATCAGTGGTTTTTGTGTGCTGGTGTCGGCGGCAATTCTTTGGCTACCGCTCTCCACGCCGCTGCTGGCGGTATTACTGTTTTTGCTGGGCGGTGGAGTATTTGCGTTCTACCCCGTGGCCGTCAGTCATGCTGCCGACCGAGCACCCGCCGGGGCGCTTGTACGTATGAGCCAAGGACTTTTGCTGATTAACTCTATCGGGGCAACCTTAAGCCCGCTGATGATCTCACCCGTTATGACAGCAGTGGGCGATGCCGGGTTGTTCTGGGCATTTGGTGGGCTCAGCCTGTTCTTCCTGCTCTTTTTTGCCTGGCGGCGCAGCGTGCGCCCCGCCCCGATGCCGGTGGCGCCGTTTACCGCTACTACGCCCATGACTGCGGCCGGGGCAGAGCTTGTGGTTACCGAGGAGCTTGTCCAAGGGGCGCTTGAGCACGAGCATCTGGAAGACTTGTCGGATGCAGTACCAAACGTGGACGTAGCGGAACCCGTAGTCGGCCCGCCCGCCGAGGAAGAAACCCGAATTGCCTACTATGACGATGTGGAACAGTTAGGTACGCGTAAGTAATTTGGTAGCGGGTCTGTATCGTAAAGAGGTGAGACGTTGGGCTAATGGTGTAACGATAGGCAGGAAACTACTATCGAATATAACGGTTTATAACAAACGACTGTTTTATTTCTACATCGAGGTTTTGCCATGAATCACTACGTCGCGCCGGTACGCGATTTGCGTTTTGTGCTCGAAGAACTGCTCGGGCATCACTCGCTGACGCTGTCCAATTTTACAGAGACAACACCCGACGTTGTTGAGGCGGTGCTGGATGAAGCCGCCAAGCTTGCGGGTGACGTGTGGGGGCCGCTAAATGCTACCGGTGATTATCAAGGCGCCAAACATTATCCGGATGGGCGAGTAACGACGCCTGACGGGTTCGCGGCGGCCTACCAGGCGTATGTAGAAGGCGGCTGGAACGGCATCGGCGTATCGGAAGCGTTAGGTGGGCAGAACTTGCCTGAAGTGGTGGCCAGTGCCGTTCAGGAAATGCTCCACGGTGCCAATATGGCGTTAGGGCTTTGTCCCATGTTAACCGCTGGCGCCATTGAAGCATTGGCCCATCATGGCAGCGAGCCGCTGAAAGCGACGTATTTACCCAATCTGGTAGAAGGGATCTGGACAGGCACCATGAACCTGACCGAACCCCAGGCAGGGTCGGATCTTTCTAAAGTGCGTACCAAGGCAGTACCTGAAGGTGATCATTACCGGATAAGTGGCCAGAAAATCTATATTACCTGGGGTGAGCACGACGCCGCTGAAAATATCATTCATTTTGTGCTGGCGCGTAAACCTGATGCGCCTGAAGGTAATAAAGGCATCTCGCTGTTTCTGGTGCCCCAATTTCTCGTCAATGATGATGGCACCCTGGGCGAGCGTAACGACGTTTTATGCACCGCCATTGAGCACAAGCTGGGTATCCACGGTTCACCGACTTGTTCGTTAAGTTTTGGCGAGAAGGGTGGGGCAATTGGTTATCTGGTGGGTGAAGAGGGGCGCGGCCTGAATCACATGTTCACCATGATGAACGAGGCGCGTCATAAAGTGGGTATCCAAGGGATTGGCGTGGCCGAACGCGCCTGCCAGCACGCGTTTGCCTACGCAAAAGAGCGCCATCAGGGTCGTTTGTCGGCAGCGCGAGGCGGTAAAGAGTGCTCCATCAGTGAGCATCTCGACGTGCGGCGCATGCTGCTTTCCATGCGTGCACGCACCGATGCGCTGCGTGCGTTAGCGCTGTACTGTGCAGCACAGCTGGACACCGCCCGCCATGCTGAAAACGAGAGTGAGCGCCAGGCGGCACAGGCCCGCGTGGATATCCTGATTCCTGTGGTAAAAAGCTTTTCGACGGATCAAGCGGTAGAGATCGCCTCGTTAGGTATCCAGGTGCACGGCGGGATGGGATATATCGAAGAAACCGGCGCGGCACAGCTGCTGCGTGATGCACGCATCGCACCCATTTATGAAGGCACTAACGGCATTCAGGCGCTGGATTTAGCAGGACGCAAGTTACAGCGTGATAATGGCGAAGCGTTTTCCAGCCTGCTAAACGAGGTAGCCGACACGGTTGAACGTCTCAAGGCTGAACCTGCGTTGGCTCATTTGGGGCAGGCGCTGGCTGCCGGGCTTGAGGATTTAAGCGCTGCTAAGCAGCAGGTACTTGAGCAGGGCAAAGACCCGGAAAAAGGGCCCGATGCCGTACAGGGTTATGCGACCCCGTTGCTAAACCTGGCAGGCCATGTGTTATGCGCCTGGCAAATGGGGCAAGCGGCACTCAGTGCGCAGGCGGCCATTGGGCAGGGCACAACAGACTCCTTCTATAAGGCAAAACTCCTAAGCGCACAGTTTGTGATCACCCAGTGGCTCCCTGTAGGGCGTGCCCAGCGGGCGGTAATTGACGCAGGCATTCAATGCCTGAGTGATTTCGAGATTGGCTAATCGCCTTATTGCAACAATCGCCGCCCTTGGAGGCGGCGACTGTTTATCTGGAGGGGGAGGGAAGAAGTGATTGCCCCCCAACCAAGCGTTCGCTAGGGTTGCAAGGCAGGCTAGTTAAGCCGTCATAACGATGTAAGCCACCATAACAATGAAGGAGCCAATATGAGCGAATCAGTTATTGAAAAGGTCGATAGCGAGGGGATTGTCCGCCTGACCATCAACCGCCCCAAGGCGTTGAATGCGTTAAATAGCGATGTGCTTTCTGCGCTAGAGACCCACCTTACTGAGCTTGAAAATCAGACAAACCTACGCGCCGTATTAATTACTGGCGCCGGTGAAAAGTCCTTTGTCGCTGGAGCGGATATCACCGAAATGCGTGATAAAACGCCGGAAGAAGCGCGCGCCTTTGCAAGCCAGGCGTTACGAACCATTCAACGACTTGAAACGCTTCCGGTGCCGGTGGTCGCCCTTGTGAACGGGTTTTGCCTTGGCGGCGGCTGCGAACTGGCACTGGCCTGCGACTGGGCAGTAGCCAGCGACAACGCGGTATTCGGCCAGCCCGAAGTTCTGTTGGGTGTCATCCCAGGCTTTGGTGGTACGCAACGCTTACCACGCCGCGTAGGCCCAGCCATGGCGATTGATCTTGTGACGACAGGGCGCAAGATAGACGCGAAAGAAGCGCTACGCATCGGTCTGGTTAACCGTGTAATGCCTCAGGCAGAGCTTGAAAGTTATGTCGAAGAGCTTACCCAACAGTTAAAAGGCAATGGCCCTCAGTCGGTACGCGGTGCCAAGCAGGCCGTTCATGACGGGATGGACCAGGACCTTGATAGTGCACTGGCCCTGGAGACCAGCCTGTTTGCACTCTGCTTTGCCGGTGAGGAACAAAAAGAGGGCATGAGCGCATTTATAGAGAAGCGTAAGGCCAGCTTTTAGTCAGGTTGGCGTGATAGGTACGTCGGTTGGTTTCCGTTAATTATTGAGGGGGTGGCGGTAGCACCCCCCCTTTGGGATCAATTATCTTAATCGTTGATCTGTTACTTCCATAACTCGATCAATACCTTGCCGGACACCTCCGCATCTTTGGCTATAGCAAAGGCTTGTTGAGCATCGGCGGCGGGCAATACATGCGTAATAACGTGATCAAAGTTTGAATTAGCTGCCAGTAGCGCGATAGCTTCATCAATCTCATTATTGAACCGGAAACAACCTCTAAGCTGAACTTCTTTCGCAATCAGCGATGCAAGCGCAATGGGCTGCGGAGCGGCAGGCATCATGCCTATTTGAGCAATAACGCCAGCGCGGCGCACGGCGAGAATAGCATTATTGATAGAGACGGGAACGCCGGTGCACTCAAGCACCACGTCAAAGGCCTCCTCGGGGAGCTCTTCCCTATCCACCTGAATGGTGCGATGAACCCCGAGTATTTTCGCACGTGACAGCGGTCCCTCAAGAATATCGGTAATGCATACCTCTTTTGCGCCCCTGGCAAGTGCAGCAGCGGCAGCGAGTAGACCTATAGGTCCAGCTCCACATACCAATACGCGCTTTTGGTCAACACCTCCGGCTACTTCGATCCCATGCAGACCCACAGCAAGTGGCTCTGCTAAGGCTGCACGTTTGAGTGGCAGAGTATCGGGCAATGCACGCAACATGCTGGCATCGACATCAAGGAATTGACTCATGCCCCCTTGCGTATGTGGCCAGGTTGACGCGGATCCCAAATAGGCTCCGTTGGGCCACAAGTGGGGCTTATCTTCGATACCGGTTTGGCTTTGCCCGAATGTGGCGGGGTGCAGTGTTACCGGTGTGCCAAGCGGCCATTGCCCGGTTGGGTCTTCATCGACTACTCCTGACATTTCGTGACCTGGAATCAATGGCTCACGAACAACAAAAGCACCGTTGGCACCTTCATGATAATAATGAAGATCCGAGCCACATATTCCACCGAAAGACATACGTAAGCGCACTTTTCCGGGAGCGAGCGCTGGGAGATCAATATTTTCTTCGCGCAGATCCTGCTTACCGTGAATAACTAATGCTTGCATGGTGCTTCATCCCCAAAGGCAATTTCCAGGTGTTAAACCACCGAGGTCATTCCGCCATCAACGAAAATATTTTGTCCAGAAACGAAACTTGAAGCATCCGAACAGAGATAGACCAGCGTGCCCACCAGTTCGTCGAAATGTCCCCAGCGTTGCGCTGGGGTACGTTTTTCCACCCACTGATTAAAACTCGGGTTTTGCCATAACGCTGTATTCATTTTGGTTTTGAAATAGCCAGGAGAAATGCAGTTGACCTGAATGTTGAAGCGAGCGAGGTCAGCAGCCATGCCCTGCGTGAGCAGAGCAACACCGCCTTTGGTTGCCGAATAGGGGGCGATGGTTTCTCTGGCAAGTTTGGACTGTACCGAGCCGATGTTGATGACCTTACCCGAGCCACGTTCACTCATGGCTGGAGTCAACGCACGAGACACGTAAAACAGGCTCGAAAGATTGGTGGCGATGAGCGCATCCCAATCTGACGTAGAGTACTCATTGAACGGCGCTCGGCGTTGAAGCCCTGCATTGTTGACCAGGATATCCGGAACGCCAAATTGATCGATAAGTGCTTCTACGGCTTGCTGAGTCGCCCGGGCATCAGTGACATCAAAGCTGATGGCTTCAACGTTGGCGCCTGTCTCTTGGGCGATGTTGAGGGCTTCCTCCTTGACGCTTTCCAGGTCCCGCCCATGCACAATGACATGAGCTCCTTGGGAAGAAAGCCCCCTAGCAAGCGCATTGCCCAGCCCCCTTGAGGATCCGGTTACCAGTGCCAAGCGGCCGTTAATATCGAAAAGTGTTTTTGTCATCGTGCTCACCTAAAACAGCATGAAAATAATAACCGCGAATATAAAGCCGACAACGGATTCGAGCGCCTGCTGCACCGTCCAGGTCTTGAGTGTTGTCTTGACGTCCATTCCTAAAAGGCGGCCAACGAGCCAGAACCCGGAGTCGTTGACATGCCCCGCAAAGACAGAGCCCGCTGCTGTTGCCAGGGTAATCGCCACTACCTGCATGGATGTAAAGTCACCGCCAATCACGGCGGGGGCCATGAGCCCGGCGGCGGTTACCAGAGCGACAGTTGCCGAGCCTTGGGCCAAGCGCATAATCACGGCAATGACATAGGCCGCCAGGATGATCGGTAAACCAATATCGCTGAGCGAACTTGATAGCGCATCGCCAATGCCGGATGCCCTGAGTACGCCACCGAACATACCGCCGGCGCCTGTGATCAGTACTACCGAGCAAATCGGCGCCAAGGATGAATCAAGCACTTTTTCTAATGCACTGCCTCCGATACCTTGGCGGCGGCCTAGCACTAACATTGCCACCAACGTTGAAATAAGCAGCGCTACCGGCGTGTTGCCGACGGCTGATAGCAGTTGGAACCATAGCGCGTCACTATCCACAACGCCCATTGAGCGCAGAAAGTTTAAGCCGGTGTTCATGAAGATCAGCACAATCGGCAGCAACAGCATGCTGATAACAACGCTGACCGAAGGCGGGTTGATAACGTGGTCATCGCTGACGTCACCGAACAGGGAGTCTGCGAGAGGGAAGGGGTAGCGCTTCGCGACAATTTTCCCCCACATATAGCCTGATACCCACCAAAGGGGGAATGCAATCACCACGCCAGCAAGCAGCAATAACCCTAAATTTGCCTCATAAAGCTCCGATGCGGTAACCGGGCCTGGGTGAGGGGGCAGGAAAACATGCATAACCGAAAAGGCAGCGGCAGCAGGCATGGCATAAAGAAGGATGGGGCCGCCCAGACGACGCGAAACTGCAAAGATAATGGGCAGCATGACGATCAAACCGGCATCAAAAAATATCGGAAAGCCCATTAGCAGTGACGTGATACCGAGGGCAAAAGGCGCCCGCTTTTCACCGAAGAGATCAATCATTTTATCGGCAAGCGCTTTGGCGCCGCCTGAATGCTCAACAAGCTTGCCAAGCATTGCCCCTAACCCTACCAGTAGAGCAACAGCGCCTAGCGTTCCCCCAAAGCTATCCACCATTGTGGGAACAATCGCATTGACTGGAATCTGCGTGGCGAGCGCCGTCAGTAAGCTCACCAACATCAACGCCACAAACGCATGCATCTTGAGTCTGATGATCAATATTAAAAGGGATAAGACCGCTAATGCTGCAATGCCTAGCAACGGTACTGTGGACAACGTTTGCGTCCATCCATCCATGCGAGTACTCCCAATGATAGTGCTAATTGCTGACTATGTTATCGGTAACATCGTACAGCTTGATATTTTCTTGCATACACGACCTTGGTTTAAATAAAGTAAAAAAAAGAATCTGTTTGACGATGAAACAGGCAGTTTATGGGATAAAGAAAGGCGACCTAATGCGACCAGCGTAGCCATCCTTGCTTATTTGACGTAAAAAAGGGGTAACCATGTTTGATCTCTACATTGCCAACAAGAATTACTCTTCATGGTCATTGCGGCCTTGGGTGCTTATGAAAGCGCTTAATATCCCTTTTAAGGAGCACGTTATGGCCTTTGAGGGTGGCAATGGGGCGAGTCGTGATACGTTTCTTCGCTTTTCGCCTTCCGGGCTTGTGCCTTGCCTGGTGGATGGCGAGACGGCCGTCTGGGATTCGCTGGCCATTGTTGAATACATTGCCGAGCAGCATGCTCGGGTATGGCCAAAAGAGGCGACAATACGTGCCTGGGCACGTTCGGCCAGCGCCGAAATGCATAGCGGCTTTTCCACGTTACGTAACGAATGCCCCATGAACTGCGGAGTGCGCGTCACGCTTCAGGATGTTTCTGCTGGGCTCAGAGCTGATCTCGCTCGATTGGATAGGCTTTGGCAAGAAGGCCTTTCACGCTTTGGTGGCCCTTACCTGGCAGGTGACGAATTTACGGCGGTAGATGCCTTCTACGCACCTGTCGTCTTCCGTGTACAAACGTTTGGCTTGCCTTTAAGCGAGGCTTCGAATGCTTATGCCAAGTCCCTGTTGACGCTGCCAGCGATGCAGGCGTGGTATCAAGCAGCGCTCGACGAAAAATGGCGTGAGCCTAATCATGAAGCCGATACGTTAAAACACAGCACCCTAACGGCTGATTATCGGAATGCCTAGCGCCTATCGGGCCGCGCATCAGGTAAACTAGCCAAAATTTATCGCTGGATATTCTGATGGCCCTTAGTGCGACGCCTTACAAAGTTGATATTAACCTTACCGACCTGGATCGTGGGGTGTATGAAACGCTACGTTTTACCGTGGCACGCCACCCCTCTGAAACAGAAGAGCGGATGAGTGCGCGGCTGATTGCTTATGTATTGTGGTACAGCGAGGCGATTGCATTTGGGCGCGGGCTTTCCGATGTGGATGAACCTGCACTATGGGAAAAGAGCCTGGATGGGCGGGTGCTGCATTGGGTTGAAGTAGGCTTGCCGGATGCCGAACGCCTCACCTGGTGTTCACGGCGCGCCGAGCGCGTATCGCTGCTTGCCTACGGGCGCACCGATATATGGGAAAACAAAGTGCTTCCAGGCGTGGCAACGCTTAAAAACCTTCACGTAGCGACCTTGCCTCAAGAAGCCTTGGCAGTGATTGCTCAGAACCTCCCGCGCGCCATTAACTGGGCTGTTATGGTGAGTGAGGGCTCGCTGTTTATCACTGATGAAAACGGCCAGCATGAAATTACTCCGCAATGGCTTTTAAGGGATCGCTAGGCTATTTCTTTAAATACATACAGCAAGGTACTGCCAACTGATGGTGCGCGTATCGAGGGCATATGAATTGGCTATGCTTACTGTTACCAACCTTTGGAACAGAAGAGATGCAGCGCCTTGCGCCTGGGTTTGGGGTTGTTATTGATGTTCGGCAAATAATATTTCCTTGCTATCTTTTTGCATGTTTACATACAATCAGAAATGTTTGCTAGCGCTCTTCAAGGGCGCTACTTTGGTTTTAACCCCCACTCAAGGGATGAGCAATGTACAACGTCTGCCTGCCTGCTTGGCGCCTGCTTCCCTTTGTAGCAGCAATGAGTCTACTCCCTGCCTTGGCGAATGCAGATAACAACGTCATTTCTGTGACACATGAAAATGACGGTCTAATTAGCAGTGACGATGGGCACTTTACCAGCGGCTTCGAGCTTAATTGGGCATTTAAGCCCAGCCCGGAAAACTGGACCCAGCGTTTAGCCACGGCGCTGCCTGATAGTTTGATAGGCCAAGCGGATTCAGTTGCTTTCCGATTGGTGCACCAGATTTATACGCCGGATGATATCGAGCGCTCTGAGCTAATTGAGGACGACCGCCCCTATACAGGCCTGGTCTATGCGGGTATGTCGCTTTATGAAGATGTCCCGATAGGGCGCTGGCAGCAAGCCACTGATCTTCATATAGAGGCCGGCCTGGTAGGCCCATCATCGCTTGCTGACAGCATTCAGCGTGAGGTGCACCGTGCCACCAATAGCGAACGCCCAAACGGCTGGCATCATCAATTAAAGGATGAGCCGCTGCTTAACCTAACCATGCGCCGTCAGTGGTGGCATAACGTGCCTCTGGCCGGTAAGCGCTTGGCTCACGGCCCCGGTGTCAGCGTTGCCTTGGGCAACCTCAATACCTACGCCAGTGCGGGTTATGGCGTTCGCTGGGGTGATGATGCCAGCGGTATCCCGACGCTTACCCCCAACCCCAGTAACCGTGGCCGCATGACGAGTACAACGGGCTGGCAGTGGTATGTGTTCGCTAATGTCGAAGGCTACTACGTCGCGCATAACCTCACTCTGGATGGCAACGTGTTTTCCAGCAGTCACTCGGTTGACCGTAAAGAGTGGGTAGGAGAAGGGGCCGCTGGTTTTGCCATTGCCTGGGATGAGTGGCAAGCCGTTTTTTCCGGTGTTCAGCGGACACGTGAATTTGATGGCCAGGAAAAGCAGGACAAGTACGGCGCTATTATGCTTTCAAAAAGCTTCTAGTTAAAAAGCCTTCCGACTTGCTCAGTCACATGATCAGGGCAAATGCCCTGGTTAGTGTAGAGGAGCGTCATGACTAACGCTTACAGAATAGCTCCTACACGGATGGGTGGAAGAAACAGCGCTAAGCCCTTATCAATTGATAAGGGCTTTTTTGATCCCTGGGCAATGGCGCGTTATTAACAAATGATGAACTTGCTGGCTGATTTTTCAGCCCTCTTCGAGAACAGCTACCTTTTAATGGGAAGAATAAAACGACAGGGATTGTGATTTGTCAGGAGATACGCAATGGAATTGCTTAAGCAAATTACTGATTATCTACAGCAGCAAAAACTCAAATTGGCCACTGCCGAGTCATGCACCGCAGGGCTGATCGTCTCTGAGCTGGCCCGTGTGCCCGGTAGCGGGCAGTGTATTGACTGTGGGCTGGCGGTTTATTCCCCTGAGGCAAAAAATCGCTACCTGTCCGTCAGTTTCGATACGATTGATACGTATGGGCTTACCAGTGAAGAAACCTCTCGAGAAATGGCATTAGGGGCACTGAATAATAACGATGCCAATATAACCGTCGCCAATACCGGGATTGCAGGCCCTGAACCGCATGATGATATTCCCGTCGGTACGGTATGCTTTGCCTGGGCATTTCTCCATGATCAGAAGATTTACATGATGACCGAGACTCGCCGCTTTTCCGGTGATCGTAACGACGTTCGCCTAGCCGCCGCGCACTATGCATTGGAGCGCATTCCTAAATATCACCGTGATGTATTGAACGGTAGCGCGCCATTAGATGAGTAGAACCAAACACATTTCTGCTCTAGCCTGAATAAAACGCTATCCGCTATGGATCAACGTTCGACCGCAAGGAGGCCAGGATGGTAGATCAGCAGGCAACCCAATCGCATATTCAAACGGTTTTACAGGTAAAGCCGCGTATTGACCCCCAGCAAGAGGTTGATAAGCGCGTTGATTTCTTGTGTCGCGAAATGATCGATACAGGGCAGCATGCGCTGGTATTGGGCATTAGTGGCGGCGTGGATTCCACAGTAGGCGGCCGCTTGGCGCAGCTGGCGGTTAATAAGGCGCGTGAGCAGGGCATTGACGCCTCTTTTTACGCAATGCGGCTGCCTTATGGTACTCAGCAGGATGAAGACGATGCGCAGAAGGCGCTGTCGTTTATCGACCCCGATCATGTGCTGACCGTTAACGTTAAACCGGCAAGTGATGCCCTGCTGACTGCGCTGGAAGAGGGTGGGCTAACGTTTAGAGACGACGCTCACCGCGACTTTGTGTTGGGCAATATCAAGGCGCGCCAGCGTATGGTGACGCAATACGCAGCGGCCGGAGCACGAAGCGGCCTGGTGGTCGGCACGGATCAAGCTGCCGAAGCACTAATGGGCTTTTTCACCAAATATGGCGACGGTGCCTGTGACGCTGCGCCGCTCACCGGGCTAACCAAACGCCAGGTACGTGACGTCGGTGCGGCGCTGGGCGCACCCGCCGCGTTGGTTGAAAAGCAACCTACTGCTGACCTTGAAACGCTCAAACCCCAGCTGGCGGATGAAGTGGCGCTAGGCGTGACTTATGTGGATATTGATGCCTTCCTGGTCGGCGATGCCATCAGCGCTGAGGCGTATACCACCATTATTGACACCTATACCCGCACCGAGCATAAACGTCAGCTGCCCAAGACCCCCTAAGTGTTTCTCACCAGTAAAGGCTAAACGCCGTCAGATTAGGTTGTTATGATGCTACCACCTAACCTGCTGTTGAGCCTGCCATGCGTCTACTCCACACCGCCGATTGGCACCTGGGGAGGTTGTTTCACAACATCTCACTGCTTGAAGACCAGCGCCACGTTCTAAACCAACTGATCGAGATCGTTGACCGCGAAGCCGTGGATGCTGTGCTGATTGCAGGCGATATCTATGACCGCTCGGTGCCGCCTGCCACGGCCGTGACGCTGCTTGATGATGTGCTGGGCGAGCTTTGCCAAGCGCGTGGTTTGCCAGTGGTCATCATTTCCGGCAACCACGACGGTGCCGAGCGCTTGGGCTTTGGTGCACGCCATTTGCGTCAGGCCGGGCTGCATATTCTTTCTGACTTGAGCGCCTGCGATACCCCGGTTACGCTCGCTATTAACGGCGTTGAGATTGATATTTTTGGCGTGCCCTATGCTGATCCGGAATACGTACGCAGCCAGTTCGGTGAACCGGTCCGCGATTTTGATAGCGCCCACCGCTACTTGCTAACGCGTATTGGTGAGAAGCGCCACGCTACCCGCCCAACGGTGCTGATGAGCCACTGCTTTGTAGATGGCGGCAGCGCATCTGATTCCGAGCGCCCGTTAACCCTCGGCGGTGCAGAAAGCGTTGCCTGGGAGCCCATGCACAGCTTCGACTATGTCGCGCTTGGTCACTTGCATGGCCCGCAATACCGCGGCGGCGAACATATTCGCTACAGCGGCTCGCTGCTTAAATACAGCTTTTCAGAAGCTCGGCAGCGTAAAGGCGTTACGCTTGTGGATATAGGTAACGAGGGAGTGACCGGCATTGAGCATCGCCCGCTGGTGCCCAAGCGCGAAGTGCGCGTGCTGGAAGGCGAGCTTGATGAGCTGTTGAGACAAGGGCGCGAGGACCTCCATGCCGATGACTACCTGTTAGTCAGATTAACCGACCGCCACGCTATTTTAGACCCCATGGGCAAGCTGCGCGCTATTTACCCTAACGTTTTGCACCTCGAAAAGCCCGGCATGCTAGGGACGCAGCAGCGTCAGCAACTGGATCGCGAACGGCTGCGCTTTAATGCCCTGGATATGTTCAGCGACTTCTTCGAGCAAACCAGCGGTGATGCCATGAGCGCTGACCAGGCGCGCGCCATGAGTGATGTCATCACCTCCCTCAGCCGCGATGAAGAGGGCCAACCATGACGCCGCTCGTACTTACCATGCAGGCCTTCGGCCCCTTTGCGGCCGAGGAGACCATCAACTTTTCTCAGTTGGGTAGAAGCCCGCTGTTTTTGATCAACGGCCCGACAGGCGCCGGGAAAAGCTCGATTCTGGACGCCATCTGCTTCGCGCTTTATGGCCAGACCACGGGAGAAGAACGTTCGGGCACCCAGATGCGTTGCGACCAGGCCGCCGATACGTTGCTAACTGAAGTAACACTGGATTTTTACCTGCGCGGAGAAAGTTACCGGGTGTGCCGCGTGCCTCAGCAGGAGCGCCCTAAAGCGCGAGGTGAAGGGACGACAACGCAAAACGCAGAAGCCCAGCTGTGGCGGCTAACCGCTGAAGGCAAGGAAAATCAGTGCCTCGTCGCGCGTAGCGTTAACGATGCTACCGCTCAAGTGCAGGCACTACTGGGGCTGGATGCCAGCCAGTTCCGCCAGGTCATGGTGTTGCCCCAAGGCAAGTTCCGGGAGCTGCTGTTGGCGGAGTCCAAAGATCGTGAAAAGATTTTTTCCCAGCTGTTTCAAACCCAAATTTTTCAACGCATCGAAGAGCATCTGCGCACGCAGGCCAACCAGATAGACCGAGCGGTGAAAGATCACCAGCACCGTGTGCAAGGTATCCTGGATGCAAGCGACAGTGAGAGCGAAGCGGCACTTATCGAAGCGCTTGAAACGCTGGTCCCAGAGCATCAGGCTGCTGAACAGGCGTTAGCCATTGCCAAGCAACAGTACCAGCAGGCCCTGGTAGCCGAGCGCAAAGGGCAGGAGTGCCAGGCGCTTTTTGACCGCCATACGGCGTTGGGCGCAGAAAAAAACCAGCGGCTACACCAGCAGCCGGAAATAGAGCGTGCTCAACAGCGCCTAAGCGCCCATGAACAAACCCAGGCGCTGGTCGAACCCTTTCACCGCGTGCAAACAGCGCAGCAAACGGCAAGCGCTACCCAGCAAGAGCGCGTTCAGGCTCAAACGGCTGTTGAAAAACAGCAGGCGACGCATCAACACGCTCAGCAAGCGTTACACCAGGCACAAACCCGCTACCAGCAATTGCCGGAACGCCGTGAACAGGCTGGTCGTTTACAGCAAGCGTTGGAGCAATTTCAGGCGCTCACTGGTGTAGAGCAGGCGCTACAGCAGGCGCAACAAACATGGCAAAGCCTGCATCAGCAGCTTGACCAACAAACACAGCAGCGCGACACCATCACCGAGCAGGGCGAGGCACTTGCCGCCAGACTGAAAGCGGAGCAGATAGAGCGCAATCACCTTGCAGGCTGCGATGAAGTGTTAAAAAGCCGCCAAGCGCTGCGCACGCAGCGGCAAACACTGGCCGGGCTTGAATCTCAGCGTGCTGTATTGGCCGAGCAAGTGGCTCAGGCGGCAAGCGATGTTGAGCGTCAACAACAAACGGTTGAGCGCTATAAGCGTCGCGCCACCGAGCAAGAGATGCATTGGCACCAGGGCCAAGCCGCGTTACTCGCCGCTCGGCTGGAAAACCAGCAGCCCTGCCCGGTGTGCGGTAGCTGTGAGCACCCCGCGCCCGCGATACAGGAGCAGCCCCCCGTTACCCAGGCGGATGTGAAGCGCGCGCGCACGGAGCATGAGCAGGCGCACCAAGCGCTGGTGCACGCTCAAGAGTTGCAGCAGCGTTTGACCCAACAGCTTAATTATAACGATGAGCAGAGCGAGTACTTGCGTCATACGCTGGGCGAGTGGGGCGCCAAGCCACTAAGCGCACTGGAGGCTGCCTGCCAGGAGAGCCAGCGACATGTTGAGCGCTATCAAGTGCTTACTCGAGAGTTGGCAGCCCAAGAGCGCACACTTGAGCAGCAGCGCAGCGAATGGAAAGCGCTGGATACCCAGATAAAGACACAACAGCCTGAGTTAGAGGCCGCCCAAAAGCGGTGTCATCAGTTGGAAGCCCAATGTGAACAGCTGCGCAGGGCGTTGCCCGAGCCACATGGGTCACTTGAGGCGCTGCAGGCAGAGCTTGGCCGTGTGCAAAGCGACATTCAGCAGTCTGAGGCGGCGTGGCAATCTGTTCAGGAGAGTGCTCATCACGCACAAACGGCGCTGGCCCGCGCCGAAACCACGCTGTCAGATATTACCCAGCGCGCCGCCGACGCGACTCAGGCGCTAAGTGTGGCCCAAAACGAATGGCAACTGGCGCTAAGCGGTAGCGCTTTCGACAACGATGCTGACTTCATTCAGGCCCGCTTGGAAGCGCCCGAGCGCCAAGCGCTTATTGAAACCGTCACCCTCTTTCAGCAGGCGCTGGCCAAGCTGGATGGTCAGCTTGAGGATAGTCAGACACGCCTTGAGGGGCTAATGCCGCCTGATTTGACCGCTCTGGCTGACCAGGTAACTGCCGCGCAGGCGCATGAGCAGGTTTGCGATCAAATCTACCAGCGCTTGACGGCGCGAATCGCACAGCTAACCGCCACTCAGCAAAAGCTCAAGGCCGCCCATGCCGCCGAGGCGGAGCTTGAAGCCAAGTATCGGCTGTGGGGAACGCTGAGCGAGATCGCCAATGGGCGCACTGGGCATCGCATTAGCCTGCAGCGTTTTGTGCTTGGCGTGCTGCTGGATGATGTGCTGATCCAGGCATCCGAGCGGCTGGTGCGAATGAGCCGGGGGCGTTATCAGTTGGTGCGCCGTGAAGACCCTTCTAAAGGAAATAAGGCCTCAGGCCTGGAACTGGATGTTGCTGATACCTATACCGGTAAAAATCGACCCGTCGCGACGCTCTCGGGTGGCGAATCGTTTATGGCCGCGCTGGCGCTAGCACTAGGGCTCTCTGACGTGGTGCAGGCATATGCCGGCGGCATTCAGCTCGATACGCTATTTATTGACGAGGGCTTTGGCAGCCTGGACCAGGATGCCCTTGATCAAGCCATTGCGATGCTAAGCGAGCTGCAAATGGGCGGGCGTATGATCGGAATTATTTCTCATGTCAGCGAACTCAAAGAGCAAATGCCGGTTCGTATAGAAGTACGTGCCAGCCGCCAAGGAAGCACGGTACAAGTGCAGGGTGTTATACCGGCGTAGGTCCTCTAGACTCAATAGGATCTGTGAGTGCATTCGTTGTTAGTACGTACATAGTTGGCACGTACGTTGTCAGTACATACATAGTTAGCACGTACGTTGTCAGTACAATCTGTCAGCCCCAAGGAGTACAAGGATGAACGCTAGTAAAATTCTTCAACAGCTTATGCAGCAGGCCGGCGGCAGCCAAAAAGGCAGCAGCGGAGTCAATGTGAAGGGCATGCTGGAGGGCTTGTCTCGTCAGTTGGGCGGAGGCGGTAGTGATCAGCGCTCAGGCCAGACGGGGAGTTCCAGTGGGTTTGATATGAAAAGCCTTTTGGGCGGTGGCGCTATGGGGCTGCTGGTTGGCTCCAAACGTGGCCGCAGTATGGGCGGTAAAGCACTTAAGTATGGCGCCATTGCAGGCGTTGGCATGCTGGCTTGGAAAGCCTGGCAGAATTCGCAGGCAGCTAACAACCAGCCCGCCACCAGCAATGACGCAGAAGGCGAGCGTGTTGATGTATTAAGCGGCGAGATTCAGGAGCGGCGTAGCCTCGAGCTGCTGCAGGCCATGATAATGGCGGCTCGCGCCGACGGACATATTGATGAGCAAGAACAGGTGCTGATTACGGAGCAGATCGATGCGCTAGGGGCCGACCAGGAAATGCATAACTGGGTCGAAAGGCAGCTAAAGGCTCCATTGGATGCTGAAGCGCTTGCCCGCGAAGCGGACTCGCCCCAGGCCGCCCGGGAAATGTATTTAATGAGTGTCGCGGTGACTGATGATCAGAACCCCATGGAGCGCGCCTGGTTGGATCAACTGGCGCAAGCGTTAAAGCTTACCCCGGATGTCACCAAAGAGCTTGAACACCAGGCCCAGCAGGCGGGCTAATTGGAGGTCGGTTTCAAGTTGTGGCGCCTGTGCTATTAAGTGGCGAAGGGAGCCCTGGTCGAACAGTTCGGCGTCAATGACCGTATCTGCCTTAAGCGCTTCCTACGGTGTGCTGCGGAGCGTGCTGGGCGCTAGGGGATCGCGCAAAGCAACATGCATTCGCCACCCCAAAATTGCTGAAAAAGAAGTAAATTAGGTTTTGGAGGAAAATGTGTTGCATTAACTTTTTTTTTAAGCATAGTGTTGACGTGTGACCTGGTTAGGCGCATTCTTGAACGCAGTTGGTTAGCAAGTCGAACGTTGTCAGCAGTATCGAACGCCTAAGCGTGAGTCTGGTGAAAGTTTCTTGTTCTACCCACTGCAATTCGGGTATTTCCCGGCTTTACATTAAGCTACATCGAGGATTTCGATCATGGCAACTGGTACCGTTAAGTGGTTTAACGACACTAAAGGTTTCGGCTTCATTTCTCCGGACGACAATGGCGACGATCTGTTCGCGCATTTCTCTGAAATTCAAGCTGACGGTTTCAAAACTCTGCAAGACGGCCAGAAGGTTTCCTTCGACGTCACTCAGGGTAAGAAAGGCCTTCAGGCTTCCAACATCAAAGTTCTGGGTTAATTCTCAGCATTTGATGTTTGCTGCTAGCGCCAAGCGTTAGTATGCTGAAAAAACCGCTCGTGAGCGTAATGCCGTTCGGTTAAGGCTTGCCGATGACCGAAGGCTCTAAGAAAATCCGGTATTCTTCATTGGATACCGGATTTTTTGTGCCTATTCAACAGACATTGCTCGATATTGATGAGCTACATTCCTTCACTAGCCTCAGCACCTTTGCCCAGCATATCCCTGTCGAATGGATAGAGTCTGCTCTTCACCTTTCTGGATGACCGTTCTCGACCATCAAGGCCGAGGACGGTAAAAATATCCAAAACCCGCTATCCAGTAAATCGCAAGGCGGCGCCGCTTAAGTGAACAGCATTACGAGCCTAGCGCCGGGGCTTTTTGCTATCCACTGCCCAACCACCCCATGATGCTCTAACCAAAATATGATTAGGTGGATGGGGTGAGGTTGATGATAGGCGTAGCCACGGCTTTGTTACTGGCGGGATGTAGTGATCCAGGGCCACCACAGCCTGATACGTCGGTCGAAATAGGCGATGAAGGTGTGATATCCGATGCCGTAGGGATTTGTAATACGGTTGAACTTTTTGAGACACAGCAGAAATGCGGTTAGAGTCTTTTGATGGGCAGGAAGGATTCAATCCCGCCGAAGCGGGGTCTGGTGGTTAGGCGACCTGATTCATAAGACTGTCGTAAGGGATTTTTAGGCCGTCATGAAGTCTTTTTATCATGCCCAGGCTTAGCTTGCGCTTACGATTCAATACTTCAGAGACGCGGCCACTAGAACCGATATAAGCCTCAAGGTCGCGCTGCGTTAGCCCCTGTTGCTCCATGCGAAATTTGATAGCTTCGATGGGGTCGGACGGGCCGATGGGATAGTGCTTATCCTCGTACTTCTCAATAAGGATGGAAAGCACTTCAATTTCATCGGCTTCAGGAGAGTCTGGCGCGGCACTCCAAAGCTCTTCTAGGCGAGCGAAAGCGCGATCAAGGTCGCTATCATTACGGATGGGCTGAATGTTCATCATATTGTCTCCGCATCAACTTTATCGTACTGAGCATGGGTGCCGACGAATCGAACCCAGGCAATTTGCTGCTCATAACGAATGGATAGGACTACCCGGTACTTATTGCCGCCGATATTGAAAACAGCGCGCCCACCTTTCAGGATGCTTGCTGTTCTAATATCAGCCTTTAGTTGCTGTGGTGTTTCCCAAGATGCCTTTAGCATCATGTTATACCACTCGGTCAGCGGGGTTTCGGCATCGCCATAGCCCTGCACCCAAAACTCTTTCAGCGTACGCTTTGCTATGACTCTCATGCCACCTCCCAATATGGGATATTGTAGCGCCTCCCAATTTGGGAGTAAAGTTTGATTCCAGCAAGCTAGCGCCGCCTCTCCCCCCCCTTAAAGCTAAGATTGGTTAGAACGCCCATATCGTCAGATGCCGCTAAGCGCGTCCTTAGTGATCGACTGCATGCCTTTCAGGACCCAAGTCAAGGGGCGCTTGCGGCGGAGGGCTGAAGGAGGCTGAATTCTTGGCGCGAGAGAATGAAGAAACGCGATACCGTATTTCGATCGATTCCAGTGGCACCATGGATATATCGCCTACTGCCTACTAGGGCGCTTATTTATTCTCAAGGGCTTGAGATAGGAAGACCCCGCCGAAGCGGTAATGCTGTTCGGTCATCGTCAAACCTTAACCGAACAGCATTACGCTCACGAGCGGGTTTTTTTTGTGTGTGAATTTTTTATTCCATTTTGGTATTTAAATGTTTCTAAAAATAACTTTTTAGAATATGTGGTTGAGGTCACAATAGCGCATTACTTTTTGTTAGGAGTGTCGCGTTATGACACTGGATGCATGGATTGCGATAGCGGTGGTGGTCACCATCTTCCCGCTAATGACCGTCTCGCGCTTAGGGCCCGACATCATTTTGCTTGGCGCTGTCATTGTACTGATGACCTTGGGTGTTATTGAGCCAGCTCAGGCGTTAAGTGGCTTTTCCAACAGTGGACTGTTTACGGTCGCTTTTATGTACGTGCTGGTGGCTAGCATCCGTGAAACAGGCGGTATCGATCTTATTATTCGCTATGTATTGGGGCGTCCTAAAACCGAGCGGGGTGCTTTGTTGCGGTTACTGCTGCCGGTGGCCTCTTTAAGTGCTTTTTTAAATAACACCCCTGTAGTGGCTACCTATATACCGGCTGTTATGAGCTGGAGTCGGCGGCTGCGACGCTCCCCCCAGCGGCTGCTGATGCCGTTAAGTTTCGCCTCTATTCTTGGCGGTACGATTACCTTGTTTGGCAGCAGCACCAACCTGGTGGTGTATGGGCTGCTGACGGAGCGTTATCCCAATGTGACCATGGGCTTGTTTGACCTTGCTTGGGTGGGTGTGCCGGTCGCCGTGGTAGGGCTTGCCTATCTGGTGATTCTGGGGCCGCGCCTGCTACCTGCCCGCGAGGGGTTGGCCAATGCGTTCGCTAACCCGCGTGAATTTACCATTGAGATGGAGATCGACCGAGAAGGCGTTTTGGTTAATCGAACGGTGGAGGAGGCTGGGCTGCGCCACTTGCAAGAGCTGTTCCTGGTTGAGATCGAGCGTGACGGTAATATTGTGAGTGTTGTGGGGCCTGGCGAGCAGTTAAAGGGTGGCGATAGGCTGGTGTTTGTGGGCACCAGCGATGCCGCTGTTGAATTACAGCAAATTCGTGGATTAATACCCTCGCACGATCATACCTCCAGCCTTGAAAAAGAGTTCAAAGAGCGCCGCTTGGTCGAAGCCGTAGTGTCGAACCAGTGCCAGTTCATTGGCCAGCGCATTCGAGATGGCCGTTTTAGGACGCTTTATGGTGCGGCCGTACTGGCTATTTGCCGAGGCGGTGAGCGTGTCACCGGCAATCTGGGGCAGGTACGCCTGCAGCCCGCTGATGTGCTGCTACTGGAAGCGCGTCCTCCGTTTATTGAGCGTCACCGTCAGTCAAAAGACTTTCTCTTGATCAGTGAACTAAATGGCTCTGCGCGGCCTGTTCATGAAAAAGCACCGCTCGCCTGGGGGATTTTGCTGGGGGCGGTATTGCTGGCTGCATTCGGCGTTTTGAGCATGCTAAATGCCGCGATGCTGGGCGCTGCACTGGCGCTTTTAAGCGGCTGCTGTTCGGTTGAAGCTGCCCGGCGCGGGCTGGATGGCCAAGTGCTTTTGACGATTGCTGCCTCGTTTGGCGTAGGAGCCGCGCTTCAGAGTTCGGGCGCCGCAGATGCTATTGCCGGTGGCGTACTGCATGTCGTAGGCAGCAACCCTTGGCTGCTATTGATAGGTACGTACTGTGTCGTGGCGCTGCTAACCGAGCTTGTCACTAATAACGGTGCTGCGGTCATCATTTTTCCGGTCGTCATGGCCGCCGCCGAGAGCCTTGGCGTAAACTCAATGCCTTATGTGATCGCGATAATGTTTGCCGCTTCGGCCAGTTTTTTAACGCCTATTGGCTATCAAACCAACTTAATGGTGTATGGACCCGGCGGTTATCGTATCAGTGATTTTATGCGCGTAGGTGGTGGCCTAAACGTGCTAACCGGGGCCATCGCACTCATATTGATTCCTCACGTGTGGCCCTTTTAAGCGTAATCATTCGCTGTGAATGCCGGTTTACGTTAGGGTCTGTTAATGTTTCATCACCGCTTGCGCTAAACGTTCAAGCGCCCTAATTGTGTGCTTTTTCAATTAAGTAAGGATAAATATCATGACGGACCCGGGCGAACTGATTATTGAGCCGCAAAACGGTCAACCTGCCGATGCCTGTGTGTTTATCATTCATGGCTTAGGTGCCGATGGGCATGATTTCGAGCCTCTGGTGCCCGCGCTTAACCTTCCTGAAGATGCCCACGTACGGTTTATTATGCCGCACGCACCACGGCTGCCGGTGACCGTTAACGGCGGCATGGTGATGCCCGCCTGGTACGATATTCTGGCGATGGACCTGGGGCGCCGTGTTGATGAAGTACAGCTGAAATGCTCTGCGGAGCGTATTCAGGCACTGATACAGGAACAGATTGATCACGGTATCGACAGCCAGCGGATTATCGTGGCAGGGTTCTCTCAGGGGGGCGCAGTGGCTTATCAGGCGGCGCTATCTTTTCCGTTGCCGTTAGGCGGGTTGCTGGCAATGTCGACCTACTTTGCCACGGCAGACTCAATTGAGTTAAGTGACGCCAACAAGGCAATTCCGATTGAGGTGCATCACGGTAACCTGGACCCTATCGTGGCAGAGAGTTTGGGACGGGCTGGGTTTGATCGCCTAAAAGCCCAAGGCTACACCGCCAACTATCGCCAGTACCCTATGGCTCACGCACTTTGCCCTCAGCAAGTGGGCGATATTGGCCAGTGGTTGAGTACTCTTCTGAAGTAATCCTTACATCGACAAGTGATCAAAAGATAGGCAAAGTAATTTGTCTATAAGCCGCTGCAAGGATAGCAATGGCAGTAATCTCGTCGGTAGACCTCATCGAGGCTGTATTAGCGCTGTATCTTATGATGGCAGCGCTGGTTTGCCCATTTGATCGCCATTGGCGTACACGCCCTCCGCCTGCAGGCGACTTATGGTGGCCTTATGCGTGGCTCGTTCAAAATGCCTTGGTAGGGTTCGCTCTGCTGGGCAATAGTTTGGCGATGTTAAAGCAGCGTCTGTGGATATTACTCTGGCCATTGAAAATCGGATGATGGCGCGCGTAACTCAACTAACGGCCATGGAAAGCTGGATGCGCCACCATACGAGCGGCTTGATGGTGGCGTTAGCCATTGTTTTGGCACTGTTATTAATCTGGGAAGGGTCGCCATGAGTCACGAGAGTCCACAGAACCACCGAGGGAGACGTGCCAAAAAGCCCGATGAGATTCCACGCCGTGGGTGGCTTGATATTGTATGGAGGGTGTTGCGCGCCGCTAAGCGTGACCGCCTTACCATGTTGGCGGCTGGTGTCGCGTTTTACGCTTTGCTGGCACTATTTCCTACCATTGCAGCAGTAATATCGCTGTGGGGATTACTGTTTGATCCGGTGGAAGCAGGGCGGCAGCTTTATGAAATAAGCCGTTTTATGCCCCCGGATGCGGCAAACCTTATTGATCAGCAGACTCAGACAGTGGTTGAAAGTGCCGAATCTGGCAACGTAATGGCGGTGCTTTTAGGGCTGTTGGTCGCTATGTATATCGCTTCCAAAGGCGTGGGAGTGCTCGTGGTGGGGCTGAATGTGGTTTATGGCGAAAGGGAGCGGCGTAACTTCTTTCTTCGCGGTGTTGTGTTGGTGCTACTGACGTTTGGCCTGATTGGCATGACCCTGGTATCGCTTGGCTTTATTGCGATTGTGCCTGTGGTGGTCGATGCCTTAGCGGTGGACGATCCTTTCGATAAAGTGTTTAAGTGGCTGCGCTGGCCTGCCTTGTTGATCATCATGAGCTTTTTAATTGCCCTGTTGTACCGATTTGCGCCTTATCGGCGTGCCGCGCAATGGCGCTGGTTAAGCTATGGCACGCTGCTGGCGACCACCTTATGGTTACTTGGGTCAGGCGGGCTTTCACTTTATGTACGCTACTTTTCAAGCTTCAGTGAGCTTTATGGGTCATTGGGCGCCGTGGTTGTACTGATGATGTGGTTTTGGTTGTCTGCGTTTGTGGTACTGCTAGGTGCAGAAGTGAACTGTGAAATGGAGCGCCAGACCTATAAAGACACCACTATTGGTGAAGAGCGCCCATTAGGTGAGCGCGAAGCCTTTGCCGCCGATACGCTGGGGGTTGAAAGCCCTTGGAACGGTGATAAAGAAAAAAACCGCCAGTAGCTAGCTGGCGGTTTTACCGTACGTTTGCGTATTAGGCGGTTACCCTCTCTGTAAGAGCCCTTTTTAGAACAGCTTTTTTTACAAAAGCTCTTCAGCCGCCAGCGCCAGGCGCGAGCGCTCAACGCTTTTGAGCGTAATATGCCCGGCGTGTGGCCAGTCACGGAAGCGCTCAACCACGGCCGCCATGCCGCAGGTATTGGCGGTTAGATAGGGTGTGTCGATTTGCCCCACGTTGCCTAAACAGACAATTTTGGTATTACGTCCGGCACGGGTAACCAGTGATTTAAGCTGTTTGGGTGTAAAGTTTTGTGCTTCGTCGATAATCAAAAAGGTGTCGTTTAAGGTGCGCCCTCGCATAAAGCCTGGTGAGCGAATTTGCACGCGTGAGCCAATCAGTTGCCGTGTTGCGCCATTATCCCAGGTCGACTCTCCTTCGTCATTGCGCAGCAGGTTATCCATATTGTCGTGGAAGGCTCCCATCCACGGCGACATCTTCTCCTCCTCGGTGCCGGGCAAAAAACCAATGTCCTCGCCCATCGGAATAGGTGCGCGGGTAAACACGATGCGCTCAAACTGCTTGGCATCCAGGGTTTGCTGGAAAGCGGCGGCCAGCGTCATAAAGGTCTTACCCGTGCCCGCGTTGCCGGCAATGGTGACCAGATCAATGTCCGGGTCCATCAGCAGGTTCAGGGTAAAGTTTTGACGGCTATCATGGGCGTGAACGCCCCACACGCCAGCGTGGTGGCGATAGTTGGTCAACAGTTGTAACCGCGCTGATGAGGGCGACAGCTCACGAATAATGGCCTCAAACTCAGCGCCATTCTCGCTGTCGGAGACAAGCATTCCCAAGTGCCAGTGACGGGGCATGTCGCCACTTAATTGATAAAACGTTTGGTGCTCCACCCGCTCAACGCTGACATCAACATTCAGCGCTTCCCAAAGTGCCCCGCCGTTGTGTCCCGCCGATGCGTACACCTGGGCACCCTCAATCATGGCATCGCTGTCTGAGAATGCCCGGTCGTTAAAGTAATCCTCCACAGGGACTTTTAGCGCGGCTGCCTTTACGCGCAGGTTGATATCTTTGGTAATTAGAATGACCGAGGCATCGGGGCGCTCATCGCGCAGCCGACAGGTTTCCGCCAGAATACGGTTATCTGGACTGTCGTCCATCGAGTCGAAGGGCTTTAAATCGTTGAAGCAGAGAAAGTGCAGGCGTCCAGATTCGCCGCTAATACGTGGGATGGGGATGCCGCGTTGAATCTCGTCAAAAGTAACCTGGTTGGTAAGATCAGAGAGCGTACGGCTAACTTGACGTGCCGTACGAGCAATCTCACGAATTCCGTTTTTATGCTTATCCAGTTCCTCAAGAACAGTCATGGGGATAACCACGTCATGCTCTTCAAAGTGGTAGAGCGCTGCGGGGTCATGGATTAGGACATTGGTGTCCAGGACATAAAGCCTTGTCGCTTTCTTATCGAGTCTTACCATCGGGCGATAGCTCCTTGGTTGACGGCAACATCGACACTGGCAGCTACATCTTACGCCTAGATGACACTTGCCTGTGTCGTTCCTCTGGCGTGTCTTTAAATCTCCTTGTGAGGCACTTTTTATAGCGTGGAAGGATATTGCGCTTTTTTCCACTGCTATATTTCAACGAAGTGACTACTCATACATTTCACCGAAGTGGCCACTACTGCGCATTTCCTAGAAAACGCGCCACTTTGTTAAGGAGAGCGGTGGCCACTACGCCCAGATTTTCACCCTCAACATAGCGGTAATAGTGGCTGTCCAAGGCAAGATCGTGATTCAGTGAACAGAGCTGATCACTTTCCAATGCTTCTTTAACCAGTGGGTGGGGAAGGAGCGCCCATCCCGTGCCGTTTATTACCGCGTCTCGGATCACCTCAAACATGGTGAAGCCCAGGTAGTTCGCGGAAAACAGCGCCTCGCTCACCAGTTTGTCGTCCTGAATGTGGGTTAAGCAGACTTGCGTGTATTGGGCGAGATCATCGCGATTGACGCTGGGCAGCCGACTCAGTGGGTGCTGTGGAGAGGCCACTAAGCGCATACTTACAGGTGCCAGATTGGCTGCATGGGTGGCAACGCCTTCGGCGGTATAAAGCCCAAACGCAATATCGACGGTTTGGCGCAGAATAAATTGGCTGTGCTCCTGCGGCGGAACAAGATAAACCGATACCGCGGTTAGCGGGAACTGCTGCTTCAAATCGTGCATAACCTGGCGCCAGAGCTGCTCGGGAAGCGCATCATCGCGGGCAATACACAGTTGGTTTTCAACCCCTTGCAGATGTTGGTGGCAGTGCTTTTTGATTCGATTGGCACTTGTTAGTAGCCGGTAACAGTCGGGTAGTACGCTTTCACCTACGGCGGTTAGTGTCAGGCTATTTCCCGAACGTTCAAACAGCGCCACACCCAGGCTATCTTCCAGGGCATGGACCGCCGCGCTTAGCGTACTGCGCTTTATGCCTGACTGCCGCGCAGCGGCGGCAAACGAGCCGTGCTCGGTAACTTCAACAAACGCCTGGACTTGTTCAGCTCGCATACGGAGTCTCGTGGTTGAGCGCTATTTTTTTTAGCGCTGAGCGATTCGTTAAACGTTAGTACACCCCTTACCATGCAGCACGATTTTCTACAACCCTGCTAAATCAGAACGGAGTTTTCTGCGTGACCCCCTTTATTGCTGAGCGCCGTGCGCTAAGATTTTCAGCTATTTCAGCAAGCTTTTTTGCGCTGTCTGGCTTGGTCCTCGGATTAGCCAGTGGCTCTATCACGATTTTATTCGATAGCGGATATTCGCTGTTAAGCCTTGTTCTCGCTTCGCTCTCACTGCTTGCGTTACAGCATGCCCGCAAACCCGCGGATGATCACTACCCCTTTGGACGGCTAACGGTAGAGCCGCTAGCGGTGCTGCTCAAAGGCGTGGTGATTGCGCTGGTATGTCTGTTCTCTTTAGTGTCAGCCGTGTGGAGCCTAGCGCAGGACGGACGCTTGGTGACACTTGATTTGGCTTTGTTATTTGGTGTCGCTAACGTGAGCGGCTGTTTGTTGACCTGGTGGTGGCTAAAGCGCTATGCCCGTATTGCTCGTTCCTCCTTATTGGCGGCTGAGCTGCGTCAGTGGCAAATGGATACCTGGTTAAGCGCGGCGGTAATGCTTGGTTTTGCACTTACCTGGGGACTCACGTTAACGCCTTGGGCAAGTTATGCGCGGTTTGCAGACCCGGTAATGGTGCTGGTCATTGCAGGCTACTTTTTACCCATGCCTATCCGCATGGTACGTGGAGCGCTTCGCGAACTGATGTTTGGCGAACCCATGGGCAGCATTCGCCAGGATATGGTGGAAGAGATCGCCGATTTTGATATCGCCAGTGACGATGTGCGCTTGGCGCAGGTGGGCAGTTTTCTGATGGTGGATATCCAGCTCGACAAGCAGCAGATCGATGATGCTGAAGAGATTGTGGAGAGCGTTGAGCAGCACTGCTTGCAGCGTAATTTGCGCCCTATCACCAGTATTACCCTGGTGGCCACGTAAACCGGGGGTAATAGCATTGTAACTTTCGTTAGTGTTCATCATAACGCCTGCTTAATGAAACGGGCGTTATGATGTAAAAGCGGAGCACTACAAGCGCAGTTAATCGCCTTTCTTCTCTGGTTTGTCTTTGCGTTCGGTGCTTGCCATCTCCTCAAGCTCCTCTTCGCTCATCGAGTCGTACATATCCTTGGAAGCATCATAAAGCTCGCTGGGCTTGGTTTCTCCACGTTTGGCGGAAAGAGCAGCGCCTGCGGCTTTTTGCTGAGCTTTCGATGTGGCTGGCATAATAAGGCTCCTTTCGGTTGACTTCCCTTTAGCGCTTACGCTATTTAGCGTAGCAGGCAGGAAGAGGCTTTCCAGAGCGCGCCACGAGGGCTGCCCAACTTTACTAAACATCAAGAGAGCGCCATGACACCAGCCATTAATACGGCCAAAAAAGCGGGTATCCCGTTTGAAATTCATGAATATCAGCACGATGTAGCGGCAGAGTCCTACGGCCTGGAAGCCGCTGAAAAACTGGGGGTGGCCGCCGAGCAAGTATTCAAGACCCTGGTAGTAACGCTGGACGGCAAGACGCTTGCCGTGGGTATCGTGCCGGTCACTCAGCAGTTGGGCCTAAAGCAGATTGCCAAGGCCGCTGGAGCTAAAAAAGCCGTCATGGGGGTACCTGCCGAGGTCGAGCGTGCCACTGGCTATGTGTTGGGCGGGGTAAGCCCCTTGGGGCAGAAAAAACGCCTGGCAACCTATATTGATGCGTCGGCTGCGGGCTTTGCCACTATTTTTGTCAGCGCCGGGCGGCGTGGGCTTGAAATTGAGCTGGCGCCCAATGATCTGGCAACCCTTTGCAATGCTGAGTTTGCGCCACTAGCGGTATGAGATACACGCAGGGGCAGGCACTTTCTGGTATGGTGCTTCACATTAAAGTGCATCCGTATTAGTTACCTCTTTACTGGCCGTTAAACGGCCCTGCAGGTTTTATTGTGTCAGACGTCTCCTTCTCGTCGCTCGCCTTACCGGCCACGCTGCTTACTAACCTTGAGTCGCTGGGTTATCACCAGATGACGCCTGTTCAGGCGCAAAGCCTGCCGCCCATGCTGGCCGGGCGGGATGTGCTGGCACAGGCCAAAACAGGCTCGGGCAAAACAGCGGCGTTTGGTTTGGCGCTACTCGCTGAACTACGGGTTGAAGTATTTTCTGTACAGGGCCTGGTACTTTGCCCCACTCGTGAGCTTGCTGATCAGGTGGCCGAAGAGCTGCGCCGTTTGGCGCGAGCCATGGCTAACGTTAAAGTGTTAACACTGTGTGGCGGAGCGCCGTTTGGGCCACAGTTAGGCTCGCTTGAGCATGGCGCGCATATCGTTGTTGGTACCCCGGGGCGTATTGAAGAGCATCTGCGTAAAGGTTCGTTGACGCTGGGTTCGCTAAGCACGCTTGTGCTGGATGAAGCGGATCGTATGCTCGATATGGGCTTTCAAGCATCATTGGACGCGATCATTGCGGAAACCCCGGCGGATCGCCAGACGCTGCTATTTAGCGCTACCTTCCCTGATGAACAGGAGTCCGGTGGCTTGGCGGCCATGACGCGCGGTGTCATGATTGATCCTGTCAGCGTTAAAGTGGCTGAGGTGCATGACGCCACTACCATTGATCAGCACTTCTATGAAGTGCCCAGTGAAGATGCCCGCTTTGATGCGCTTAAACAGCTGTTGCTGGTCAATCGTCCGACGACCAGCGTGGTGTTTTGCAACACCAAGCGCGAAACTCAGGCGGTAGCTGATAGCCTGGTGGATGCCGGTTTTAGCGCGGTAGCGCTGCACGGCGATTTAGAGCAAAAAGACCGTGATCGTATTTTAATACTCTTTGCCAACCAAAGTGCGTCAATCCTGGTGGCAACCGATGTGGCGGCACGTGGCCTGGATATTGCGCAATTGGATGCGGTGTTTAACTATCAAATTGCCCGTGAGCTAGAGGTCCATGTTCACCGCGTAGGGCGTACCGGGCGGGCTGGTGCCAGTGGCATTGCCTGTACACTGGTAACCCCTCAAGAAACCTATCGCCTGGGGCGCTTGGCAGAGCTTCTGAGCGAGCAGCTCACCACAGAAGCGCTTCCTAAAGCCACACAAACAGCCCCCTTTGAACCTCCGATGGCGACGCTGCAATTAGCCGGTGGCAAAAAGGATAAACTGCGGCCAGGCGATATTTTGGGTGCCCTGACCAGCGAAGGCGGGCTGCGCGGCGATCAGGTCGGTAAAATTAAAGTGTTGGCCCGCAGTGCTTATGTCGCGGTTGAGCGCAGCGCCGTTCAAAAAGCCCAAGCCAAACTCGAACGTGACAAACTAAAAGGGCGCGCCTTTCGTGTGCGTCGCATTCGCTATTGAGTGCCAGAAACTGTCCCTACTTCTAACTGTTTCTACTTCTATAGGAGCCATTGCAGCTAGCCATGAAAACACCCAAACGATTACAGCCCCTGGTCGATGACGGCCTGATCGATGAGGTGCTGACGCAGTTGATGAGCGGCAAGGAAGCACAGGTTTACGTGGTGCGCTGTGGCGAAGAAGTACGCTGTGCCAAGGTATTTAAGGAGGCTAAACAGCGCAGCTTTAAGCAGGCGGTACAGTACCAGGAAGGGCGTAAAGAGCGTAATAGCCGGCGTGCCCGGGCCATGGCGAAGAAGACCCGCTATGGTCAAAAAGAGCAGGAGCAGGCGTGGCTAACTGCGGAAGTAGATGCGCTTTATCGCCTTGCCGCGGCTGAAGTACGCGTACCCAAGCCTTTCGGTTTTGTGGATGGCGTACTGCTCATGGAGATGATTACCGATGCCGAGGGCGCTGTTGCGCCACGCCTGGATGACGTAACACTGACCCACGAGCAGGCGTTGCGCTATCACGATAAAGTCATCAAGGATGTGGTGCGCATGCTCTGTGCTGGCCTGATCCACGGCGACTTATCGGAATTTAACGTGCTGGTAGATGCCGAGGGGCCGGTTATTATTGACCTGCCCCAGGCCGTGGATGCTGCTGGTAACAATAGCGCCGCTGCCATGCTTGAGCGTGACGTTAACAATATGCGCGCCTACTTTGGCCACTATGCGCCAGAACTGCTAAAGACCCACTATGGCAAAGAGATGTGGGCGCTTTATGAGGCAGGCGAGTTGCATCCAGAGAGTAAGTTGACCGGTCACTTTGACTTCGATACTCACATCGCCAATGTCGATGAGTTGATGGAAGTGATCGATGACGCCAAAGAAGAAGAGGCTGAGCGTCAGGCGCGGATGCGCGATGACGAGGATGAAGATTAAGCTTATTGGTAGCCAGCGTTGGTAATCAGGGCATGGCATTTGTGGTGATGCTAGCCATGCCCTGAGTAGAACGTTGTTCAGCTTTTTTCTTACCTTAGCATTTCTTCTGCCGTGCCAAGAATATTCTCAACCGTAAAGCCGAAGTGCTTGAACAGCTCACTCGCGGGGGCGGATTCGCCGAACGTGGTCATGCCGATCACACGGCCGTCCAGACCCACATACTTGTACCAGTAGTCGGCATGCGAGGCTTCAATGGCAATGCGCTTGGTGACCGCCCTGGGCAGTACGCTTTCCCGGTACTCGGCA